>DASXHF010000046.1:0-25764 GCA_036488775.1 Gemmatimonadaceae bacterium | reverse complement strand
TCATGTGTGCGCCGCTCAGGATCGAGAGGCCGACGACGTCGACGTCTTCCTGAATCGCTGCGGTCGCGATCATCTCAGGCGTCTGGTGCAGCCCGGTGTAGATGACTTCCATGCCGGCGTCGCGCAGCGCAGCGGCGACGACCTTGGCACCACGGTCGTGGCCGTCGAGGCCGGGGTTGGCAACCAGAACACGAATCGGAAGCATAATGACGTCGAATGGCCGAGTGCGAGAGGCGACGCCGGATGCGAGGCGTCAGCGCGGAAGCTAGCGGGCGCGCCGTCGGCGCGGCAACTCACGCTTCCGGGCGACGAGCAGCATTTCGCTCGACCGCCGCACGAGCGGGCGATCGCGAAAGCCGTCGTAGGCCTCCTCGACCAGGAGACCGGCGTCGAGACAGAGCTCGGCGAGCCGCGTCGCAGTGTACAGCCGGATGCGGTGCTCGCGCGTCCCGCTCCCGGACGGTCCCTCCCAGGCGGTGTTGATGGTGAGCACGCCGGACAGGGGATCGAAGGCCCGCTCGTGCGCGATCATCGTGCCGTCGTCGGACTTCCACCAGTCGCGGGAGAGAAACCGCGCCATCACCCCGTCGCGGCTGCCGCCATGCCAGACGAGCGCTCCCCCGGGCTTCAGTACCCGCGCAAACTCCGCCATGGCGCGGGCGTCATCGACGGGATCGGCAAAGAAGCCGAAGCTCGTGAACAGGTTGATGACCGCGTCGAACCGACCGGTCCACCGCGATGGGAGGCGTCGCATGTCGCCCCGCGTGTAGCGGAGTGTCCGCCCAGTGCCGCGTGCCTTGGCGAGATCGATCAGGTGCGCCGAGTAGTCCAAGCCGTCGACGTCAAAACCGGCCTCGGCAAGCAGGTGGGCGTGCCGCCCCTGACCGCACGGAACGTCGAGAATGCGCGCGCCGGTCGGGAGCGCCAGCACATCGACGAGCCGCGCGACTTCGTGCCGGTCGCGGACGGGACGGAAGATCGGCTCGTACTCGAGCAAATAGTGGGCGTCGAAGTACGACGCCCACCAGTCGGCGGGTGGTGGCGCTTGCGTCATCGAAGTCGTGAGAGACCAGCCAATCTACGATGCCGCCACCCTCAAGGCGAAGAGTCACGCAGACACGTCCGGCTCTTCGCCCACCGCCTCGCGCTCCAAGCCCAGTCGAATGCTCAACTGGCCGGCGCTTCGCTGCTCACGAGCCTACTGGGAACCGGCCATGCTGGCGTCGGCGAACGTGTATCCCCCGTTGACGTATGTCATCGTGATCTTTCGATACGTGAACGCAACCTCCTCCAGTAGTCGCGATTCCTCGGTGTACTGTCGAACCGACGAGACATGTCCATCCTCGAGCACGATCACGTACTCTTTCGCCTCGCCGCTTACCATTCCGTTCTTGTCGCGTAGCCCCGCCTTCCAGAAAGTCAAGGTGACCTTCTTCAGGGTCTCGTTCCTAGCGGTGGCCGTGAGGAACTGCGTCGTCGACGCGCCCACGTCGTGGGTGATGACGAGCGGCTTGTAGGACGTCTTTCCCGCAATCATCCCCGTTCGTGCATCAGTGGGTGCGCTGAGCTCGAAGTCGATCGTGTGGACGACGATGTCTGTCGGCTTGGCGCTCTTGCCTGTCAGCCCGTCACCGTGAAAGTTCCCCGACTGGGCCCCCTCGACCTCCATGTAGATCACGGGGGGCTCTTTCGAGACGATAGTGGCGCGGGGCGCATGGGTTTGCGCGCCAGCATTTCGAGCCGTGGACGCCAAGGCAAGGACAACCAGGGCGACGACGGTGGCAGGAGCAACGTGACGTGCGCTCATGGTGGTGGGCCTCGTTGGAGGGAGGGGACTTACGGGAGCCGTGAGACTTCTATGCGGGCGTTGTTGCCGGCGGCCTTCGTGTTGCCTTCCACCGGCCGCGTGGCAGCGAACCCTTTGGGCGACATCTTGTCGGCCGAAACACCCAGCTCGACGAGCCGCGCCGTCACCGCGGCTGCACGCCGGTCTGACAACGCCTGCTCGATGTCAGGATCGCCGACCATGTTGACGTGTGACTCGACCAGATATTTCCCTGGCGCGTCGCCGAGAGCCGCTGCCAGCTTCCTGAGCACAACGTCGGACGTCGGTTTCAGTGTCGAAGCATCTTCGCCACCGAACTCCACGTCCTTGATCGTGACGCGACCTGCTTTCAGATCGGCCGCGAATTGATCCGGTGTCGTCATCACGCCGGCGAAGAGGCCCTTCACGCCGCCTTCCGCCACGTTGATCCCTTTGTTGGCGATGTCGCCGGCTTTGTCCATCGTGGCGCCAAGACCGCGGTTCGTCTTGGAGAGCGCGGAGTCGGTCGCGTTCGTCGCAGTGTTGACGACCGTGCTTTCCGCTCTCGTGCGATGCTCATCGACCTTCTGCGCAACGCCGTCGGTGACTTTCTTCTTGAGCGCATCAAGCCACGACTGCGCACCTGAGTGCGCGGGGGTGACGAGCGCGGCTCCGCCCAGCACCAGGGCGAGAACGAGGTGCACACCACGGTGCCGGCGAGCGCTTGCACGGCCAGTCGATCCAAGTGACATGATGGCCTCCAGGTGATCACGCCGCCGCGTGATGCGGCGGCGGTTCAGCGGTCAGATCAAGAACCAATGAGCTCAGTGCGACGATTCCGTGCGCGCCCCTCGGCCGTGGCGTTCGAGGCAACCGGCTTCGACGCTCCCATGCCCTTGGTCGACAACCGAGAGGCGTCCGCGCCAAAACTCTTGACCAGGGCGGCCTTCACCGCGGCGGCGCGCCGCTCGGACAGCGCTTGGTTCTCCCCGAGGTCGCCCTGATTGTCAGTGTGGCCTTCGATCGTGAGCTTCAGGCCGGGATGTTCGGCGAGCATCGCGGCGATCTCCTTGAGCGTGGGCCCCGACGCGGGCTGCAGTTGATCGGAGCCGACGTCGAAGTAGATGCCTTGCGTCGACGCGCGGCCCTTCGCGGCGATGGTTTCGTACAGCGGATTGCCGCCCGTCGCCACCGTGATCGGACCCACGAGCGTCGCGTTCTTGGCGTCACCGGCGAGATCGAACACGATCATCTTGGAGCGCCCGAGATCGGCGTTCGGCACGTTCGCGACCCGTGTGCCGTTGAGATACACCTTCGCGTAGGCGCCCTCCGACAACACGCGCACCTGCATCAACTCGTGGGTGTGCGCGTCCGGAGCGACCGCCTTCGTCCAGGCGCTCGCGGTGCGAATGCCACCCTCGCAGATGGCGGGCTCGTAACACTCGACGGTCACGACCCCGAACGGAGGCACGCTGGCGGGCTTGTCACTCGTGAACCGGATCTCCTGCCCATGGCCTGGTGTGGGCATGAAGGCAAATTCAAGCGTGAAATAGGCCGGCAGCTTCTGAGGGAGTGGAACAACGAAATTGCCCGTTGCGCTACTGAGCCGTAGGAACCGCCCGCCGTTCCACTGCGCCACCTCCATGTTCCCCTCCTTGAACTGGAGCCGTGAGGGGAAGTTGCCGATCTTGTCGGTCTTGAAATCGTCGGTGAACAGCGGCGTCGTTCCCGGAACGAAGTCGAAACCGAGGAACATCGCGCCCCCGCCGCCGGGGCCGGCGACGGTTCCGGCGGACGACGTCTCGACCCGCTGCACGCGAATGGAGCTGTCGGGCCGGTTGGCAGTCTTGGCCGCGACGCTGTCCGGCTTGCCCATCCTCTGGGCAAGCGCCGAGTCGGCCTTCTCTTTGGCCTTATCGGCGACCTTGTCGCCGACGACTTGCTTGAAGATCCTGCCGAATTGCGCCGCGGCGGTCGGCGCGAGAGCGACCGATAGGACAACGCCGAGGATGCAGCTCTTCGTGACGAAAGGACGCACGTCGAGACCTCCTTGTGCGGCGGAGGTAAGACGGACCGTGTCTCGTCGCGGTGGCTGTCGACCAGTCGAGTCGCGGCGTGGTGGGCGGCCCGCGGTGACGGCACCGTAGGGCGCCGGCGAATTCCGCGAACAACCGTGCACGTGCTGAACGGTTCGGTCGACGCCTAGGGAGAATGGAGCGCGGGAGCCCTCGAGCGACAACCGGGGGCAACGAATGCAATCGCGACGATGGAGCGTTCTGGCCACCCTGTCAAGGGGGGCCTGCGTCACGGTGTTGTGTTGGCGGCCTGGTGGCCGGCGGCGCGCCGGCCGGGCCGGTCAGAAAAAGACCGGCTCCCGGTACGCGCCAAAGACGTCTTCGAGCGCGCGCCGGATCTCGTACAGCGTCGCGTACGCTCGTGCGGCGTCGAGGATATGCGGGAAGACGTTCTCCGTGCCGCGCGCCGCCCCGCGCAGCCGCTCGAGTCGCTGTGTGACGAGGGCGTTATCCCGTTGCGCGCGCACCTTCGCCAGGCGCTCGCGCTGCTCGCGGTCGACGTTCTCCCCGATCTTCAAGAGGGGGATCTCGAGCTCCTTCTCCTCCTCGCCCACGAACTCGTTCACGCCGACGATCACGCGGCGATGCTGCTCGATCTCCCACTGCTGCCGTGCGGCCGACTCGTGGATCTTTCGCTGGAACCAGCCCTGCTCCAGGCCCGGCACCACCCCCCCGACGGTCTCGATCTCCCCGAACAGCGACTCGGCCTCGCGCTCGAGCTGGTCGGTGAGCGACTCGACATAGTACGACCCGCCGAGCGGGTCCATCACGTTGGGGACGCCCGTCTCGTACGCGAGCACCTGCTGCGTGCGCAGCGCGAGGTGCACGGCGTCTTCCGTCGGCAGGGCGAGCGTCTCATCCATCGAATTGGTGTGGAGCGACTGCGTCCCGCCCAGCACGGCGGCGAGTGCCTGATAGGCGACGCGCACGACGTTGTTCATCGGCTGCTGCGCCGTCAGCGTCACGCCGGCCGTCTGCGAGTGGAAGCGCATGAGCAGCGACTTGGCGCTCTTGGCGCCGTACCGCTCCTTCATGTGGCGCGCCCAGATGCGGCGCGCGGCGCGCAGCTTGGCGATCTCCTCGAAGAAGTCGTTGTGGATGTCCCAGAAGAACGACAGCCGCGGCGCGAAGTCGTCGACGTCGAGCCCGCGCGCGATTCCTCGCTCGACGTAGGTGAAGCCATCGGCGAGAGTGAACGCGAGCTCCTGCGCCGCCGTCGCGCCGGCTTCCCGGATGTGGTAGCCGGAGATCGACACCGTGTTCCACAGCGGCGCGTGCTTCGCGCCCCACTCGAAGCAATCGACGATCAGACGCAGCGCCGGCTCGATCGGGAAGCACCAGGCGTGCTGCGCCATGTACTCCTTGAGGATGTCGTTCTGGATCGTGCCGCGCAGCTGCTCGCTCGAGACGCCCTGCTTCTCCGCCGCCGCGATGTAAAACGCCCACAGGATCGCCGCCGGCCCGTTGATCGTCATCGACGTCGACACCTGATCGAGCGGAATGCCCTCGAACAGGATCTCCATGTCGGCGAGGCTCGAGATGGCGACGCCCGTCTTCCCGACCTCGCCCTCGGACCGCGCGTGATCCGAGTCGTAGCCCATCAACGTCGGAAAGTCGAACGCGGTGGATAGTCCCGTCTGACCGTGCGCGAGCAGGAACTTGAACCGCTCGTTCGTGTCGCGCGCGCTGCCGAAGCCGGCGAACTGCCGCATCGTCCAGAGCTTGCCGCGATATCCGGTCGGATGGATGCCGCGGGTGTACGGGTACGCTCCGGGCACGCCGAGGTCCTCGGCGCTGGCCGGTGCGACGTCGAGCGCGGTGTAGAGCGGCTCGACCTCGCGCGCCGAGTTGGTGAACGCGATCTCGCGCGTCTCTCCCTTCTCGTAGCGCTTGCGCCACATGGCGACTTCGGCCCGCAGGCGCTCGAGCTCCCGCGCCTCGGGTGGGGCCAACGTGCTGCCGGGCTGACTGTCCTTCCCGGAGAGGTCTCGGATCGAAGTCATGTCGACGTCCGCGTCAAAAGGTCGGCGCTGCGGGCGAGCAGCGCGTCGGCGATCGCGAAGGGCGTGGCCTGCCCCGCCTCGAGCGCCGGCAGTCGTTCCTCGAGCCATGCGTTGGTGGCGGTGTCGCTCCACAACCGCCGGCGGGTCTTGTCCTCCACCACCTCGATCACCCGCTCGCGGAGCCGCGCGCGCCGGCGTTCACGTAACGCGCCGCTCCGTTCAAGATAGCGAAAGTGCCGATCCAACGCCGCCACGAGCTCGTCCATCCCCTCGTCTTTCGCGGCCACGGTCCGCAGCACCGGCGGCGTCCAGACGTCCGCATCCTCCGCCGTGGCGGCCTCCCGCACCTGCCGCACCAGGTTGGCGCGCGAGAGGTCGACGCCATGATGTGCCGGCACGTTACGCATCGTCGCACCACTCCGCATGCCGAGCATGATCTCGATCTCGTTTCGCAACCGGTCGGCGCCGGGCCGATCGCCCTTGTTCACCGCGAACACGTCGGCGATCTCCATCACGCCCGCCTTCAACGTCTGAATGGAGTCGCCGCTTTCCGGCACCAGGACGACGAGAGTCGTGTCCGCGGTACGCGCGACGTCGAGCTCACTCTGCCCCACCCCGACGGTCTCGATGAGAATCCGGTCGACGCCGAAGGCGTCGAGCACGTCGCAGGTCTCGCGCGTCGCCGCGGACAGGCCGCCGAGCGAGCCGCGGGTGGCCAGCGATCGAATGAACACACCCGGATCGAGCGCGACGTCCTCCATGCGAATCCGGTCGCCGAGCAGCGCCCCGCCGGTGAAGGGCGACGTCGGGTCCACGGCCACCACACCGACCGTCAGACCGGCGGCGCGATAGGCGCGGGTCACCGCATTGGTGATCGTGCTCTTTCCCGCGCCGGGCGGACCGGTGAGCCCGATCCGCCGCGCCCGGCCGATCTTGGGGTGCAGTGTGCCCAGCAGCTCGTCGAACCCAGGACGGTGGTTCTCGACGATGCTGATGGCGCGGGCGAGCGCGGCTTTCTTTCCGGCCGCGAAGTCGGCGAGCAGGCGGTCGTGCACGGGATGACTCAGACTGCGGCGCGCGGCGCCGGTTCGTCGTGTTCGTCACGGATGTCGCCCACCAGCTCCTCGAGCAGATCCTCGAGCGAGACCAGGCCGACGGTGCGCCGTGCCGCGTCCTGCACGATCGCCAGATGGCGGCGGGCGCGCAGCATACGAAACAGTAGCTCACTGCACGCCGTGTCGTCGCCGGCGAACGTCACCTCCCGAATCTCGGGCATGCGCTCGCCGTGGGTCTTCAGGACGTCGAACGCGTGCATCATGCCGACGACGTGGTCCAGGGTGTCTTCGTAGATCGGCACCCGGCTGAACTCCGACGTCGCGAACTCCTCCGCGATCTGGCGCGG
This sequence comes from Gemmatimonadaceae bacterium, assembly GCA_036488775.1. Taxonomy (GTDB): domain Bacteria; phylum Gemmatimonadota; class Gemmatimonadetes; order Gemmatimonadales; family Gemmatimonadaceae; genus AG11. The sequence continues at coordinate 18,480 of DASXHF010000046.1, read as the reverse complement.
CGAGGTGCTGAGCGGGATCGCGAAGATCTCGCCGCGCGGAATCATCACGTCGCGGACGCGCTTCTCCCCGAACTCCATCACGCCGGTGATGATGTCCATCTCCTCGCGCTCGCCCACCCCTTCGAGCTCCCCCTCGCGGAGCAGATCCTGGATCGTATCCCGCTCGGAGTCGTGGTCGGCCGGTGTGGCGCGAAGAAAGGGACGCGCGGCAAGGCGGCCGGCGACGACGATCGGCGACGCGATGATGGCGGCGACTTCCATCACGGGCGACAGAGCCGCCGCGACGGCCGGCGCGAACCGCCTCGCCAGCGCGCGCGGCAGGAGTTGGCCAATGAACACGACCGCCGCGGCAAAGACGAGGATCGCCTCGGCGAGCGCGCGTGGCTGCCGCGCATGATGCATCGCCAACAGCTCGCCGCTCAGCACGAGAATCAACGCGATCGTCGCGCTCGCGGCGATCACGAGCCGGTGCGGCTTCTCCAGATACGCGAGCGCCGCGCCCGAGCCGCGCAGGTGACGCTCCACCCAGTGTCGCAGCCAGATGCGGCTGACCGAGCGCATCGCCATGCCGCCGGCGGTGAGCGCGGCGACCAGGAGGAGCGCGATCACGAGCAGAACGGTCTGCGCTGTCATGCCGTCACCGAGCCGACCGGCGGCTGTACGCGCTCGAAGTAGACGCGCTCGACCCGCCGGCGACGTACCCGCTCGACGACGAGCTTGTAGGCGCCGATCTGCACCGACTCGCCGGGGCGCGGCACCCGTCCGAACATATCGTACACCAACCCGCCCACCGTCGTCACGTCGTCGCGCACGAAGTCCTGGCCCAGTAGCTCGGACAGCTCGTCCAGCACGACGCGGCCGCTCACCCAGAACCGCCGACCCTCCTCCTGCTCGACCTCGGGCTCCTCGTCGTCGTACTCGTCGTGGATCTCGCCCACGATCTCCTCGAGCACGTCCTCGATCGTGACGAGACCGGCGGTGCCGCCGAACTCGTCGCTGACGATGGCGATGTGCGTGCGGCTCGCCTTGAACTCGCGGAGCTGCAGGTCGATCGCCTTCGACGTCGGGATGAACGTCGCCGGCCGCAACAGCGTCTGCCAACCGAGCAGCGGCTCCTCGTCGTCGATCACGAACGGAAGCAGGTCCTTGGCGTACAGCAGGCCGACGACGTTGTCCAACGTCTCGTCGTACACCGGGAACCGCGCATGCTCCGAGCTGCGCACGCGGTCCACCACCTCGCTCCAGTGCGTCGTCTGCTCGATGCCGACGATGTCGACGCGCGGCACCATCACCGCCCGCACCGCGGTGTCGCCGAGCGAGAAGACGCCGTGCAACAGTGCTTCCTCGTCGCGCGAGACGTCCGCTTCCGCCGCGACCACCTGACGGAACTGTTCGGTGGCCTCCTCGCGCTGCTCGGCGCGCTGCTCGATCGATGGCGGCGGCAGCAACCGCTCGAACGCCGAGTCGAGCGAGACGCCGATCCGCAAGATCGGCGACAGGATGATCTCGAGCCCGCGAATCACCGGCGCCAGCGCGATCGCCAGTCGCGGCGCCGTGGCGTAGCCGATCGACCGGCTCACTCCCTCGACGGCCACGACGATGAGCAGGGCCGCCGCCAGTGCGGTGAGCGCGCCCCGTACGCCGTCCCCGCGCTGGATGTCGAGCGCGCGCGCCACGGCCGCGCCGGCCATGAGGTGCGCCAGCACGCGCGTGAGCGCGAGCGCGCGGTGCGCGCGCTCGCGATAGCGCAACACGCCGACGGGATTGGGAGATGCTTCGGGTTCGGGATCGCCGCCAAGCAGCCCGCCGTCCGCCGCGGCGGCAACGGCGGCCAGCAGTATGGCCAGCGACGCCACGATGACCGCGCCCACGTGGCCGCTCATGCGCGCACCGGGGCCGACCGCAGCAGGCGCTCCTGCCGCTTCCACATCGGGGAGGCGTAGCGTGCCTCGCGCTCGTCCGGATGATCGTGGCCGAGCACGTGCAGCACACCATGGACGACGAGGCGCATGAGCTCTTCGCGCACGCCGGTGCCCTCCGCCTTCGCATTTCGCCGCGCGACGTCGGGCGCGATGTAGACGTCGCCGACCACCGGTCCCCGCCGCTCGACCGGGACGAGCCCGAACGAGATGACGTCGGTGGGTCCACGATGACCAAGATGGCGCTCGTTCAGACGCGCGATCTCGCGACCGCTCACGAATGCGATCGACACCAGCGCATCACGCACCCGTTCGGCGCGCAGCACATGCTCCGCGAGCCACCGCACGCGCTCGCGGCTCACCGGCAGCCGCACGCCGTCGGCGGCCACGTCCACGTCGAGGCTCACGAGACCGCCGCCTGGATCGTCGGCGTGGATGCGGGATAGTCCACGCGTCCGTGATACATCCCGCCAAGCACGCGCGCGAACTCGTCCTTCACGAGGGTGAGCTCGCGGAGGGTGAGGGGCGCGTCGCGGAGCTGTCCCTGCTCGAGCCGCTGGTGCACCATCAGCTCGATCACCTCGCGGATGCGCTCGGGTGTCGGATCGGCCAGCGCCCGCGTCGCCGCCTCCACCGCGTCAGCGAGCATCACGATCGCCGTCTCGGCCGTCTGCGGGATCGGACCGGCATACGCATAGTCGGCCGGGTTCGCGACCTGTCCCTCGCGCTCGCGCGCCTTCTCCAGGAAATAGGAGATCGTCCCGGTGCCATGGTGCTCGGCGATGAACGCGCGGATCGACGCCGGAACGTGCTCGCCTTCGGCGAACGCCAGCCCGTCGCGAACGTGGTTGCGGATGATCGTGGCGCTGGTGTGCGGCTTCAGCTTGTCGTGCAGATTCCGGCCGCGCGGCTGGTTCTCCACGAAGTACTGCGGCTTCGCCAGCTTGCCGATGTCGTGATAGTACGCCCCGACGCGCGCCAGCAGGGCATTCGCCCCGATCGCGCGCGCCGCCGCCTCGGCGAGGTTCGCGATCGCAATCGTATGGGCGTACGTGCCCGGCGCCTCGAGGCTCAATCGCTGCAGCAGCGGGCGGTTCAGATCGCCCCACTCGAGCAGCGTGAGATGCGTCTGTCGCCCGGTGAACGACTCCGCGAACGGCATCAGCAGCATGGCGCCGATGACGCTCACGATGGTCGTGCCGGCGCCGCGGGCGAGCGCGGCCGCGATCGCGGGCCAACTCATCCCCGATGCGACGCCGGCGCCCACGATGGCCAGCGCCGTCGCGACGGCGATCACGAGCATCCAGACGTACGACTGGTCGCGCTGGCTCGTCGGACGCACGACGAAGGCGGCGACACCACCCGCGGCGAGCAGCACGGGGAACGCCGGCGTGTCTCGCAGCGCGGGCTGAGTCGCGAGCAGCGCCGCGAGAAATACGACCGTGGCCAGACTGACGCGGCGGTCGAACAGCGCGCTCGTCACCACGCCGACCAGTGCGATCGGCACGAGCTCGGGGGCGGCCGGGTGAATCCGCAGTGCCGCGCCCGCGACGACGATGACGAGGGCCAGCTCGAGCGCGAGCAGCGCGAAGGCGCGCCGGCTCGCGTAAATGTCACGGCAGAGCGCGCGAAGCACGACGCCCATGCCGGCGAGGACGAGCACGTTCGTCGCGAGGGCGCCAAGCAGCTCGCCGGTGGAGCGCCACCCGCCTGTGGGGCCCAGTCCGAACGTCACCAGGACGCCGAGCGCGAGCACGACGAGCGCGCGCCGCGCCGCGGACGCCGGGCTTTCCTGCCCCGGGCCCTCCGCGCTTGCGGTCGCCCGCTCGAGCTGCTCGCGTAGGTTCACGTCGTCAGTCCCCGTCCTCCGCGTACGCCTTGATGATGTCGCGCACGAGACGATGCCGTACGACGTCGACGTCCGTGAAGTAGTGGAAAGCGATCCCGTCGATTCCGGGCAGGATCCGTTCGACCTGCATCAGTCCCGACTCCTCACGCTTCGGCAGATCGATCTGCGTCTTGTCGCCGGTGATGACGATCTGCGAGTTCACGCCGAGCCGGGTGAGGAACATCTTCATCTGCATCGCCGTCGCGTTCTGCGCTTCGTCGAGGATGACGAACGCGTCGCTCAGCGTGCGCCCGCGCATGAAGGCCAGCGGCGCGATCTCGATCACTCGCGTCTCGAGCGCCTTCTGCACGCGTTCCTGCGGCATCATCTCGTCGAGCGCGTCGTACAGCGGCCGCAGATACGGATCGACCTTCGCCTGCATGTCGCCAGGCAGGAAGCCGAGGCTCTCGCCGGCCTCCACCGCCGGGCGCGCGAGCACGATGCGACGTACGCGCTTCCGGGTGAGCGCGTCCACCGCCGCGGCGACGGCCAGGTAGGTCTTGCCGGTCCCGGCCGGCCCGATGCCGACGACGATGTCGTTTTCGCCGATCTTCGTCAGGTATTCCGCCTGCCCGCTCGTCTTCGCCTGAATGAGCCGGCGCACGCCCGGCAGCGCGATGCGTCCATCCACCGCGCCGCCCGGACCCTCGCCGTTCGAGCCGTCCTCCCCGCTCAACCGGAGCACGTCGTCCGGCGTGAGCTCCATGCGCTGGCGGGCGCGCTCCACCATGCGTCGCCCGATGTCCGACGCGCGCTCGACCAGTTCCTGCGGACCGGAGATCGACATGTTGTCGCCGCGCAACGCCACCTTCACTCCGCAGAGCCGCGACAGCTCCACCAGATTCCCATCGTTGACCCCGGCCAGGGTCAGCATGTCCGCGCCCTCGGTGGACAGCCTCTGTGTCACTGAACCGTCGCTCACGCCCCTCCAGAATTCAGTTTGATGTGCAGGTCGCGCAAATCCTGCTGCGGCACGGCCGACGGCGCCCCCTCGAACAGCGCACGGGCCGCTGTCGTCTTGGGAAACGCGATGACGTCGCGCAGCGAGGTCGCGCCCGCGAGCAGCATCGCGATGCGGTCGAACCCGAAGGCAATTCCGCCGTGCGGCGGCGCGCCGGCGCGAAGCCCCTCGAGCAGAAAGCCAAACCGCGCCTGAGCCGTCGCCTCGTCGATGCCAAGCAGCCCGAAGATCCGCGACTGCACGGCGGGATCGTTGATGCGGATGCTCCCTCCGCCCAGCTCGGTGCCATTGAGCACGAGATCGTACGCCAGCGCGCGCGCTTTCCACGGCTCCGTCCGTAGCAGGCCGACGTCGTCGGGGTGCGGCGCGGTGAACGGGTGGTGGACCGCCCCGAGCGTGCCCGTTGCCGGATCCCGCTCGAACATTGGAAAGTCCGTCACCCAGACGAATGCGTTCACGTCGCGAGGCACGAGTTGCATTCGCTGCGCCAGATCCTGCCGCACCCGATCCAGCGCCGGGCTCGACACGGCGTCCGGCGCCGCGACGTAGAGCCCGAGCTCGCCCTCGGCAAGACCGAGCGCGTCCGCGGCGCCCGGACCGAGGAACTTGGCCGCCGGACCCTCGAGCACGCCGTTGACGCGCTTGAGCCGGAGCAACCCCATCGCGCCCGCGCTTTTCGCGACGGCCTCGAGCTCATCTTGTTGCTTCCTGGACAACGTTCCGCCGCCCGGAACCCGGATGCCGCGCACCCGTCCGCCCGCGGCGAGCGCGCCCTTGGTGACGCCGAACTCGACGCCTTGAAAAACGCGGCTCACGTCTTCGATCTCGAGCCCGTACCGCAGGTCCGGCCGGTCGATCCCGTACTTCTCCATCGCCACCGCGTACGGCATCCGCGGAATCGTGGCGGGAACGTCGCTGGCGCCCTCGGCCCACAGCGCGCGGATGAGCCCCTCGGCCATGCGCATCACGTCCTCCTGCGCCACGAACGAAGCCTCGATGTCGATCTGGGTGAACTCGGGCTGTCGGTCGGCGCGCAGATCCTCGTCGCGGAAGCAGCGCGCGATCTGGAAATACCGGTCGAAGCCGGCCACCATGAGGAGCTGCTTGTAGATCTGCGGCGACTGTGGCAGCGCGTAGAACTCCCCGGCGTGGACCCGGCTCGGCACGAGATAGTCGCGTGCGCCCTCGGGCGTCGGCTTGGTCAGGATGGGCGTCTCCACCTCGAGGAATCCGGCGTCGCTCAGAAAGCGCCGCGTGCACTGCATGAGCCGATGACGCAGAATGACGTTCTTCTGCAGCTCGTCGCGTCGCAGATCCAGATAGCGATGTCGCAGACGCAGCTCTTCGGTGGCGAGCTGCTCGCCCTTGCCGCGCGCCACCGGGATCGCCGGCGTGTCGGCGGGGCCGACGACCCGCAGTGCGGTCGCGCGGACCTCGACGTCGCCCGTCGCCATGTCGGGATTGCGCATGCTCTGCGGTCGGGCGACGACCTCGCCCTCGATGAGCACGACGGTCTCGGCGCCGAGCGCCGCGGCCCGCGCGCTCAACTCGGCGCCGGTCTCGGCCGGGTTGAAGGAGACCTGGACGATGCCCGCCCGGTCGCGCAGATCGAGGAAGACCAGTCCGCCCAGATCGCGGGCGCGATGCACCCAGCCGCCGAGACGAACGGACGTGCCGACATGCTCGGCCCGCAGCGAGCCGGCGAGATGGGAACGATGAGTTGTGGCAAGTGCCGAAGCAGACATCACGTGCGGGTGAGGGGACGCGGGGAGCGCTCACTCATTCGCGCGTGCGCACCGTTCGCTATGGAGATCAGCAAGGCAGATCGGGAGAGTCCATTCGTCTTGGAGCAGAACAGAATGCCCGTTCCGTGCATTCAGTTGCACTGCGTTCGTCAACCGCATTTCAGCTCGCCCCGTCTCCGTAAATTACCACTGCCACACGTTTTACGGTAGCCGAGCGATTGCGTGGCGGAGCTATTGCCGCTAAGCTGAGATGATGCGGCAGAGCGTCGGCGTGGCCGTCGCCATCACGCCGCGCAGACGAAGCAGGCTCCGCAATGATCGATCGCGAAAATCTCCTCGACCTCACCCGGAACGCCGCTGAGCAACGCCTCGCGGCGGTAATGGCCGAGCTCGGTCAGCCGAGCTATCGGGCAGGTCAGGTGCTGCGACGGCTTTGGGCGCAGCCGGTGGCGCGGTTCGACGACATGACCGAGCTGCCAGCCGCCCTGCGCGCGCAGCTCGCCGAGCGGTTCGAGCTGCCGCGGCTGGAGCTGGCTGTCCGACAGCGTTCGGCCGACGGGACCCAGAAATTCCTCTTTCGCCTCCGTGACGGCGAGGCGATCGAGACGGTGGCCATTCCGGAGGGCAATCGCACGACGCTGTGCATCTCGTCGCAGGCGGGATGTGCGCTTCGGTGCGCGTTCTGCGCGACCGGCGCGATGGGTTTCAGTCGCAACCTCGAGACATTCGAGATCGCGGGCCAGGTCCGAGAGATGCGCCTGATCGACGACCCGATCGACATCACCAACATCGTGTTCATGGGGATGGGCGAGCCGCTGATGAACTGGAAGGCGGTGGATCCGACCCTCACCCTGCTGAACGACCAGCGCGCGCTCGGCATCGGCGCGCGCCACATCACGATCTCCACGGTCGGCGTGTTGCCCGGCATCGTCGCCCTCGGCAAACGCCCTGAACAGTTCCGCCTCGCGATCTCCATCCACGCCCCGACCGACGAGCTGCGGCGGGAGCTGATGCCGATCAACACGAAGTTCCCGCTTGCCGAGGTGATCGAGGCGGCGAAGGTGTTCGATCGACGCGTCACGTTCGAATACGTGATGCTCGGCGGCGTGAATGACCAGCCCGAGCATGCGCGTCGGCTCGCCGAGCTCGCGCGAGAGTGTCGCGCGTTCGTGAACCTGATCCCGCTGCATCCAGGCGGGTCGCAGGGCTTCACGCCGACGCCCCCACAAGCGATCGCGCGGTTCGCCCGTCTGGTGCGCGGGCTCGGCGTCGAGGTGGCGATCCGCAAGAGCCGCGGCATGGACATCGCCGCCGCGTGCGGACAGCTACGGGTCGAGCGGCTCGGCCGGCGGGCGCCACGTGCGCCCCAGCAGCACGGTGACGTCCAGGTAGCGTGACGAATCGGGGCGCGCTTCGGCGCGCGCCGGCTCGAGACTCTTTGCCACGGCGGACGCCCAATCCGGATGCCGCGAACGGTCGAGCACCAACGTCGTGTCGAGCGGCGGCCCCGTCGTCCCGATCTCGACGACGTCGAATCCGCGGTCGCGCAGCACCCGCATGGCACGGCGCGCGAGCCCGCGCCGGCCGGTGGTGTTCAACACCTGAACCCGAATTCGCACCCCGCTCGGCGCGCGTGCGCCGCCGAGAGAGGGCGGCAGGACGGCCACCAACGGCCGGCGTGTCCCGTCTCGCGCGTGGAGCACGTACGCCGACGCTCCGAGCACGACGACCAGCAGAAGCGCGACGCCGAGGTAGAGGAGCCGTCTCATCGCACCGCGTTCCAGAGCGCGACCGCCTCCGGATAGAGCCGCTGTCCTTCGCGCAGCGACGCCTCGAGTCGCGCGCGCAACACCTGACGGAACGTCGCGTCGAAGTCGTGCGGAACCTGCGCCGCGAGATACGCCCGATCGGCGCGCGCGAACTTTCGGCCGGGCTCGAGATAGTCGGCCATGTAGAGCGCGCGTCCCAGCCGTCCCCAGCGCTGCGAGCCCACGGTGTGGAAGCGCACGGCGTCGAGCAGCTCCTGACGCCGCTCACCATCCTGGATCATGCGCGCCGCGGCGGCTGGTCCGTGCAGCATGCCAGTGGTGTAGTCGGGCAGCTTCGGAGCGAGGGCGAGCAGCTCCGGCTCGGTCGCGTCGCGCAGCGCATCGTGATACATGCCGGCGTCGTGCCACTCGGCGGCGACGTCTGGGGGGAGCTTCAACGCCCGGGCCCACTCGTCGAGCAGCGCCGTGACGCGCTCGATGTGAGCACGGCGCTTGTCGGACACACGCGCCCAGCTGGGCAGCGTCGTGCGGTTCGTCGTCACGCCGCGCGCCGGAGGATCGACGTGAGCTCGGCCAGCTCGCGTTGCCAGAACTCCCGGTCCCGAACGCCGGGATGCGGCAGCGTGAGCGCCGCGGTGTGCATCGTCGTCGTGCCGAGTGTGACGAGATCGAGATCGATCGTCCGCGCTCCCCAGCGCACGCGGCGTACGCGACCGAGCGCGCGCTCGATCCGCTGCAGCTCGCGCAGCAGCGCGTGCGCCGGCAGCGTCGTCTCGAGCGCCGCCATCTGATTGAGGTACGGTCCCTGGGCAACGGGGCCGAACGGCACCGTTTCCTCCACGGCGGACGTCGCGAGGAGCCGGCTGCCGGGCACGCGCGCGAGCGCCGCGATGGCGCTGGTCAGGTAGGCCTCCCGGTTGCCGAGGTTGGAGCCGAGCGCCACGAAGGCGCGCTCAGTCACGGCTGCGCTCCACCACCACCTCGGCGTGGGCCAGCGGTCCGCCCAGCGCGACGTGCGGCTTTCGCACGGCCACGCGAACCGACGCCACGCCCTCGAATGCGATCACGCCCGCCGCGATGGAGCCGGCGATCTCCTCCAGGTAATCGAGCGGCCCCGCGTCCACGACGCGCTGCGTGAGCTCGTAGAGCGTGCGATAGTCGAGTACGTGACGCCGGTCCGCGGCGAGCCGCGCGGTGAGATCGATCTCCAGCGGCTGCGCGATCTCGCGTTCGTGCGGCAGGATGCCGACGCGCACGTGGAAGCGCATCGCGGCAAGCGTGATCTGGACGGTCGACGCTGCGTTCACCGGCGGCGTACGGCGGGCGCCCTGACGTCGTGCGGGCATCCTACGCGACGCTCGTGATGCGCCTGGTGAGCTCGTTCAGATAGGTCGCGACACCGCGCAGCTCCTGCGTCGCCCCCTCGAGCTCCCGCAGCGCGGTCGCCTGGTCGCGCGCGCTCCGTGTCACCTGCTCGGCGCCCTGGCGGTTCTTGCCCGCGATCGTCGCGATGCGGCGGACGCGGTCGCTCAGGCTGGCGAAGGCGAGCTCCTGCTCCCGCGAGGTGAGCGCGATTCGCTGCGCGCCGGTCGCCGCGCTGGCCGTCGCGTCGACGATCAGGTCGAGCGCCTGGCGCGCCTGCTCCGACAGCGTACCGACGTCCTGCACGATCGTCTCCCCGCGCGACATCTGGAAAGCGACGCGCCGCATCTGCTCCTCGAACTCCCCGACGATGTCGCCGGCGTTGTCGCTCGCTCGTGCGCTCTGTTCGGCGAGCTTGCGCACCTCGTCGGCCACGACGGCGAACCCCATGCCGTGCTCGCCCGCGCGCGCCGCTTCGATGGCCGCGTTGAGCGCGAGCAGGTTGGTCTGATCCGCCAGCTCGCGAATGACCGCAATGAACTCGGTGATCCGCCGGACGCTCTGCGCCAATCCCTGGATCTGCGCGCCGCTCTCACCGACGAACGTCCGCGCGCCGACCAGCCGTTCGATCGCCGTCCCGATCGTGTGCCGGTGCTCGGCGGCAATCTCGGTCGCCCGCTGGCTCGCCTCGGCGGCGGCGCTGCCGTCGCGTACGACGTCCTGCGTCGCGAGGTGGAGGGCCTTCGTCACCTCCAGCGACCGTCCGACCTGGTCACCCTCCTCGGCGATCGCGCGAGTGATGTCGGCGATCGTACGTGCCACTGACTCTCCCCCGCCCCGCAGCGCTCGCGCCGAGCCGGTGAGCGTGTCGAGCTGCGAGCTCACGCGCGTCATGGCCTCGAGCAGCGGACGGCGGAGGTCGTAGATGTGAAGGGTCGTCGCGAGCTGCGTTCCGAAGCGGCGGATGAGCGCGACTTCCTTCGGGGCGTACGCATCGGCCTTGTGATGCTCCAGCTCGAGCATCCCCACCGTGCGGTCGCCGAAGCGCAGCGGCACGAGCACCAGGCTGCGCGCGCTGCGATAGCCCGCGCCGATCCGCTCGTCCTTGAGCGTATCGGCAACCGTGATGGTCGTTCCGGTCTGCAGCGCCTCCTGGCGCAGCCGCCCAAGCGCCTCGTGCGGCGCGCGAGGCGTCTCGAGGTATCCCTCTGTGGTGGTCCACACTTCCTGCAGCGTGGTCTGCTCCAGTCGGGCGATCCGGAATTCCTGCCAGTCGACGAGCCGGTGGGCGAGCATCTGGATGCGCCGGAACGCATCGCCGATGTCGACATCGGACGAGACGACCTGCTCCATCGCGAGAATCTTGTTGAGCTCTTCCGCCGCGATGGACTCCTCGAGGATGCGCTTGACGAGGAGGCCGGCGCCGGCGAGCACCACGCCGACCACTCCCCACCCGACCGGACGCAGGTTGCCGACGGTGAGCAGGATGATGGCGACGGCGATGGTCCCGGCCCCGAAGGCCATCACCTCATAGCGAAGGATGAGCGATTTCTCCTCATCCACCAGCTTGTCGCGGATGAGCAGGGTGAAATAGAGCAGGACTCGGCTGGTGATGAAGTAGGCGAGGAAAAAGAGCGCGAGCGCCGCGAGCGCGTCGGTGGAGAGGCCGGCCTGCCCGCCGCTCAGCGTCACGACCGCCCAGGCGTAGACGCCATACGACGCGAGGAGCGCGACGACCTCGCGGCCCGCATTGATCCAGGACGCCTGCCAGCCTTTGCGCAGGAGGAGCCCATCGGCCGCGGCGACGCCGATCCACATCGCGAGCGCCGCGGCGGGCGCGCCGACGATGAGCGCCCCCGCGAGCGCGGGGAGCGAGAGGAGATTCAATGCGCCGTACTTCGTGAGCGGAATCTGCTGCAGCCGTAGTCCGATGACCACGGCGAGAAGGACGGCGATCCCGAGTGCGCGCGACGTCCAGCTCTGGTCGATCACCAGTGCGGTGACGAGGAGGCCGAGGCCCACCGTGCCGACCGCGCGACCATAGAGCGTCAGGAAGCCGCGCATCGATCAGGCGCTGTCGATCGCGGCGCGCAGCGATGACGCCAGCGCGAGGGCGGCGTCCACGCTCTCGTTCGCCGCGCGCACGATCGCACTGCCGACCACGACGCCGTCGGCGAAGCGGGCGACGGCGCGCGCCTGTTCCGGCTTGGCGATGCCGAAGCCGACGCAGATCGGGAGCGGCGTGGCGGCGCGGAGCCGAGCGGCGGTCGCGGGAAGCTCGGGCGGCAGCTCCGACCGCTCGCCGGTCACGCCGAGCCGGCTGATCAGATACACGAATCCGCTGCCGGTGCGCGCGATCTCGCGCATGCGCACGTCGGGGGTCGTCGGCGCGACGAGTCGAATGAAGGCGAGCGGACCGCGCGCGAACCACGTCTCGCGCTCCGGATCGGCGCCCAGCGGAAGATCGGTGACGAGCACGCCGTGGGCGCCCGCCTCGGCCGCGCGACGCAGCGCATCCTCGCCGCCGCGCAGCAGCGGATTGAGATAGCTGAACAGGACGACGGGAATCGTCAGGCCGGCGTCCGATATGATGCGAAGCACCTGGTCGAATCGAACACCGTGATCGAGCGCCGACTGCGAGCTGGCCTGGATCACCGCGCCGTCGGCGAGCGGATCCGAGAACGGCACGCCCACTTCCACCACGTCGGCGCCCGCCGCCTCGAGGCCCTGTAGCAGCGCCACGCTGCGCACCGGATCCGGATGGCCGGCGGTGACGTAGGGAACGAACGCCCGCCGGCCGTCGCGCCGCAGCTGCGCGAACCGGCTCGCGATGACATCAGACGAAATAGTCGCCAACCCGGACGCCATATCTCTCGGGATCCTCGGTCTTGATGATGGTGCGCAGATACACGCCTTCCGCGCTCTGCTCGGCGAGATCGACGAGATCGCCCGGATGCATGATGTTGCCCTGTTGATCGGTGATCACGCGCACGATCGGGCGCGACACCATCTCGGGATTCGGATTCACGGCGTGCACGATGCCGAGCTCGAAGGTATCGAGCACGACCACCGTCCCCACCGGATAGACGCCAGTGAGGTTCATGAACGCCTTCACGACGACCGCGTCCATGCCGCGCCGGGGATTGTCGCGCATCTCCTGGATCACCTCCGCCGGAGTGAGCGGCGTCGTCTGATAGGCGCGGCGCGACGTGGCGGCATCGAACGCGTCCGCGACCGCGACGATCTTGCTGAACATGCTCATCGTGCGCGGGCGGATCGGCCGCGGGTAGCCGGTCAGGTCCGTCTTCATGTGATGCTCGTGCGCCACGACCATCGACCGGTACGGCAGCTCCTGGGAGCCACGCAGCTGGAACAGCGCCAGCGCGCCGAGCCAGGGGTGCGCCGCGATCCAGCGCCATTCGTCGTCGCTGAGGGCGCCGGGCTTGTTGATGATCTCCGCCGGCACGCGCGACTTGCCGAGATCGTGGAACAGCGCCGCCATGCCGAGATCGTACAGCTCCAGCTTCCCCAGGCCGAGGCGCTTCCCGAGCGCCACGGAGAAGATGCACACGTTCACGCTGTGCGTGAACGTGTATTCGTCGTACTCCCGGATCGTCGTGAGCCCGATGAGCGACGTCTCCTCGTTGAGGAGCTGGTCGACGATCGTCTGCACGACGCGCTTGATCTTCTTGATGTTCGGGCTCCGACCCATCCGGACCGACGTCATGAGCTCCTTCGTCGCCGACACGGAATGGGCGTAGGTCTTCTTCGCCACTTCCTTCGACTTCTTCAGGCTCTCGTCGGTCGCGGCGGCCTCCATCGGCTCGCCGATCTCGAACACGTCGATCTTCTGCTGCGCGAGCTTCTCGCTCAGATGCTGGAATCGGGTCGCCGGCGGATCGGTGGACGGGACGAGCAGCAGCGACAGGAAGCGCGACCACTCGCGAGCGGTCGGCGGCCGGTCGAGATGCAGCGAGCCGACGCCGGACGAGCCGAACACCGCGAGGAGGTGGCTGAAGCTCGCGTAGTTGTCGAGGTCGAGCCGAAGCCGAATGCCGTTGATGAACACGAACTCGCCCGACACGCGGATCTCGAGCTCGTGCTCCGTCTCGAGGAGCTGTGCGGCCAGCGCCGTCAGCTCGTCGCCCGCCTTGGTGACGGCGCTGTTCTCGAGCGGGTAGAGCCGGATGGCGCGCAGCGCCGCGTACAGCGCCAGGATGAGCCCCTTCCCGGTGCGCCGGATGAACGCCTCGCCGCCGTCGGCGCGACGCCGCGCGGCCGATGGTGGGGGTGGCGCGGTCACGTGGAGCTCCCGCGCAGCGCGCGGCTCACGGCGTTGCGCACCACGATGTCCTTCTCGGTCGACGACCGCTGCAGCGCCGCGACGGCGCTCGCCGTGCCGATGCGCCCCAGCGCGACGGCGGCGCAGGCTCGGAGCTCCGGATCCTCACGGCGTCCGAACATCGATTTGGTGTTCAACATCGCATCGAGCGCCACGACCCCGCCCTCGCCGCACATCGACCCGTACGCCTCGAACACCGCCATCTTCTCGCTCAGATCCGCGTCGCGGATGGCGCGGCCTTTCACCAGCGCCTCGAGCCGGGGCAGCGCCGGCCGATACGCGCGGGCCTGAAGCGCGCGCACCGTCGCGATGCGCACTTCGCGCTCCTTGTCCTCGAGGCCGCGCTCGAGTCCCTGCAGCGCGCTCGCCGAGCCGATCTCCGACAACGCCTGCACGCTCGCCGTGCGCTGCTCGTTGTCCCCTTCGGCGAGGATCCGCGCGAGGGGACCGACCGCGGCGGGGGTCTGCAGCGCGCCGGCGCGCCGGATCGCTTCCAACGCGACGCTGCGCACCGGAGAGTCGATCAGCTTCACCAGCTCCGCCGTATTCTGCGAGGCGAGCCGCGATGCCGCCTGCTCGAGCACGGGACGCAGCGAGGGATTCTGGGTACGCCCGAGCCATTCCAGCAGCGTACCGAGCGCCGTCCCCCGCAACTGGTCGAACAGCTGGAGCAGATCCTCGAGCCGCGGCGGCGCTCCCGCGCCGTCCATCGAGTGGAGGAGCTGCGTGATCGCCTCCGGCGTGCTCAGACGCGCCGGCAGCTCGGAGAGCCGGTCGCGCTGCGTCGGGAGCAGGTCGATCGCGCGCGTCGCGGCCACCTGCGCCTCGCGGATCAGGAAGGCGACGGTGTGGAACTGCCCGCCCGACAACATGTGCAGCATGAGGCTGTCGAGCGTTTCGAGCACCTCTTCGCGGAGCTTCGGGTCCGCCTGCTGCTCGAAGATGTCGAGCACCAGCGCCGTCACGCTCTCTCGCAGGTTGCTCTCGTACTCCCGCTTGATCTCCGCCTTGATGTACTCGATCTCGCGCTCGTCCAGGAAGTAGAGCGTCGAGTCGAAGTCCGCCATGTTCACGATGCCGTTCGCCTGGCTCGCCTGCGCGGCGGCCGCCAGCTCCTCGCGGTCGACCCGCCCGCCCGTGAGCGTCGAACCGTTCTCGCCGCGCTCCTCGCCGTGGCTGTCCTTCAACGCCTCGAACCCCTCGACCAGCGGCACCGTCGCCTCGACGGTCATGTCGACGTAGCGATAGCGCAGGAAGGCGAAGTCCCCCTCCCAGAGCAGCGTGAGCAGGTCGTCTTCGTCGGGCGACGCCTTGCGCACGCGCTTCAGGATGTCGAGCAGCTTCTCCAGCTCCTCCGCGTCGAAGCCGCGAAGGAAACGCAGCTCGCGCACACCGTCCTTGTAGAACAGCCAGGGCAAGCTGTCGCTGCTCTTCGCCGCTTCCTCGAGCACCGTCTCGCCGCCGCATCGCACCTCGTCCTCGGTGAACGCGAGCGCGAGCTCGTCGGCCACCGCCCAGATGGGCGTGAAGCCGCCATGCAGCGCGTCGAGCGCCGCCTTGTACACCGGGTTGTTCGGCAGGTACAGCTGGTGAGCCCGCGCCGCCTTGCCGAAGAGTCGAAGCAGCTCCCGAACCAGCGAGAGGTCGACCGCGGTGGGCGGTGGTACGCGCTCCAGCTCCCGCGTCGGTGGGGCGGCGGACGGGGGTGGGATGGTCACCGGTCCAAGATACCCATTTCCATGACCTGCGCCACGTCCTTGTCGCCCCGGCCGCTGACGCACAACAGCACCGCGTCGTCGGCAGCCCACCGCCCGCGCTCGGCGACCATCCACGCGACCGCGTGCGCAGTCTCGAGCGCCGGAATGATCCCCTCAAGGCGGCTCATGAGACGGAAGGCGTCGAGGGCGTCGTCGTCGCGAACGGACACGTACGTCGCGCGCCCGGTCTCCTTCAGGAAGGAGTGCTCGGGGCCGACCCCCGGATAGTCGAGGCCTGCCGAGATCGAGTGCGCCGGGTGCACCTGGCCGGCGTCGTCCTGCAGCAGGTAGCTCAACGCACCGTGGAGCACACCCGGTGTGCCACGTGTGAGCGACGCGGAATGCCGCATCGTGTCGAGTCCTTCGCCCGCTGCTTCCACGCCGATGAGCTCCACCTCTGCATCCGGTACGAACGCGTGAAACACACCCATCGCGTTCGAGCCGCCCCCCACACACGCGACGACGGACTTCGGCAGCCTACCCGCGCGCTCGAGCATCTGGCCCCGAGCTTCGACGCCGATGATCGCCTGGAAGTCACGCACCATGCGCGGATAGGGCGCCGGCCCGACCACGGATCCGATGATGTAGTGGGTATCCGTGACGTTCGTGACCCAGTCGCGGATCGCTTCGCTGGTCGCGTCCTTGAGCGTTCGAGTGCCGCTCAGCACCGGCACGACGGTCGCTCCCATGAGCCGCATCCGGAACACGTTGAGAGCCTGCCGGCGCATGTCCTCCTCGCCCATGTACACGACGCACTCGAGCCCGAATCGCGCGCACACCGTGGCCGTCGCAACGCCGTGCTGCCCCGCTCCGGTCTCGGCGATGATGCGCGCCTTGCCCATCCGGCGCGCCAGCAGCACCTGCCCGACGGTGTTGTTGATCTTGTGCGCGCCCGTGTGGTTGAGGTCTTCCCGCTTCAGGTAGACCTGCGCCCCCACCCGCTCCGACAACCGGGGCGCATCGCTCAGCGGCGACGGCCGGCCGACGTACGTCGCGAGCATCGTCGAGAGCTCGGCGCGGAACGCGGGATCGGCCTGTGCCGCGGCGTACGCGGCCGTCAGGTCGTCGAGCGCCGGGATGAGTGTCTCGGGGACATAGCGGCCACCGAAGGCGCCGAAGCGCTCCGAGGCAAGAGTCGAAGAGGGCATGCTACTCGCGGGTGGCGCGCACCGCGGCGACGAAGGCGCGGATGCGGGTGTGATCCTTGATGCCCGGCGACGATTCGACGCCGGATGAGACGTCCACGACCATCGGCGACACGTAGTCGATCGCCTCGGCGACGTTGTCCGCCGTGAGGCCGCCGGCGAGCACGACTCGATGCCCATGCTCCATGGCGTCGAGCTCCTCGCCGAGCACGACCCACGGAACGGTGGTACCGGTTCCGCCGAGCGCACCGGGACCCAGCGCGTCGACGAGCACCGCGTCCGCGGCGTCGGCCACGTCCTCGGTGCCGGCGGGAAGGCGGCCGTCCGCCGTGCGGACGACGGCCCAGATCTCGAGTCCGGTCGCCGCTCGAACCGCCTTCACGCGATCGACGTCCGGCGTGCCGTGCAGCTGCGCGACGTCGAGCCCGACCTCGCGTGCGACCTCGCCGATCTCGGTCGGCGACTGGTCGCCGAACACGCCGACCTTTCGCGCCCGGCGTCCAGCGAGCACCGCGCGTGCGTCCGCCGGGCTCCGATGTCTCGGCCCGCCGGCGAAGATGACGCCGAGGTACGACGCGCCGGCGGCGTCGGCGTACTCGGCATCGATCGCGCGCGTGAGTCCGCAGATCTTCACCTCAACCACCGCGTTCGCTCCGCGGCACGCCCGCCAGCGCGCGCGTGGCTGCGACCGGGTCCGGCGCCGACGACAGCACCGACCCGACGAGCACCGCGTCCGCGCCGCTCGCGGCGTATCGCTCGACGTCGCGCCGCGAAGCGACACCGCTCTCCGCGACGGCGATCACCGTGCGCGGGACAAGCGGCAGCAGCCGATCGGCGGTCGTCGGATCGATCTCGAGGGTCTCGAGATCGCGGTTGTTGATGCCGATCATCGTCGCGCCCTCGAGCATCGCGCGCTCGAGCTCCACCTCGTCGCGGATCTCGACGAGGAGCTCCAGACCGAGCTCGCGGCCGGCGCGCATCATCTCCGGCAGCCGCTCCGGCGACAACGCGCGCACGATGAGCAGCGCCGCCGACGCACCGAGTGCCCGCGCTTCCACCAACTGGATGGGCGCGACGTGGAAGTCCTTCTTCAGCGCGGCGACGTTGACCTCGAGCCGCACCGCGACCAGATCCTCGGGCGAGCCGCCGAAGTGCGCGTCCTCGGTGAGGATGCTGACCGCCGCGGCCCCGCCGGCGACGTAGGCCTGGGCCTGGGACACGGCGTCGAGCGCTGGTGCGATCGTGCCTTTGGACGGCGAGCGGCGCTTCACCTCGGCGAGCAGCGCCACCGTCTCGCGCCGGAGCGCGCGCTCGAGCGACGGGCCGGCAGGGACGCGGCCGCAGGCGCGATCGAGCTCGGCCGCTCGCGGCTCGAGCAGGCGCGCGCGTGCCTCCGCTTCACCCGCGATCGTCCCCAGGGTGCCCCCGGGCGGTGTCCAGCGAGAAAATGCTTGCACTTCGGGACTTATTCGGATAAGCTATTCGGGAGCTGTTCGGGCAGTCATCGGTGGGCCGAGCCGGCCGCCGACCACTCATGCCGTATGGGGCATATGCCGCTCACGAAGCGTCAACGCGAGATTCTAAACTACCTT
>DASXHF010000325.1:0-3049 GCA_036488775.1 Gemmatimonadaceae bacterium | reverse complement strand
GGAGCCGTTCCGGGCGCGCCGATTTCAGCGGGCCGTCCGCGCCGCACCAGCCAGTGCGCGACGCCGACCAACGCGATGGCGATCGCGAACACGATCCCCGACGTCAGGTAGCCCCATCCGAAGCTGCTCGCGGTCATGTCGCCGGCCGCGGTGCCGAGTGCGAAGGTCGTGATCACCGTCGCCCAGTAGAAGTACTCGCGCCGATGGGTCGTGATGCTATGGATCGACAGCGTCCCCTCGCTCCGGTGCCAAGCGTAGAAGATCGCCGCGAGCACCGCGGCGAACACCAGCGTGGCGCCGGTGTAGCCGACGCCAACGGCGTGCACGACGTCGGCGAACATGGTACCGAAGATTGCGACCATGCTCACTGCAAGCCAGTACGTCCACGCCACATAACGCCGCATCCGGACCTGGAGCAGGAGCGAGCCGGCGAGCGCGACGACGCCAACCCCGGCCACGAGGGCGTGCGGCAGGGTGCGGCCCATGTAGTCGGAGGTGCTCTCTCCCGCTCCAGTGGTGAGGATCTTCACGATCCAGAACCAGGCGGTGATCCCGGGCACCCGCACCGCGACAGCGCGGGCGACGTCGCGCGTCGCGTCCTGCGTCGAGTTCGTCATGGGCGCGCGGCAATGCAGCGACCATGCCGTTCCCGAGCGTGTGACGGCCTGGTCGCGCCGGGCCAAACAAGCAAGCCCGCACGACGTGAAGTCATTGCGGGCTCGCAGTTTATTTGGATGGGCCTGGGTAGAGTTGAACTACCGACCTCACGCTTATCAGGCGTGCGCTCTAACCACCTGAGCTACAGGCCCCG
This sequence comes from Gemmatimonadaceae bacterium, assembly GCA_036488775.1. Taxonomy (GTDB): domain Bacteria; phylum Gemmatimonadota; class Gemmatimonadetes; order Gemmatimonadales; family Gemmatimonadaceae; genus AG11. The sequence continues at coordinate 2,238 of DASXHF010000325.1, read as the reverse complement.
CTGGAGCCTTGCAATCTAACCCCATGCGGAGGCGGGTCAATTGCCGGCGAGCCCGCACATCAGCTGACCCAACTCCCTCGTATCGGGCGAAGAGCACGACACCAAGGTCTCGCAGTCAGGTGCTATTTCAGGCTCGGCGGCGCGCCCGCATGCACTCGCTGATTGTCGCTGCGCAAGGTATGCCGATCTGGTATCCCATTTCGGAGCCAAGCTGGTGCGCCGCGTTGCCGACGCGTAGGTTGGCGGCCTCCCATCGACCCGCGAACCCCTCTCACGCTGCTGCCAATGCTCCGTCGCCTGTCCTCCCCGGCGCGCGCCGCCCTCGCTCTCGCCATCGCCGCCGCCGTCCTACCGCCACGGCTCACCGCACAACAGCCGACGTCCTCGGCGATCGACTCCGCCGTCACGGCACGGCTGCGACCGATCATGACGCGGCCGGAATTCAAGCACGCGCAGTTCGGCATCGAGTTCTTCTCGCTCGACGATCAACGACCGGTCTACGCGCTGAATCCGGACAAGCTGTTCATCGCCGCGTCGACGACCAAGCTCCTCACCACCGGAACGGCGCTGCACCTCCTCGGCGCCGACCATCGCTTTCGGACGCGGCTCTACCGCACAGGTCCAGTCGACGCGAGCGGCACGCTCAACGGCGACCTCGTGCTCGTGCCGAGCGGCGACCTCAATCTCTCGGGCCGCATCCAGCCCGGTGACACGTTGGGCTTCACGAACGAAGACCACTCGTACGACGCCGACCCGAGCACGCGTGCGGTGCCCGGCGATCCGCTGCTGGTCATTCGCCAGCTGGCCGGACAGGTCGCCGACCGCGGCATCAAGCGTATCACCGGCCGCGTCCTCGTCGACGTCAGCATGTTTCCCGAGGGCGAGCGCGAGCTCGGCACGGGCGTCGTCATGTCGCCGGTCGTCGTCAACGACAATCTCGTCGATCTGACGATCGGACCTGGTGCGGCGGCCGGCACGCCGACGGTCGTCGACGTCTCACCGCGCAGCGCCTACGTCAAGTTCGTCAACAAGTCGGTGACCGGCGCCGCGGGAACGCGCGCGCGCATCACCTGGGCATCGGACATCACGGAGTCGGATGGCTCGCACACGGTGACGATCGCGGGATCCTTCCCCGCTGGCCAGTCGGCGATCCTGTACACCTACGCGGTGCCGGAGCCGAGCCGGTTCGCGCAGGTGGTGCTCACGGAGGCGCTGCGGGACCGTCGGGTTGCGGTGGACTTCTCCACGGCGGCGGCGCAGCACGATTTCACGTCGCGCCCTGCGGCGTACACGGCGGACAACCTGGTCGCGGAGCACGTGTCGCCCCCGTTTGCCGAGGAGGTGAAGGTGACGCTCAAGGTGAGCCAGAACCTGCACGCCAGCTCGCTCCCGTTCATCGTCAAGGCGACGTTGGCCAGGGACGACACGGCGACGACGGGCTTCGACCTCGAGCGTCGTTTCCTCGAACAGGCGGGGCTCGACGTCACGGGCGCGCAGCAGAGCGACGGCGCCGGCGGCAATGCGCGCTTCTCGCCGGACTTCATGGCGCGCTACCTCGCCTACATGGCTCGCCAACCGGAGTTCGCGTCGTTCGACCGTGCGCTTCCGATCCTCGGACGGGACGGCACGCTCTGGAACATCCAGCGTGAGTCGCCGGCCGCGGGCAAGGTGCGAGCGAAGACGGGGACGCTCGGCGGCTACGATGCGCTCAATCGCAAGATGCTCGTCACGGCGAAGGGATTGGGCGGATATTTCACGACGCCGAGCGGTCGGCGCTACTCGTTCGCGGCGTATGTGAACAACGTCGCGGTGCCGCTCGATCAGGACGCCATCGGACGGATTGCCGGGCAAGCGATGGGTGAGATCGCCGTGGTGGGATACACGACGTTGCCGTGAATGGCGCGGTGCGCAGTGCGCGGCGCGTGGTGCGCGCCGCGCACTGACAGCTCACAGCTCTCACTGTCGACTATGCGCTCGCTGTCGGTTTACATGGCGAGCTGTCAGTCGGTCGCGATGGTTGAATGCACGAAGCCCCGCAGCTCGATGAGCTGCGGGGCTTCGTTATGAGAGCAATCGAGTGTGTGTGTCGTGGATGGCGCGACTACGTGATGCTTTCGTCTCCCGGAGGAGGCTACTCGCGATCCGTTAAGGAGGTGATCCAGCCGCAGGTTCCCCTACGGCTACCTTGTTACGACTTCGCCCCAGTCACTGCGCTCGCCTTCGGCCGCTTAGTCCCAG
>DASXHF010000273.1:0-1979 GCA_036488775.1 Gemmatimonadaceae bacterium | reverse complement strand
GTCGAGGTGGTTGTGATAGGGGTCGAGGACGACGGCAAACTTGTCGGTGGTGAGGGAGTTGAACGAGCCATTGTTGCCGTCGGCGGCGAGCAGCTGGTCGCGCCGCGCCAGCGGCGCGCGAATGCCTGCCTTGCCCAACGGGTCGCTCATTCGAGCGCCCACGTAAAGCGCGTCGTCGTCGTACAGGATGCGGATCTCGGTCGCGAGCGTCGCGGGGGCGCCCTCGTCGGGGCGGCTCTGCCGGAGCTGGGTGATCGGCGTCGCCGCGGCCCACGCGGCCTCGTCCAACCGCCCATCCACCGTGATGGGAGAGGAGCGTCGCGTGGCAACCGCAGATGGGACGGCGTGCTCCGGGGCGGAGGCGGATGGCGTCTGCGCAGCGATCGGAAGGGCCACGATGATCGCAGCAACGGCTCGGCACAGGAGCCGGTTGGGACAGGAGAGCGGCATGACGACGGTGGGTGGGCTGATCGGCAGAGAGCTCACCCGGTTGGACGTCCACCACCCGACGATGGTTGGAACGCCCGTCGCTGCGTCGATTTCCGGCGGGGCAGCCCGGACCCGATGTCGACATAGGCCGTGCGACCCCCGAACCGGTCCACCATTGTGGTATACCAGAAGGACGGCTATGTTCGCCTCCCCGAACACGGCGGCGCGCTCCGAGTCCATGCCGTCGTGTATGCCCGATCGCTCCTCGACTCGACTCCTCCCCTCCCGTGAATCGGATGCGAACGCTGCTCCTCGGCTTTGGCGCGCTGTGCACCGCGGCCCTCCTCCCGCTCGGCTCGGCCCACGCCCAGGGGACTCGCCTCCTCCGCCACCCTGCCATCAGTCGCGACGCGATCGCGTTCGAGTACGGCGGCGACCTGTGGTCGGTCTCGCGCGCCGGCGGGAGCGCACGGCGGCTGACGTCCAACCCGGACATGGACACCGATCCGGTCTACTCCCCGGACGGCTCGCTCATCGCTTTCACGCACATGGCGGGCGCGGGGGGCGGCGGCGACGTCTACGTCATGCCCGCCGCCGGCGGTGATGCCAAGCGACTCACCTTCTATCCCGGGATCAATCGCGTGCGCGGATGGACGCCGGACGGCAAGCGGATCGTGTTCGCCACCGACCGGGTGAGCGTGCCTCAGGCCTCGTACCTCCGCCTCTTCACCGTCTCGAAGGATGGAGGCGCCGAGGAGGCGCTCCCGATGCCGCGCGCCTTCTCCGGCACGTTCTCGCCCGACGGGCGCCGTGTGGCGTACGAGGAGATCTCGACGGTGTTCGTCCCCGGGTGGTACGAGGCGAGCGGCTGGCGCCACTACCACGGCGGACGGACGCACCCGATCAGCATCATGAATCTCGCCGACCATTCGGTGGAGAAGCTCCCCTGGAAGAACAGCAACGACTCCGATCCGGTGTGGGTCGGCAACACGGTCTACTTCCTCTCGGACCGGAGCTTCACCACGAACGTGTTCTCGTATCACCTCGACACGAAGGAGTTGAAGCAGCTCACCAATCACGATGACTTCGACGTCACCAACCTGTCGGCCACGGACGACGGCGTGGTGTACGAGCAGGGCGGCTGGCTGCATCTGATCGATCCGCGCACCGGCACCGCACGTACGCTCACGATCGACGTCGCCGGCGACTTTGCGTGGGCCCGTCCGCAATTCAAGAAAGTTGCGCCGATGATTCGGGAAGCGGCGCTGTCGCCAACCGGCGCGCGCGCCGTGTTCGAGGCCCGCGGCGACATCTTCACGGTGCCGAGTGAGAAAGGCGACTGGCGCAACCTCACGCGCAGCTCCGGCGCGCACGATCATAGCCCTGCGTGGTCGCCCGACGGCTCGCACGTCGCGTGGCTCTCCGACCAGAGCGGCGAGTTCCAGCTCATGATCGGCGACCAGCTCGGTGCTGCGAAGCCTCGCGCCATCGCGCTGCCGAGCACCGCCTTCTTCTCGCAGCTCGCCTGGTCACCCGACGGCAAGCGCGTG
>DASXHF010000237.1:0-6361 GCA_036488775.1 Gemmatimonadaceae bacterium | reverse complement strand
GGGATACGGATCGCCGGGCTTCGTGTTCGGATCGTTCTTGGTCGGATCGATCTGTGCGGCGCGCGCCTTCGCGTACGCCTTGGAGAGCAGGCCGGCGACCGGCTCCTCGGGTGGGAAATACGGGTCGCCGTAGTAGAAGTCGCGATCGGCGAAGGAGAGGCTCATCGCCTGGTACACGGTGTTGAGGTACGCCGGCGAGTTGTAGCCCATGCCCTTCAGGTCGACGTTCTCGAGGATGTTGAGCGCCTGGAGCATCGCCGGTCCCTGCTGCCAGATCGGGAGCTTGTAGACCTCGATCCCCTTGTACGACGTGTGCAACGGCTCCTCGATCCGCACCTTGTAGTTGGCGAGATCGGCGAGCGTGAACAGTCCGCCGTCCTCCTGTACGCCGCGTACCAGCTCGCGCGCGATGTCGCCGCGGTAGAAGCGGTCGTACGCGGCGTAGATCGCCTCTTTGCGCGTCTTGCCCGCGCGGCGCGCGTCACGCTCGGCCTCGACGAGCTTGCGCCACGTCGCGGCGAGATCCTTCTGCACGAACATCTCGCCGGGCTCCGGCGCTTCGTGCGCCGCGCCCGGATGCGTGAGCATGATCGCCGGCGAATACTTCCACTGCTTGATCCACTTCTTCTGTCGCTCGATGGTGGTGACGAGCTGCGCCTCGATTGGATAGCCGTCGGCCATCTGAATCGCCGGCGCGAGCACCTCGGCGAGCGAGAGTCGGCCGTACTCGGCGACCATCGTGAGCAGCCCGCCGACGGTGCCCGGCGTGACGGCGGCGAGGGGACCGTACTCCGGCGGGAACTTGTAGCCCTTGCCCCTGTAGAACGCCGCCGTCGCGCCGGTCGGCGCGACGCCGAGCGCGTTGATGCCGATCACCTTCTTGGTGGTCGGATTGTAGATGAGCGCCTGCGTCTCGCCGCCGCATGACAACGTGTCCCACATCGTGCACCCTGCGGCGAGCATCGCGGCCGCGGCGTCCACCGCGTTGCCGCCCTTGGCGAAGATCAGCGAGCCGGCGGTGGCCGACAGGGGCTTGCCGGTGATGGCGAGCCAGTGCACGGCGTGCAGCGGCGGCTTCTGCGTCTGGTCGAGGCGCGGGTCGGGTGCGAGCACGGCCTGGCCGGTGCGGTTGCCGCGCGTCTGCGCCGGCAGGAGGAGCGGCGTCGCGACGAAGATCAGCGTCGCTGCGAGGCGGAATCGAAGGAGAGTGCGCATGCCATAACATGCATTTCGGCGCCGGAGCCCGCTACTTCCGTCGGCGCGGCTTTCTTCGTTGCGCGAACCGTTCTAGCTTCCACCTCACGACCGGGGTGCCGGCGACACGTCCGTCGCCGGCTGAGAGAGACCCGTTGAACCTGATCCGGTTTGCACCGGCGTAGGGAGTCAAAGAGATGAAGAGCAACACGCAGATGCGGTTTGCGCGCGACGGTCAGATCACCGACGCGATGCGGTTCGTCGCCGAGCGGGAGCAGCTGAGCCCGGAGCTCGTGCGCAGCGAGGTGGCCCGCGGCCGGCTCGTGATTCCCGCCAATCAGTTCCACCTCGCCGGCCGCCTCGAGCCGATGGCGATCGGGAAGGTGGCCAAGGTCAAGATCAACGCGAACATCGGCAACTCCGCCGTGTCCTCGGACGTCGAGGGCGAGCTCGAGAAGCTGCAGTTCGCCGTGAAGTACGGCGCCGATACGGTGATGGACCTCTCGACGGGCACCGCGCTCGACGAGACACGGCAGGCGATCATCGCCGCGTCGCCGGTGCCGATCGGCACGGTGCCGATCTACCAGGCGATCCAACAGGTGAAGGAGGTCACGGACCTCACGGCCGATCTGCTGCTCGAGGTGATCGAGCACCAGGCGAAACAGGGCGTGGACTACATGACCATCCACGCCGGCATCCTGTTCGAGCATCTGCCGCTGGTGTACGGGCGGGTGACGGGCATCGTGAGTCGCGGCGGCTCCCTGCACGCCGTGTGGATGATGCACCACCGCAAGCAGAATCCCTTGTACGAGCGCTACGACGACGTGCTCGACATCCTGCGCAAGTACGACGTCACCATCTCGCTCGGCGACTCGCTTCGTCCAGGCTCGATCCACGACGCGAGCGACCGCGCGCAGTTCGCCGAGCTCGAGACGCTGGGCGAGCTCACCCGGCGCGCGTGGGAGAAGGACGTCCAGGTGATGGTGGAAGGGCCCGGACACATTCCGATGCACCAGATCGAGATGAACGTCCGCAAGCAGAAGGAGATCTGCAACGAAGCGCCGTTCTACACGCTCGGCCCACTCGTCACGGATGTCGCGCCCGGCTACGACCACATCACGAGCGCGATCGGCGCGGCGATGATCGGCTGGTACGGCGCGGACATGCTCTGCTACGTGACGCCGAAGGAGCATCTGGGTCTGCCGAACGCCGAGGATGTGCGCAACGGGGTGATCGCGTACAAGATCGCCGCGCACGCCGCCGATATCGCGCGCGGACGACCCGGCGCGACTGATCGCGACGACGCGCTCTCGCGCGCACGCTACAAGTTCGACTGGAACGAGCAGTTCCGTCTCTCGCTCGATCCCGATCGCGCGCGTGAGTATCACGACGAAGCGCTGCCGGCCGAGTACTTCAAGAGCGCGGAGTTCTGCGCGATGTGCGGGCCGAAGTTCTGCTCGATGCACCACACGCGGACGATCGACGAGCAGATCGAGCTGCTGGCGCAGGAGCAGGGGCTGGCGCCGTCGGCGCGCGCGCCGCGCGAGACGGAGTATGCGCGGACGTTGAATGTCGCGGAGGAGGCGGGAGAGCTGGCGGGCGCGGGGGACTGACGGCGGCTAGCGAGATGGTGAACGGCCCATGCGAACATCGCATGGGCCGTTTCCATCGTACGGCTCGTTCGAAGGTCGTCTGCTGTGCCCGTTCGTGAAGTTCTTCCAGCGCATCCGGTGGGGTTTCGCGGCATCGCGAACGGTGCTAGGGTCACGGGATGAAAGCCATTCGTGTGAAGAAGATCGGCGGCCCTGAAGTGCTTCAACTCGATGAAGTCCCCGATCCGTCACCGGGGCCCGGCGAGGCGCTCGTCCGCCTGGAGGCCACAGGGGTGAACTTCATGGACGTCTACCAGCGAATGGGCCTCTACAAGGCGACTCTCCCGTTCACGCCCGGGACAGAGGGGGCAGGCACGGTCGTCGCCGTCGGCGACGGGGTCACCGAGGTCGTCGCGGGCGACGTGGTCGCATCCACGAACTTCGCCGGGTCGTACGCCGAGATGGCGCTGGCGCGCGCGGAGCGACTCGTCGTGCTCCCGGCGGGGCTGAGCACGCGCGATGGCGCCGCCGCCATGCTGCAGGGCATGACGGCGCACTATCTCGCGACGTCGACCTATCCGCTCAAGCCCGGCGATCGATGCCTCGTCCACGCCGCGGCCGGCGGTGTCGGGCTGCTGCTCTGCCAGATCGCGCGCAAGCGCGGCGCCTTCGTCATCGGCACGACCTCCACCGAAGAGAAGGCCGAGCTGGCCCGCGCCGCCGGCGCGAACGAGGTCATCCTCTACACGAAGCAGGACTTCGTCACCGAGGTCCGCCGCATCACCGCGGGTGCAGGTCTCAATGTCGTCTACGACTCGGTCGGCGCAACGACGTTCATGCACGGGCTCGACTGCCTGGTGCCGCGCGGGATGATGGCGCTCTTCGGCCAGTCGTCGGGTCCTGTTCCACCGATCGACCCACAGATCCTCAACCAGAAGGGCTCGCTCTTCCTCACACGTCCCACGCTGACGCACTACATCGCAGCGCGCGAAGAGCTGCGCTGGCGCTCGGGAGAGGTGCTCGGCTGGATTCGCGACGGCTCGCTCAAGCTGCGCATCGACCGCGAGTTCCCGCTCGACAAGGCGGCGGACGCGCACCGGGCGCTCGAATCCCGCCGGACGAAGGGCAAGCTGCTGCTGATTCCGTGACTGCCGCACGTTACGCCGCACGATGCGCCTTCGTCCGTAAACGATGCGTCGCTTCTCGACAGTAGCTCTCGCGCTCGCCTGCGCGGCCTGCGCCCGCACGCGCATCGCGCCGTTTCCCTCTCCCGCGTCGCGACCGGCGCCGCACGTGGTGCTCGCCGGGGCGCCCACGCTCGGCCGGTCATCGGTCTCGGGCGCGGAGGCGGTGAGCTACATCCTCTCGCGCGGCATGGCGGTGCCGGTCGCCGGCGTCGCCGTCGAACAGCTGCAGGACACCTTCGACGAAGGACGCGACGGCGGACGCGTGCATCGCGCGCTCGACATCCTCGCCCCGCGAGGCACGCCGGTGATCGCGGCCGACAGCGGGCGCATCCTGCGCATCAGCACGAACGCGCTCGGTGGCAACACGATCTACGCCACCGATCCGATGGGCCGCGTGGTGTACTATTATGCGCATCTCGACGCGTATCAGGCCGGCCTCGCACAAGGCGCGCTGATCGCGCGAGGGGACACGCTCGGCTTCGTCGGCACGACCGGCAACGCGCCCAAGGACACGCCGCATCTACATTTTCAGGTGATGCGCATGCCACCTGACGGGCGATACTGGGACGGCGAGCCGATCAATCCGTACCCGCTCTTCCTTCTCACGCACGACACGGCACGCCATGACCCTCTCGTCGAAGGAGCGCGCGGAGCTCCGCGCTGAGGCGCACCACCTCACCCCCGCGGTGCACGTCGGCCATCAGGGGCTGACCGACGCGCTTTATCAGACGCTCGACGACGCGCTTCGCACGCGCGAGTTGGTAAAGGTCGCGCTGGCCAAGACAACGGACGTCTCGGCAAAGGACGCAGCGCGGCAACTGGCGGAGAAGCTCGGCGCGGACGTCGTGCAGACGATCGGCCGGACCGCGACACTCTATCGGGGAAACCCCGATCTGCCGAAAAAGAAGGGCGCCGCGCCGCCCTGGCGAGCCTGAAAAGGGCCGGAGAAAAGCGCAAGCCGCACTCCGGTTGTCGCTCCGGCGTTTCCCATTATCTTAGCCGTAGCGCCCTACTTCGCAGTATCAACTGAGGCGATCATGCCCTACGTCATCACGGAAGCCTGCATCAATACGAAGGACAAGGCGTGCGTCGACGTCTGCCCGGTCGATTGCATCTACGAGGGGGAGAATCAGCTCTACATCCACCCCGACGAGTGCATCGATTGCGGTGCGTGCGAGCCGGAGTGTCCCGTGACCGCGATCTTCCCCGAAGAGGACGTGCCGGCGCAGCTCAAGCAGTACGTGCAGATCAACCGCGACGTCTTCAAGAGCGATACCCCACCCGGTCGTCCTACGCGCTAGCGCGGGATGACGAGAGGCGCGCCATGCTTCGCGCCGTGACGTTCGACTACTGGGACACGCTCTACGAAGGGGGCGCGCTGCCGGAGCGCATCGCGCTCCGCCGGACGGCGGTGGGGGCGCTCCTGGGCGCGTACGGGCGGGCCATGCCCGACGAGCAGCTCCGCGCGCTCTACGAGGAGTCGGGACAGGTCGCGGAGCGGTGGTGGAGCGAGGAGCACCGCGGCTACACGACGGACGAACGGCTCCGCTGGATCCTGGAGCGCGCCGCCGTGAAGCCACGCGAGCGTTGCGAGCACGTCGCCGCCGCGGCCGACGCCGTGGACAACGCGCTCCTCATGCTGCCGCCGGCCATGCTCCCGGGAGCATGGCAGATGCTGCGGACGCTCCGACGGAGCTTCACGCTCGCCGTGATCAGCGACACTGGCTTCGCGTCGGGCCGCGCCCAGGACCGGCTACTCGAGAAGGACGCCGCCCGTGACTTCTTCGCCGCGACGATCTACTCGATGGACGTCGGCCACGCAAAGCCGCGCCCCGAGATCTTCGCCGCCGCGGTGGCCACGTTGGGCATCCAGCCGCATGAGATCATGCACGTGGGCGACAACGAACGGACCGACGTCCGCGGTGCGCTCGCCGCCGGATTCCGCGCCGTTCGCCTGGACATCGTCCGGACCGGCGGACCGTCGGAAGCCGAGTTCGTCGCGCGGAGCTACGCGGAGCTTACCGAGTACATGCTGGGGGAACGGGAAGGGAAGAGGTGAATCCGTGAATCCGTGAATCGGGGAAACGGTGAATCGGTATGGCGGCTGGTGACTCAGTGACTCAACGGCACCGGCCACAACCTGCGTGAAGATGCGTCGAGAGGGCTCCAGGCGGGTCGTAGCCATTCGGTCTTGAGTCACCGAGTCACCAACCGTTTCACCGATTCACCGATTCACCGATTCACCGTTTCACCGATTCACCGCCTCACCACCCGTACTTCTCCTTCAACACGAACACGATCGTCAGCGCCGCGTATTGCAGGAACGTGGACATCTCCGATCGCCACGCCTCGCTCCAATTGTGCTCGCCTTCATCGTCGCGGCCCGGA
>DASXHF010000206.1:0-2203 GCA_036488775.1 Gemmatimonadaceae bacterium | reverse complement strand
AGCTCCTGGAGCGCGTGGAGGCAGTCGTCAAGGAACGCGACAGGGTAACGGCCGCGCTGCGGGCGGACGGCTGGACGGTCCCAGACTCCGAAGCGAATTTCGTCTGGCTCCGCCTGGGAGACCACACGACTCGGTTCGCTGCGGAGTGCGAAGCGGGGGGAATCGCGGTCCGTCCGTTCGCGGGGGAAGGCGCGCGCATCTCGATCGGCACGAGCGCCGCGAACGACGCTCTCCTTGCCGTTGCGAGCGCCTTCCCGCATAGGGCTTAGCGTTCCGGCGCTCGCAACCGCGCGCTTAGGGCTCGTCGACCTCGTGCTCCTCGGCGCTGACATCAGCACCGAGGGCGCGGAGTCGCTCGTCGATCGCGGCGTGCCCGCGGTCGATGTAGTAGCCGTTGGAGATGACGGTCTCACCCTCGGCCGCCATGCCCGCGAGAATGAGCGCGGCGCCGCCGCGCAGGTCGTGCGCCACGACGTCAGTACCGTGCAGCACCGTCGGCCCGTGCACGATCGCGACGTTGTTGTCGATCTCGACCTTAGCGCCCATCTTGTTGAGTTCCGGCACCAGCGTGTACCGGCCGTCGAAGATCGTTTCGCGAATGTAGCTCGCACCGTCGGCCATCGTCGCGAGCGTCATGATCGGCGACTGCAGGTCGGTCGCGAACCCGGGGTAGGGGCTGGTGATCACGTTGATTGGCCGCAGCGGCTTCTCGCGGGTCACCTGGAGTACCGCGCCGTTGGCGGCGAACTCGACGCCCATCTGCTCAAGCTTCCAGCGGACCACGCCAAGGTGGTCAAGGTTAGCGCCGACCAGGTTGATCTCCCCGCCGGCGGCGGCCGCGGCCATGGCGAACACGCCGGCGTCGATCCGGTCCGCCATCACCGTGTGCTCGACCGCCTTGAGCCCGGAGACGCCGTGCACGGTGATGCATCCGGTACCGCCACCGCTGATCTCCGCGCCCATCTTGGTGAGGAACGCGATCATGTCGAGCACCTCGGGCTCTTGCGCGGTGTTGTCGATGATCGTCGTACCTGGCGCGAGTGACGCCGCCATCATCAGGTTCTCGGTGCCGGTGTGCGACGGGGTGTCCAGGTACAGGTGCGCGCCCTGCAGGCCATCGCGGGCGGTGATGCGGATGACCGACTCGCCCTCATCGACCGTCGCGCCGAGCCGGGCGAAGCCACGGTAGTGGAAGTCAAGGTTCCTGCTGCCCAGGTTGCAGCCGCCGATGCCCTCTATGACCGCCTCGCCGAAGCGGTGCAGCAGTGCGGGCACGAACAGCACGGAGCCACGGAAGCGGCGGGCGATCTCCGCGGGAAGCACCGGCGAGGTGAGCGTCGAGGCGTCGACGACCAGGGTGCGTTCCGCCTCGTGGAATTCCACGCGGGCGCCGATCGTCTGAGCGAGTTCGACCGCGCGCCGTACGTCCTCGATCGGCGGGACGTTCCGCAACACGGTCCGGCCCTTGTCCGTCAGCAGGGCCGCGGCGATCATCTTCAGTGCCGCGTTCTTGGCGCCTTGAATGAAGACCGTGCCTTGCAGGGGTGCGCTCCCGCGCACGCGGTAACGGATCTCGGTGCCCTTGGTCATATGGATGCTGCTCCTGTCCGAGGGGAAACTGCGAGAACGGCGCGCTCAGTGAGCACACCCGTGCGAACGCCTTGTCCAGTATGCCATCCGATCCGGATGGTCACGAGAGACTAGCGAGTCGGTCAAAGACGTGGCCGAGCCGTGCGACGTAGCTCTCCGCGCGGAACGCCCGGTCGAGGGCTGACTCGTCGAGTACCATGCTTCGCTTCTTACCCTGGGTAATCAGGGAATCACGGAATGGCGTCTGCGTGTCCCAAGTTTCCATCGCGGCGGCCTGCACGAGCGCGTACGCGTCCTCCCGCGACAGGCCGCTCGACACGAGCTCGAGCAGCACCGATGAGGAGTAGAGCAAGCCGTGCGTGACATCCATGTTCGCCCGCATCCTGGCGACGTCCACGACGAGCCCCTCGACCAGTCCGGCGGTCAGGTACAGCAGGTAGTCCGTCGCGATCGCGGCGTCCGGCAGGGCGATGCGCTCCACGCTCGAGTGTGAGATGTCTCGCTCATGCCAGAGAGGTATGCCCTCTGTGACAGGCGTCACGTAGGACCGCACCACGCGGGCGAGTCCGGCGATCCGCTCGGAGCGGATCGGGTTCTTCTTGTGCGGCATCGC
>DASXHF010000144.1:0-7627 GCA_036488775.1 Gemmatimonadaceae bacterium | reverse complement strand
TGGTCGTCTTGTTGTTCGTGTTCGCCTTGGCGGAGGTGACTGAGGGCGGCGTGGACACGTGGGGCGTCCTGTTCTTGCGGAACCACTTGGCAACGGGCGTCTTGTTGGGGGCGGGGGCGTACGTGGTCGGGCAAGCGGTGGCGGCCCTGGCATGGGCCCGATCGGCGTTGCGGAGCAGCTCGTCCCCTTCCTGCCCGGCAACCCCATCGTGAATCCCGGGGGACCGAAGGCGGTCGGGGCGGTGTCCGCCGCGCCGTGGGGCAGCGCGAGCATCCTCCCCATCTCGATGATGTTCATCGACATGATGGGCGGCGAGGGACTGACGTACGCGACGAAAGTGGCGATCCTCAACGCGAACTACCTCGCCGCACGGCTCGATCCACACTATCCGGTACTGTACAAGGGCCAGAACGGCCGCGTAGCGCACGAGTGCATCGTCGATCCCCGCGCGCTCAAGGGCAGCGCCGGCATCGACGTCGAGGACATCACGAAGCGGTTGATGGACTACGGATTCCACGCGCCGACTGTGAGCTTCCCGGTGGCGGGCACGCTGATGATCGAGCCGACGGAGAGCGAGCCGAAGGCGGAGCTGGACCGCTTCTGCAGCGCGCTGATCTCGATTCGGGAGGAGGTGCGCGCGATCGAGCGCGGTACCGCTGATCGCGACGACAACGTCCTGAAGCATGCGCCGCACACCATGCGCGCCGTCGTCAGCGACGCCTGGTCGCACAAGTACGGCCGGGAAGAGGCCGCGTTTCCGGCGCCGTGGACTCGCGAGCGCAAGTTCTGGCCGACCGTCGCCCGGATCGAGAGTGCCTACGGCGACCGCCACCTCGTCTGCTCGTGCATCCCGACGGATGCCTACGCGGAGGACGTGGTTGGGAACTGAGGAACTGCGGTCATCAGTTGACCTTCTTCCCGTACGCCTCGGCGTTGAGAAGGCCTTTCTTCTCCCCCTCGTCGGCGAGCCGCAACCTGACCATCCAGCCCTCGCCGTACGGATCGCTGTTCACCAGCGCCGGCTCGGCGTCGAGTCGCTGATTCACCGCCACGACCTCGCCGCTCACCGGAGCGAACAGCTCGGAGACGGCCTTGACCGCCTCGATCGTGCCGAACACGTCGTGCTGCTTGAATTTCGACCCGACCTTCGGCAGCTCGACGAACACGATGTCGCCGAGCTCGCCCTGCGCGTAGTCCGTCACGCCGATGTTCACCACACCAGGCTCGCCGGCGGGCTTCACGTATTCGTGGTCTTCCGTGTACAGCAGATCCTTCGGGATGTCGGGCACGGCGCGCTCCAGGGCGGTCTGATTGGTCGAACGCGGGCAGTCTACCGGACCTCGACCCTCAGGGCAAGCGCCCCGCGACGGCGCGCGCTAGGAGACGCTCGCCGCGTCGGCGGTCTCGGCGGCCTGTTGTAGCGCCGACCACACCTCGGCGACGCGCAGGTCGAGCTGGGTGAGCGTGCCCTCGTTGTCGATCACGAAGTCGGCTCGCGCGCGCTTCAGCTCAGCCGGCATCTGCGCGACGATCATATCCATCGCCTCGGTCTCGCGAAGGCCGCGTTCGCGCACCAGTCGCTCGAGACGCATCGGCCGCGGCGCGTCCACGAGGATGATCCGGTCGAAGCGCTCGGTCATGTTCCGCTCGAACAACAGCGGGATGTCGCAGACCACGATCCGGTCCCCTCGTTGCCGTGCGTGCTCCACCAGGGCGATCCGCATCCGTTCCACTTCGGGATGGACGATCGCGTTGAGCTGCTCCAGCTCGTGGTGGTCGCTGAATACGATGCGGCGTAGCGCGCCCCGGTCGATCAAGCCGTCGGCGCCGAGGATGGACGTCCCCCACCGCTTGGCAATCGACCGATAGGCGGCGGTGCCGTGCTCGACGGCGCGGCGCGCGAGCACGTCGGCGTCGATGATCGTCGCGCCGCGCTCGCTGAGCAGCTGCGCGACGGTGGATTTCCCACTGCCGATGTTGCCGGTAAGGCCGACGAGGAGCATGGGAGCGGAGAAGTAGGACATGCGTCCGGCAAGGTAGGACGACCTCCCAGGCACGGCAAGACGCGGCGTCTTCACCGCCGCCCCGTTTACCCCTACGTTACAACGGGATTTTCCACAAACATCTGGAACGCGACGTGACCATCGAGCAGCGGCTGGGCGATGAGGACGGGCAGGGGGCGGACCGCCGGTATGCGCTCCTTGTCCGGAGGCAGCTCGCGCTTCTCGGCGAGGACCCTGACCGGGAGGGACTGCTCAAGACCCCCGAACGCGTCGCCCAGGCAACGGCGTTTCTCACCCGAGGCCGCCGCGAACGCCTGGAAGACGTCGTCGGTGACGCGATCTTCACCGAGGACCACCACAACATGGTGATGGTGCGCGACATCGAGCTGTACTCGCTCTGCGAGCACCACCTGCTTCCGTTCTTCGGAAAGGCGCACGTCGCCTACATTCCCAATGGCCGCATCGTCGGGCTCTCCAAGCTGCCGCGCCTCGTCGACCATTTCGCTCGCCGGCTGCAGGTACAGGAGCGGCTCACCGAGCAGATCGCCGGCGCCGTGGAGCAGGTGCTCGAGCCACTCGGCGTCGGCATCGTGATCGAGGCCGTACATCTCTGCATGATGATGCGTGGTGTCGAGAAGCAGAACTCCCGAACGATCACCTCGGCGCTGCGCGGCGTGTTCCGCGACGACGCGCGGACGCGCGACGAGTTTCTCTCCCTCGCCCATTCGGGGGCGACGTCGGACTGAACGGCGATTCGACCGACTAGCCGAGCAGCTCTCCCACCTCGCGGGCTTCGCGGCGAGCCCCGATCTCCGTGAACAGCATGGCGGCGCGCTGCAACAGCTTCTGCGCGCTCTCCCTGTCGCCCTGGGCGCGGCGCAGCAGGCCCAGGTCGCGGGCCGCTTCGGCCTCGAGGAGCTTGGCGCCCGCGCGCACGGCGATGTGAAGGGCCTCCGTCGCGTCCCGCTCGGCGGCGGCGTGCTCTCCCGATCGCGCCAGTGCGTGTGCCCGCCAGCGAAGGGCCTCACCGCGGCCTACTTCGTCACCTACGTATGCGTAGATGGCAAGCGCGCGATCGCAGTGCTCTACCGCCTCGGCCAGCGCGCCGCGCTCCGACAGTACCTCGGACCGATTCACGAGGGTCTTGGCGACCATCTCCTGGTTCGACGCTTGGGTCGCCAGGGAGAACGCCGTCTGAAACGACGCATCAGCCTCGTCCCACCGGCCCAGATCGGCCTCCGCCATCCCCCGGTTGTGCACCGCGAGCATCGCACTCTCCGTATCGCCGCTGGCCGTCAGCAGTTGGTACGCCCGCTCGTAATGATCGAGTGCTCCTTGGGCATTTCCTTCGATGTTCTCGATCACGCCGAGGTTGATGGTGATCTTGCCTCGCATCACCGGATCGGCCGTCCCGGACTCGGCGAGCGCGTACGCTCGGCGCGCCGCCGCATAGTCGCCCCGCGCGTAGTGCACGGCGCCGACGCCGTTCTCGATGCGCGGGAGCAGCGCCCGGGCACCGGCACGTTCCGCCAGTGCGCGCGCATTCTCGAACGAGGACAGCGCCAGATCGAACCGTCCCTGCCGCCAGGTCACGCGGCCCAGGCGAAAGTACGCCTCGGCCGCGAGATCGGCGTTCGCAACGCCCGTGACTGACCGGTAGGCAGCAGCCGCCGCGAGGTAGTCGCCCGCGGTCTCCGCGCGCTCGCCAGCCGCCAACTGCTCCGGACCAATCACACCAACCTCGGGCGCGACACCCCTACCTCGAGAACGCGATCGCGTACCCCGAGAAGTGCTCGATCGGCGCAGCCACGACTTTCCACTGCGGGTAGTACTGGGCGGAAATCGTCTCGAGCACCGTTCCGTCGTCGCTCAGGTACACGATGTTCGGCATCCCCTCCTCGGGCACCGCGCACCCGGCACTTCCGAGCGCGAGGCCGACCGGCTTCTCGAAGTGGAGGCCGTGCGGCTGGAAGTCGACCTCGGAGCTCGATCCTCCGATGGCCGTGGCCGTGATGGTCACTTCCCCGCGCAGCGCTCCGCCCGGGATGATGAGACGGGAGTCCCCGAAGATGAGCGTGCCGCCGGACGGTCCGAATACACCCGATTCGACCACCGCTTTGCGATCCGCGCAGACCACGGGCTGCGCCGGACGTCCGTAGGCATTGCCGGGCGGCGATTGCTCGCCGGACCCGCCGACGTCGGCCCGACGCGAGTTGGCGGCAAGGGCGGTGGACGCGAGAGGAGCGGTCGTCGTCTCGTTGCCGCGGCAGGCGAGCACCGTGGCGAGTGCGCCAATCATGAACAGAGTGGTCGCCGTGGCGCGGCGCCCGAACGTTGACGATGTCATGGAAGTGATGGGAGAAGAGGGACGCACGCCGCCTCGGCATCGGGACGACCGCGCTTGGGGAGACGCAAGTGGAACGACTACAACGCCAGCGCGGGTGATCGGGCGACGGAGCGTCGCCGTGGCGCGTTGACGCCTGCAACTCGTGCGTGTACGTGCCGGAGCAGCGTACGCAGCACGTACGCCGCACCGCCGCGCGCGCGGATCTCGCGCGGCGTCGCGTGCAGGTAGCGCTGGCACGTGTTCCGAAACGCGCTACCCGATGGGAAGTCGAGCGTGGCAGCCACTCGATCAGCGCTCCGATGCTCGTCTTCGAGCATGTACGCCGCGACGATGAGCCGCCCCCAGGTGAGAAGTCGCTGCGGTGCCGGAAAGCCCGCGGCGGCGAGTCGTTGCGTGACGGCGCGGCGCGGCTGCGCAAGCAGCCGCGCGAGCCCGATGGGGGACAGACGCTCGTGCGCGCGCGTCACTGCGAGCAGCACGGCGTCGGCGACGACGGCGTCGATCCCGTCGAGCGATCGACGCATGAGCCCGGCGAGGCTCTTCGACTCCGACTGCTCGATCGTCGCCAGCAGCGGGCGGGGCGCGTCGTCTTCGCCGGCGATGACGAGCCCGTCCACGCCGGCGCGGCCGGCGTCGAATAGATCGTGCGCCCGGTCCGGCTGAAACGTGACGTACGCGACGAGTGTGAGCCGGGGCAGCCGCTGCTTCAGCTGCCGCACGCCCTCGAAATTCGCGGCGCCGCCCGCGTGAAGGTCGATCACCGCGACGCGGACCGGCTCGCGGTCGCACACCCGGGTGAGCGTCGCCCAATCATCGCACTCGCGTAGCTCGTGGCGGTCCCGGAGTGCCCCGCGGAGTCGCTGCACGTGCACGGGTTGCGGGAGGAGTGTCGCGATGATGCTCATGCGGTGGGGAGAGGTCGCGGCAAGTGTTCAGACGTACACGGAAAGGACGCTACCGGTGCGCGTCCGTCACGCACAAGGAGTGTGAGATCACGATGTGACAGTCGAGGCGCGGGCTGTGACGGATCGGCGTTGCAGCGTCGGTAGCGTCAGCGTCGAGACCATACGCGACGCCGATGTCGCCATCACCCTGCCTGACCGAGGACAACGCGATGAGCGATCGGCGTAGAACGAGTGGTCCGGACGAGCGGATTGGCTTCACCCTCCTCGAGCTCATCATCGTGCTCGTGATCATGGGGGTCGTCGGCGGCATGGCGATTCCACATCTGCGGCCGAGTGGATATCGCGCGGATGCGGCGGCGCAGCAGATCCGCTCCGTCGTGCAGACCGCCCAACGAACCTCTCTCACACGGCAGTTCGACGTGATCGTCAGCGTCGACACCATAAAGTTCGGACTGCGCATCGCCGAAGACGCGAACAATGACGGCATCATCGAGGCCGGCGAGTGGAAGTTCTGGCGTCCGGAAGGCGATTTCAACCGCTTCGCGGTGCCGTCCGTCGGCGTGAACGGCGTCGTCACCACCTCCGTCGTTGGCAGCACGCTGAAGACGGTGGACGGATACCCCAGCATCATCTTCCATCGAGACGGCTCGGCGAGCTCCGACGCCGAGATCTACGTCGTGAGCTCGTACAAGGGCCGCGCCGACTGGCGCGCGATCACCATCTCGCGTTCGACGAGCCGCACGGAGCTCTACAGGCTCTCCGGCAACAGCACGACAGCCAAATGGATGACCATCGCCCAATGAACAGCCCCCTCCGTTCCCGCGCAGCCCGAGGTCTCCCTCCGGTCGCGGTCCGCGATACGCGCCACGGCATGACCCTCGTCGAGATCATCGTGGCCATGGTGCTCCTGACCGGCGTCGTCCTCGTGCTCGGCGGCTTCACTGCCAAGTTCTCGCAGGCGAACAGCCAGGTGCACCTGGTGATCTCGGCCAATGAGATCGCCGCTCAACGCCTCGACGAGGTGCGACAGCAGCCGACGTACGGCGCGGTCGACCTCCTGAAAGACAGCAGCACCATCAACTACGACTTCCAGAATTACGCCCGGCAGACCGTCGTGAAGCGCATCGGCGGTGGAACGACCGATTCCGTCGACTACAAGCTCGTCACCGTCACCGTGAAAGCGCCCGGCATGAAGAAGATCGTCTCCAAGTCGACCGCCGTGGCGGCCTTCTGATGCGAAACCGACGCGGTTTTACACTCATCGAGATGACCATCGGGCTCGTGCTGCTGCTGTTCATCACGGGCACCGCCGTCCAGTTCCTCCGTCGCCAGGCCAACATGGTGACGAAGGAGACGTCGCGCGCCGAAGCGCTGCAGAACGCGCAGTTCGCGGCGTCGCAGATCGAGCGTGAGCTGCGCGAGGCCGGAGCAGGGGTCGTGGACATTCAGCCGATGATCGTGCAGCTCGACACACAGGCGATGACGTTCAACGCCAACCTCGTATCGGTCGACACGGGCGACGTGCGCGCCGTCTATCAGCTCAGTGACGCGAACCCCAAGGCCGTCCGCGCGATGCTGTCCGGCGAGGCGCAGCCCCTGCCGAACAGCTATCCCGCCAAGATGTATCCGGACACGACCTACCCGATGGCCAACGGCGTCGAGAGCGGCGCGGAGACGATCAGCTACTGGCTGCGCGCCGATTCGTCCTCGCCATATCCCAATCGATACACCCTGTGGCGCCGGGTGAATGCGCTGCCGGCGACGCTGGTCGCGCGCGGGATCGTGAAGGACACCCGCGATACGATGGCCGTGTTCACCTATTACAAAGCCGATTCGACCAACCGGCTGGTCGCACTCCCGAAGAGCCGGTTGCCGCTCTATCACACCAGGATCCATGGCGCGGCCACCGACACCGGTGCAACCGCGGTGACGGACA
The DNA here is from genome assembly GCA_036488775.1 of Gemmatimonadaceae bacterium. Taxonomy (GTDB): domain Bacteria; phylum Gemmatimonadota; class Gemmatimonadetes; order Gemmatimonadales; family Gemmatimonadaceae; genus AG11. The sequence continues at coordinate 436 of DASXHF010000144.1, read as the reverse complement.
GCATCCGCGCGGTGCGCGTGCACTTCCTGGCCGCGTCGCGCGATCCGCGGACGGGCAAGGACGCGCTGCGCACGGTCGACGTGTTGGTCCGGCTGATGAACTCCGGGCTGCTGCACTTCACGAGCTGCGGACAGCCGCCGCTGAGCGCCACCACGCCGGTTGCCGCGTCGTCCCTCGCCGGCGCGGAGGTCAAGGCGGTCACCCTCACGTGGGCCAAGTCGGGCGATGACGGCATCGGAGAGAAGGACATCGAGCGCTACGCCATCTTCCGTCGCCTCGTCTCGGACGCCTCGTTCGCGGACCCGATCGCGAGCATCCCGGCGTCGATGGCCGCGTCGTACAGCTTCGTCGATACGCAGGTGCTGCCGAACCAGACGTACGTCTACGGTGTCGCCGCGCAGGACTGCACGCCTCTGCTGTCGGGCGTGACGGCAGC
>DASXHF010000100.1:0-2736 GCA_036488775.1 Gemmatimonadaceae bacterium | reverse complement strand
AGTCGCTGCGGTGCGAAGACGGTGACGGGCGACCCGTCGGCGACGAATGCGGAGGTTGGGTTTCCGCGAAGCACCTGCGCGAACGTCGATCCGTAGAGGCTCGTCAGGTCGCCGTCTAGCATCGCGTCGCGCACGGGCCAGACGTTCCACCGAGAATGCTCGACGCGATACTCGATCGTGCTTCCGTCTCGCTGCCGAGTGTAGCCCCACGGGCGGTCGGTGATGTACTCCTCTTCACTGCTGGCGCGAATGGGTCGAGCGGGCGCGATCGGAGCGACTGACAGTCTGCTCCATCGATCGCCCATCAGCCACGAGTACTCGACGACGTCCGGGGTGGTGTCACGTGAATGAGTCGTCCCGATGCGGTGTCGCATCGGCGCGGTGCGATAGGGCTCGTTGTAGGTGAGGCGGGCGACGGCCGCGATTGCCGGACGCGGCACGAGCTCTCTCACGAACGTGACTCCATGGCGTTGCTCGCCGAGGACCGAGCGGCGGACGTAGAAGCGGAGGTTGAGCTCCTCGAAGTCGCGGTGCCAGGGGATGGGGAGACCGAGGACGCGGGTGTCGCGAAAGAGGAAGCCGACCACGCTAACGAAGTCGCGCCCGTCTCGATCATACAGCTCCGTGCCGACCGGGACGAACGGCGCCAGCAAGGCGCGATCGATCTCGTAGTTGAGCATGGCGAGGTAGCGCCACTCGGCGGTGAGAAAGACGCGCGGGTTCATCGCTCTCGATAGCCAGGCGGCGTGACGCCACCAGAGATTGCGGCGAAGTCAACACGCACCACGCCGCCGGGATTTGGGTCGACTACATAGTGGATCGCATTGAACCCATCGGCGATCGACCTGGTCAACCAATCGTCCACCCAGTCGAACGTCCGAACAGAGCCCGCGACGGAATATTCCACGCATCGGTCGCCGCAGTCCAACTCGTCGATCAGCCACTCGACCGCTCGCCATACTACGGCGGGGCTCGCGACTGTAATTGTCTCACCACGCGGGGGATCGCCCGACAAGTCTGATGTCAAGCTCGCCTTACGATGAGGTGCGGTCACAGTGTGGACAATCGAGCACCGTGCCGAGAAACGCTTGCCGGCCCTCCTCCGTCAACACGAACGGGCGGACCTGCCATGGTGGCTCGTGGCGTACGTGCTGACGATGTCCGCAGGAGAGCTCAGCGATCCAATGACCTTCGTCATCCTGACGATATCCAACGATGGGTCGCTTCATACGATTGATTGAATGAGCGCGAGAACGATCGAGGAACGTCCGAACGCTCGGCCTACCGTGGCCGCCGCATGCCGGCGAGTCCAGCGCGAGCCACGAGCTGGCGATAGGTGACGAGCCGGATATCCCCCGTTCTCACCAGCTGCATCAGCTCCGGCGATAGCATCGTCTCCAACTCCGCCTTCCGGTGCGCGACGACTCCGGCTTCCGGGATGTTCTGTGACGGGGCATTCATGTCGACGATGACCTCCATTTCCGGCGTCCGCTCAGCGACGTGCACCACGATCAGGTTCACCGTGTCGCGCTTCGCGTGGGCCAGGTGCGCGAGGAGCTCCGTCTCCTTCGCGCCGACCCGCACTCCCCATAAGCTGAAGTATGACTCGCCGAGATACGTCGAGATGGCCAGACCATACTTCTTCGCCACCCGCTCCTCCACCTCGCGGAGCTGCGGCGTCGCCTCAGTCGTCCCCATGTGCGCGTCCAGGTACGTGATGTTGAGCCCCGAGGCCAGCGCTCGGTCCACCTGCGCGCTCAACTCACGCTCCACTTCGTCAAGGTCGTACTTGCTGGCGAGGAATGCCTCGCCCGAGGGGAGGAAATAGCCGACGCTGTCGACGAGCGACGGGACGCCTCCCTTGCCGAGCACTGGGCCCCAGCGGTAGTTGCGCCACTCGGCGTTAAGGGCGAGGTGTACGCCGACCGCCACCTGCGGATGCTTCTTGAGGATCTCGACCGCCTCCTGATACCACGGACAGACGAAGAGCACTGACACGGAGAACGGCATCCCCGTCGCCGCAACCTTCTCGATCGCGAGGTTCACCGAGTGGTTCATCCCCGCGTCGTCCAGACGGAAAAGGACTTCGGGTGCGACAGCGAGCTGGGCGCGGAGCGTGCGCGCGGTAGCCGGGATGACGGCAAGCAGGAGGACGGCACTGCAGACACGACGCACGCGAGTCATCGGTTGGACGCCTGCTCGATCACGTGACGCACGAAGGCGCCCTTTCCGTCGATATATGATTCGCGATCCCGTGGGAACCGGCGCGCGAGCTCCAGCTTGAGGGCGGCATATGCGTCGCGGAGCGTCGGGTCGCTGCGGAGCGCATCGCGGAAAACGAGCTGCTCGCGCCACACGGCGCCACCCTCCGAGACGAGGTGCAGGTGGTACGCGCGTGGCTCGCCCCGCCGGAAGAACTCCCGACCCGGGATTCCCTGCTCACCACGGTGAAGGTAGCCGGCTCGAACGAGCGCCGCGATGTACGGCGCGACCGGCGCGAGGGACGGGTAGCCGCCCAGCAGGTCCAGGATCGGTTTCGCTGCGAGGCCCGGCACCGCGGTGCTGCCCATGTGCTCGAGCATGAGTGGCAGGCTAGGCGCGACCGCGGCCCGCAGTCGCGCTGCTTCGGCTGCGAACAGCGACTCCCAGGCGGGGTCATACGGGACGACGCGGACTGTGCCGCTCTCGAGACCGAGAGACATTCTCCGAGTGAAGCTACCGCCCCTCTCAGCTGGG
>DASXHF010000081.1:0-7908 GCA_036488775.1 Gemmatimonadaceae bacterium | reverse complement strand
GTAGTCCAATGCGAGACCCGCTCAGGAGACTCGCGCGATCTGCCCGTTGTATTTCCTGGCGTGCATGACCGCGGGGCAGGCGCGGCCGTGTTCGCAGTACCATCCGTGCCGGTCGAAGAAGACGAGATGCGGTGTGGACCGACCATCGACCGATTCGTCGACGCGATAGAGGAATTGCACCGACGTGCCGACACCGCACTTCCGCTGCGGGTCGAGCTCCTTGACCGCCACCCGCACGACCGGCGCGGGCTTCTCGGCTTTCGCGCGACCGCGCACCATCGCCAGGCGCGCGCGTGGCGCTTTCCCCGCGACAGATCCTCCCGCTTTTTGTGCGCGCTTCGTGGTCATGGTCTTCCTCGCCGTCTTCCTGGCTGTCTTCCTCGTCGCGGCGCCCTTGGCCGGTGCTGGTTTCGAGCCCCGCTTGACCGAAGCGGCCGGCTTGCTTGCCTTCACGTTACGTTCGCCCGTAAGTCCAGCCGATTTCTTGACTTTCGCCACTTCCACTCCTAGACTGTGCAACGGACGTCGCACGTTTTCGGTCTATTTTCGGTATCGGAATCTAGGGAAATCGGCAACGTATGTCAACGGAAGTGCTGCCAGAAGACACCGTCACCGCGGGCGCCCCGGAGCTCACGGCGCTCGGCAAACGGCTCGAGATTCTGCGTATCGAGCGCGGCGTTTCCAAGCAGCGCCTGGCGCGGCATGCCGGCACCTCGCGCCAGCAGTTGTGGCGCGTGATGACGGGAAAATCCGAATTGACGAGCTCGCTTCGTGAGCGGCTCGCGTCGGCACTGGCCGTCGAGCCCGGCGCGCTGTTTTCCGCTGCTTCCGCGCACCGTCCATCGGCGATCGGCAGCGCGTTCGGTTTTCCGCCGACGCTTCCGGCCACCGGTCCAACCGCCAGCGACTACCTCGCCGATCCACGTCACGTCGTCGAGACGCTGCGCACCCTTCCAGGCGGCGATGCCGGACGCCGGCTCAAGCGCGCGCTGCTCAACGCAGTCGAAGATCTCGCCCTCGAGGCGGGCACGGCGTTGGCCCTCGACTACTCCGAGATTCGGCGGCGCGTGCTCGCCGAGGAGATGTAGCGCCGCGCGTCCGGCTCTGGCCCATCATCTGCACCCTCACCGCAGCATTTCGATTCGACAGGGGGCAGACATGGAACGGGGTATCGATTTTCTGAAGAGTCAGATCAACAACGCGGTGATGCAGCACAAGACCTTTCTCGACAACCTGATCGCCCACGAGAAGCAGGCGGAGGACGAGCGGTTTCGCGGACTGTGCGCGCGCTTCATCCCCAAGGCGGCGGCCCACCAGCAGATGCTCGAGGACTATCAGCGCGAGATTGGCGTCGACGTCGGCACCGCCAAGAAGATCCTCGGCAAGGCGCTTGGCGTGGCGCGTGATCTCGCGGACGCCGCCCGCGAAGACGACTTCCTTCGCCTGGTGGGTGACATCGTCGAAGGCCAGCAGAGCGAAGGGACCTTCAGGACGTTCCGTGATGCCGGCCGGCAGCTCGGGCTCCAGCGGCTCGCCGAGATCGGCTCGCAAGCGGAGCTCGATCACGATGACTACCGGCGCGAGGCCACTCGGCTCTGCACCCAGCTCTTCGTCGAACACGTGCGACAGGGCGACACGACCGGCCTGAACCTGAGTGCCGCGCCGACATCGTCGGCAGGCACGAGCACCGGTCCCGTCCTCTAGGACGCGCGGTCTGGACGATCCTGAAGCAGTAGCCGGGCGCGAGTGGCACCTCCTCTCGCGCCCGGCTACTTTTTCGCCATGACCGACGTCGTCGCACTCGCGGCCGAACTGCTCGCGCTGCAATCGTCCACCGGGTCGGAAGGCCCGGCAGTGGATTTTGTCTCTCGTTGGCTCGTCACGCGTGGCTGGAACGTGACGACGCAGGAAGTGACGAAGGGTCGCGCCAACGTCTGGGCGTCTCGGGCGGGGGGCGGCGTGACGTTCTCGACGCATCTCGACACCGTTCCTCCCTATCTGCCGCCGCGGCTCGAGCGGAATCGCTTGTACGGGCGCGGCTCGTCCGACGCCAAGGGAATCGCCGCGGCGATGCTCTGCGCCGCGGAGCGGCTCGTCCAGGCGAAGGAGGACCGGATCGACCTGCTCTTCGTCGTCGGCGAGGAGAAGGGATCTGACGGTGCGCGCGCGGCCAATCACCTCCCGGCGACGAGCCGCTACCTCGTGAACGGCGAGCCCACGGAGAGCAAGCTCGCGTCGGGCGCAAAGGGCTCCCAGCGCGTGGTCGTGCGCACGCGCGGACGCGCCGCGCACTCCGCCTACGCGGAGCTGGGCGTGTCGGCCATCGAGCCGATGCTCGCGCTACTGCCGACGGTGAAGTCGCTGCCCCTGCCCAAGGATCCGGTATTGGGCGAGACGACGGTGAACATCGGCACGATTCGCGGTGGGACGGAGGCGAACATCATCCCCGCGCTCTGCGAGTCGGAGCTGATGTTCCGACTCGTGAGCGACGTCGAGCCGTTGCGCGCTGCCCTCACGAAGTGGGCCGACGGGAAAGCGGAGCTGGAGTGGGGCTCGTACATCCCGCCGCAATACTTCCACACGATCGACGGATTCCAGGTCGCGCCCGTGGCGTACACGTCGGACATTCCGCTACTCAGTCGGTGGGGGACGCCGCTGCTGTTCGGTCCGGGCTCGATCCATGTCGCGCACACGACGGAGGAGTACATCGAGGTCGACGAGCTGCGCGGCGCAGTGGACGCGTACGAGCGCATCGCGCGCAGCCTGCTGGCCGCATGACGCGTCCCGCACCCTCGTCCGGCGCACCCGGTTCCGATCGTCGCACCCCGGTCGCCATCCTCGGCGCGACGGGCGCCGTCGGCCAGACGTTCATTCGGCTGCTCGCGGACCATCCGTGGTTTCGGATCGCCGAGCTGGCCGCGTCGGAGCGGTCGGCTGGCCGGCCGTACGGCGAAGTGGCGCGCTGGATCGGCTGGGACGCCATGCCCGCGGTGGCGCGCGACATGGTCGTGCTGCACTGCGAGCCGAAGGCGGTGAAATCGCCGATCGTGTTCTCCGCGCTCGACTCTTCCGTCGCGGGTGACGTGGAGGTCGCGTTCGCCCGCGCGGGACGTCTCGTCGTGAGCAACGCGAAGAACTACCGGATGGACGAGGACGTACCGCTCGTCATTCCGGAGGTGAACGCCGACCACCTCGGCCTGCTCGAGGTGCAGCGCGCTCAACGCGGATGGAGCGGTGGGATCGTGACCAACGGGAACTGCGCGGCGATCGTCGCGGTGATGGCGTTGGCGCCGCTGCACGAGGCCTTCGGGATTCGGCGTCTCTTCATCGCCACGATGCAGGCGGTGTCCGGCGCGGGGTATCCGGGCGTGCCGTCGCTGGACATCCTGGGGAACGTGATTCCGCTGATCCGCGACGAGGAGCCGAAGATCGAGTCCGAGATTCTCAAGATGCTCGGGCGCCGGGCGGAGACGCGCGTCGAGCTCGCGCCCATCGTCGTCAGCGCGCACGCGAACCGCGTCCCCGTGGAGCATGGCCACACGGTGTGCATCTCGATCGATTTCGAGCATCACGTGAATGCCAGCTCGGCACTCGAGGCGCTGCGTGAGTGGCGCGGCGACTCGCTCGCGCGCGATCTGCCGAGTGCGCCGAAGGATCCGTTGTTCGTGACGGACGCCGCCGACCGCCCGCAACCGAAGCGCGACGTGGACGCGGGCGGGGGCATGACGGTGACGGTCGGGCGCGTGCGTGAGGATCCGCTCTTCGACGTGAAGCTCGTGGCGATGGGACACAACATCATCCGCGGCGCGGCCGGCGCGGCCGTGTTGAACGCGGAATTGCTCGTCGCGACCGGCCTGGCGGGCACGGCGTGATCGTCTGCAAGTTCGGCGGGACGTCGGTCGGCGATGCGGAGGCGATCGCCCGGACCGCGTCGATCGTGGCGAGCCGCCGCGATCGACAGCCTGTCGTGGTGGTCAGCGCGCTCGGCGGCACGACCAATCAATTGTTGCAGGTGGCCGAGCAGGCAGCGAAAGGGCAGTTGATCGGTGCGCTCAGCGCGGTCGAGTCGATGCGAGGGCGCCACCTGCGGGAGACGCAGACGCTGCTGCGCGACGACGAAGCGGCGGCGGACGAGGTGTCCGGCGAGCTTTCGGCGATGTTCGACGAGCTCGCCGCGCTCGCCGAGGCGCTGAATACGCTGGGCGACGTCACGCCGCGGAGCCTCGATACGATCGCCGCGCTCGGAGAGATGCTGTCGTCGGTGCTCGTCGTGGCGGCGTTCCGGCGTCTCGGTCTGCCGGCGGACCACGTCGACGCCCGCCAGGTGATGATCACCGACGGCAGCTTCACGCGCGCCGAGCCACAGCCCGACGCGATCGGCGAGGCGGCGCAGCGCATCGTGATGCCGCTCGTGCGCGCGGGCAGGATCCCCGTGATGGGCGGATTCATCGGATCCGCACAGGGGACGGGCATCACGACGACGCTCGGACGCGGTGGCTCGGACTATAGCGCGTCGCTCGTCGGCGCGGCGCTGCAGGCGGACGCGATCGAGATCTGGACCGACGTGGACGGAATGCTCACCGCCGACCCACGGGTGGTCCCCGGTTCGCTGCTCATCGAGCGCATCGGGTTCGAGGAGGCGTCGGAGCTCGCCTCGTTCGGGGCGAAGGTGCTTCACCCGAATACCATCGCGCCGGCCGTCATTCGCGGCATTCCGGTCTGGGTTTTGAACTCGCGCCGGCCGCAGGGGAAGGGGACCCTGATCACCTTCGATGCGCCGCGGCGGAGCGTCAGCGCGATCGCCGGGAAGACCGGCGTCACGGTGGTGAGGGTGCGGAGCCCCCGCATGCTGTTGACGGAGGGATTTCTGCGCGCGCTGTTCGACGTGTTCGAGCGGCACAAGACGTCGGTCGACGTGGTGGCGACGTCGGAGGTGAGTGTGTCGGTGACAGTCGACGACGCGTCGCACATCGACGCGCTGCTGATCGCGCTGCGCCAGCTCGGCGACGTGTCGATCGAGCGGAACCGCGGGATCGTCGCCGTGGTCGGCAGCGGGCTCGCGGACGGCGGTGAGACGATGGCCCGCGCGCTGCAGGCGATGGGCGACCTCCGCGTGCACATGCTCTCGCTGAGCTCGAGCGGAATCAATCTCACGATCGTCGTCGACGGCGAGCAGGTGAGCCCGGCGATGCAGCGGTTGCACGCCGGCTTCTTCGGCGGCGCCGCCGGTGGGCGCGCATGACGAGCGAGCTTCCGATCGCGCTCATCGGAACCGGCAAGATGGGTCGCGCGCTCGCGCAGCTCGCGCCTGAGCGCGGCGTCCGCGTGACGGCACAGCTCGGCCGCAGCGACGCGATCACGCGCGAGGCGCTGCGCGGTGCAAAGGTCGCGATCGAGATCACGTCGCCGGAGTCGGCGGCGGCGAACGTGCGCGCCTGCCTCGCGGCGGGGTGCGCGGTGGTCGTCGGCACGACCGGCTGGTACGACGAGCTGCCGCGGGTGCGTGCCGAGGTCGAACGCGCCGGCGGAGCGATGCTCACGGCGTCGAACTTTTCGCTTGGCGTCGCGATCTTCTCGCAGCTGGTCGCGGAGGCAGCCCGCCGCTTCGCCGCCGCAACGGGATTCGACGTTCATCTGGTCGAGACCCATCATGCGGCGAAGAAGGACGCGCCGTCGGGGACGGCCAAGGCGCTGGCCGCGACCGCCGAAGAAGCATCCGGACGAGCGGTGCCCGTGACGAGCGTGCGCGTCGGCAGCGTGCCCGGCACCCACGAGCTGCTGTTCGATGCGCCGTTCGAGCAGGTGCGGCTCGTTCACGAGGCGCGCGACCGCCGGGTGTTCGCCGAGGGCGCGCTCGTCGCCGCGCGGTGGCTCGCCGGCCGTGGACCTGGCGTATATACCATGCAGGACGTGTTGAGCACGGATTCCTCTCACGCATCACGGGAACGACCATGAGTGACACACGGCTGGTCGGCTGCGGTACCGCGCTCGCCACCCCGTTCACGACCGGAGGCGCCGTGGACGAGCGCGCGCTGCGCGGGTTCGTGGATTGGCAGATCGACGAAGGAATCGACTTTCTGGTGCCGTGCGGATCGACGGGTGAGGCCGCGACGATGACGCCGGACGAACACCGTCGCGTGGTCGAGATCACCGTGCAGCAGACGCGCGGACGCGTTCCCGTCGTCGCCGGCGCGGGTTCGAACGACACGCAGAAGGCGATCGCGCTCTCGAAGGAGATGAAGGAAGCCGGCGCGACGCACCTGCTGCACGTGTCGCCGATGTACAACAAGCCACCGCAGCGCGGCATCATCGCTCACTTCCATGCGATCGCCGAGTCGACGGATCTGCCGATCGTCGTCTACAACGTGCCCGGACGCACCGGAAGCAACATCGAGGCGGCGACGACGCTCGAGCTGGCAAAGCATCCGCGCATCGTGAGCGTGAAGGAGGCCTCGGCGAATCTGGCGCAGATCACCGACGTGATCGCCGGCCGGCCGGCGGGTTTCACCGTGCTGTCGGGCGACGACGAGCTGACGCTGCCCATTCTCGCGCTGGGCGGCGACGGACTGATCTCCGTCGTCTCGAACGCGGTGCCGCGACAGATGGCCGAGCTCGTACGACTGGGACGGGCCGGCAAGATCCAGGAAGCGCAGGGGCTGCACATGAAGCTGCTCGCGTGGATGCGCGCCGCGTTCATCGAGTCGAATCCCATTCCGGTAAAGGCCGCGCTGAAGATGATGGGCAAGATGGAGAACGTGCTGCGCCTGCCACTCGTGCCGCTCGCGGAGGGGAAGAGCGAGCCGGTGCGGTCCGCGCTCAAACGCGCCGGCGCGTTGTGATGCCGGCAACAGCCCACGACGTCCTCGACGCGCGCTTCGCCGCGAAGGTGCTCGGCTACGCCGAGACGCCCGCGAGTCAGCCGCTGCCGCCGGACGCGGAGCAGATGATCGAGACGCTGCTCGCGGCGCTCGAGGCGGGAACGGTCCGTGCGGCGGAGCGTGACACGAATGGGCAGTGGAGCGCGGTGCCGTGGGTGAAGCGCGGCATCCTGTTGGGGTTTCGCGTCGGCCGGCTGACGGACATGTCGATCGGTGGCCATCACGGCGAACCACGCTTCGCGTTCTTCGACAAGCACAGCTATCCGCCAAGAGGACTGACCATTGCCGACGGCGTGCGCATCGTGCCGGGTGGATCAGCCGTGCGGCGGGGGGCCTATCTCGCGCCCGGCGTCGTGTGCATGCCGCCGATGTACGTCAACGTCGGGGCGTGGATCGGAGCGGGCACGATGGTCGACTCGCACGCGCTGGTGGGATCGTGCGCGCAGATCGGCGAGCGCGTGCATCTGAGCGCCGCCGCGCAGATCGGCGGCGTGCTCGAGCCCGTGAACGCCAGCCCGGTGGTGATCGAAGACGACGTGCTCGTCGGCGGGAACTGCGGTGTGTATGAGGGCACGATCGTGCGTGCGAAGGCGGTGCTGGCGGCCGGCGTCGTGCTCACGCGCGGCACGCCGGTGTACGACCTGGTGCACGAACGCGTGCTTCGCGCCGACGCGCGCCGTCCGCTGGAGATTCCCGCTGGTGCGGTGGTGGTGCCGGGCGCGCGCCGCGTGAGCGGGGGATGGGGTGCGGAGCAGGGGCTCTCGCTGCAGACGCCGGTGATCGTGAAGTACCGCGACGAGCGCACCGATCTCGCGACGGCGCTCGAAGGGTGGCTCCGCTGACGCGCAACGGTGGAGGTCCGCGCATCGAGGGGTCGCTGCGCGTGCCGGGCGACAAGTCCATCTCGCACCGCGCGCTGATCTGCGGCGCGCTCGCCGGGGGAACTTCGCGAGTGCGCGGCATCCTCGCGTCGGCCGACGTCAAATCGACGGCGGCCGTCCTTCGCTCGCTCGGCGTGCCGGTGCCGGAG
>DASXHF010000029.1:0-12146 GCA_036488775.1 Gemmatimonadaceae bacterium | reverse complement strand
CGACGGCGTCGGACGAACGGCGGGGATGGTCGTGTTCGTTCCGCGCACGGCGCCGGGCGACGTCGTACGCGTCCGCCTCACGCCGTCGAAGCGATTCGCGCGCGGCCACCTGGAATCGGTCGAGCGTCCGTCGCCGGTGCGTATCGACCCGCCGTGTCCTCATTACAGCGACGATCGCTGCGGCGGATGCCAGCTGCAGCACATGGCGTATGACGCACAGGTTGCCGCCAAGCGCTCGATCGTCGGTGACGCCTTGCGTCGCCTCGGCCGTCGGGACGTCGCCGATCCCGTCGTCGAGCCGAGCGATGCGCAGTGGCGCTATCGGCGCAAGCTCACGCTGCACCTGCGCTCCGCGGGCGACGAATGGATCGCCGGCTTGCACCCGTACGACGATCCCGTCGCCGTGTTCGATCTGAAGGATTGTCCGATCACCGACGAACGCGTGATGGCGATCTGGACGCAGCTGCGGGCCGCGTTCGATCTTCTCCCGCAGGAGCGCGCGCTCCGCGTTGCGGTGCGATTGGTCCCCGACGGCGCGGCAGTGGTGGTGGAAGGAGGACGCCGCTGGGATGGCGGCGAGCGTCTGCTCGAGCGCATTCCACCGATCCTCGAGCTCTGGTGGAAGCCGGACGGCGACCGTGCGCGGTTGATCGCCCGGCGATCGGCGGAGGCGCAGGCCGGCGCGTCGTTCGTGCAGGTCAACGCTCCGGTGGCCGAGCGGTTGCGCGCGCACGTGCTCGACCGCGTGCGGCGTCATGCGCCGTCGCGGGTGATCGACGCGTACGCCGGCACCGGCGACACGGCCATTCCGCTCGCCGCTAGCGGGGTCGAGGTGGTTGCGATCGAGCTCGATCGTGACGCGGTCAACCGCTTCGCGGATCGGCTGGCGTCGCCATCGCGGGCGATTGCAGGACGGGTGGAAGACCATCTCCTCCGCGCGCTCCCGGCGGACGTGGTGATCCTCAATCCGCCGCGGGCCGGCGTCGACGCTCGGGTGACGACGGCACTCGACGGCGCCGAGCCGCGCCCGCGTGCGATCGTGTACGTGAGCTGCGACCCCGCCACCCTCGCGCGGGACGTGGCGCGACTCGGCCGCTACCGGGTGGCGGACGTCCGCGCCTTCGACATGTTTCCGCAGACGGCGCACGTCGAGACCGTGTGCGAGCTCGTTCCGGAGTCGGCATGAAGTACTACGTGCAGGTCGGTGACGAAGTGCTCGAGGTGGTGCGGGAAGGCGACGTGGTCGAGGTGGAGGGCCGCCGCGCCGTGGCGCATGTGGCCGACCTCGAAGGAACGCCGGTGCGGATGGTGACGATCGGCGACGAGGTGCACCGCGTCGTCGTGCGACGCGGACCGACGCGCGGCCGCTACACGCTGTGGTTGGATGGCTTTCGCTACGAGGTGGAAGCGCTCGACGAACGGTCGCGCGCGATCCGGGAGTTGAGCGGCGTGTCGGCCGCGGCCTCCGGACCAGCGCCGCTCGTCGCCCCGATGCCGGGGATGATCGTCCGCGTCCAGGTGCAGGTCGGGGACATCGTGCAGGTGGGCCAAGGACTCGTGGTCATGGAGGCGATGAAGATGGAAAACGAGCTGCGCGCGACGTCAGCGGGGACGGTGAAAGCGGTGCACGCCCAACCGGCCACCGCGGTGGAGAAGGGCGCCGTACTGCTGGAGCTCGAGTGATGCGCCCGCGAACGATGTGCCTCCCCCTCGCGGCGCTGCTGTTCGCGGCCGCTGTGCGGTCCGACGCTCAGGCTGCGCCGCAGCCGTCGCCCGCGCCGAGCGCCGCACCGCAAACGCCGGCGAACACGGAGATCTATCTCTCACGGCTGCTGCATCGGGGTGACTCGCTCGTCCTGACCCCGCCGCAGAACGTCACGCGACGGGTAGGCTACGACAATCAGCCCTCGTTCCTCATCGATGCGAGCGGCTTCCTCTACACGGCGATCGGCGCGGATGGGCAGGCCGACATCTGGCGCTACGACATCGCGACCCGGCGACGCACGCGTCTCACCAACACGCCGGAGAGCGAATATTCGCCGACGGTGATGCCCGGCGGCACGCGCTTCAGCGTCGTCCGCGTGGAGCGGGACTCGACGCAGCGGCTGTGGAGCTTCGCGCTCGACGGCTCGGACCCGCAGCTCGTGCTTCGCGTCCTGAAGCCGGTCGGCTACCACGCCTGGCTGGACGCGTTCCGGCTCGCCGCCTACGTGCTCGGCACGCCCAGCACGCTGCACGTCATTCGGCGCGACGGGAGCGGCGACGAGGAACGAGCGCGCGACATCGGCCGCGCACTGCAGCGCATCCCGGGGCAGCAGTGGTACAGCTTCACCCAGCGCGACAGCACGAAGGCGCTCTGGATCATGGCGCAGCCGTTCGAAGGCGGCGACGTCTCGCAGCTGGTGCGCACACCCCCCGACAACGAGTTCTTCGTCTGGGCGCCCGACGGGACGCTGCTGTCGGCGTCGGGTGGATCGCTGGTCCGGTGGAACGGCGTGAGCGGCGACGGGAGCGAGTGGCTGCCGGTGGCGTCGCTGGCGGCCGCGAAAGTGAAAAACGTGAGCCGACTCGCGGTAAGCCCGGATGGGAAATGGCTCGCGTTCGTCGCCGAACCGCTGGGACCGTGAAGAAGGTTCACGTCTCACGAGCCTTTCGTCCGGGCGCGATCGCACCGCGGCCAAAGCGGGCGCGCACGGCATCGACGGCGCGCGAGACCTCACGATCCTTTGCCGTCTCCAGTGGAGCGGACTGCCCGTCGAAGAGCGCAAGCTGCTTGGTGGTCGGCGGGGTGAAGTTCGACAGCCCGACGCCGAGCAGCCGCGCCGGGACGCGGCGCGCCTTGCGCAGCTTGTAGAGCAGCTGGCGGGCGACGACGAAGATCGCGCGATCCGACACGAGCGACTCGTCGACGGTGCGGCTCGCCTGACGCGTCGTGAAGTCCTTGTCGCGGATCCGGACAGTGATGGTCCGTGTCGTGAGCCCCTCGTCGCGCAGGTCGGCGGCAGCGCGCCCCACGAGCTCCGTCAGCTCGCCCTCGAGCAGCAGGTCGTCGTGCAGGTCCGTGTCGAAGGTCTCGTCGCGGCTGATGCTCTTGGCCACGTCGCGCTCCGCGACTTCGGCTTCGTCGATGCCGCGAACGCGCTCGGCGAGCCACTCGGCCTCCCGGTCGCCGACGAGGCGGCACAATGCGGCCTGGTCGAGCGCCAACACGTCTTCCACGGTGCGCAATCCTCGCTCGGCGAGCCGCACCTTCGTCTTGGGTCCGACGCCCGGGATGTCGGCCAGCTCGAGTGCACGCATGAACTCCAGCTCGGCACCGGGCTCGACGACGTAGACACCTGTCGCGCCCGTGCCCGGCTTCGGTTTGGCCCGCTCGACGGCGAGCTTGGCGACGAGCTTCGTGGTTCCCCCGCCGATGGAGACGGAAAGCGATGTCTCCGCCCTGACGGCGTCACGGATGCGAGCGGCGGTCGACGCGAGCGATTCGCCGGGGTAGAGCGCCTCGGTGCCGCCGAGGTCGAGATACCACTCGTCGATGCTGGCGGCTTGCACGGCAGGCGCGAATCGTTCGAGCACGCTGCGGATCTCGTGGTGCTTCCGGCGACATGCGGCGCCCGGCACGGGGACGCACATCGCGTCGGGACAGAGCCGGAGCGCGCGCGAGATCGGCATGGCGGAGCGGACGCCGAACTTCCGCGTCTCGTACGACGCGGAGCACACGACGCCGCGGCTGCCGGGCGCTCCGCCGACGATGAGCAGCGGCGCCTTGCCGGCACCGTCCGGATCGACCATGCGAGCGACGGCGACGAAGAACGCGTCGGCGTCCGCGAGGAGTATTCGTCGCGTGGGCACGAAAGGAAGGTACGGCTGGTCGATTGCGCGGGCTTGGAAACTGACAGCTTTCGCTTATGGCTCGATTTCCCGCCATCCCCGCCGACCCGCATTGGGATGGGTTGGATGTCGGTCTTGGGACCAGGTCTACTCCGTACCCGGTACGTGGGTAGCAGTGCCACAGCAGTTGACCACCCGTAAGTCCTTGTCTAACTTACGTGTCTGTCCAAAAACGCCTTCAGTGGCGGCCGAGACCCGGGTTGCATTACGCACCGGTGAGGCGAAGGTCTCACGTCGAGTTGTCAGGTCATGTTCAAAACCTACAGCGCCACGCCGAGCGACATCCAGCAGGACTGGTATGTCATCGACGCCGAGGGCATGATCCTCGGGCGCCTCGCGACAGAAGTCGCGCGCATCATTCGTGGTAAGCACAAGCCGATGTTCACCCCGCACATGGATACGGGCGACGGGGTCATCGTCATCAACGCCTCGAAGGTCCGCGTCACTGGCCGCAAGGCGGAGCAGAAGGAGTACTTCCGCCACACCGGGTACATGGGACACGAGCGGTTCACGCCGTTCTCGACCATGATCGCCAAGCACCCCGAGCGGGTGATCGAGAAGGCGGTGTACGGCATGCTCCCCAAGACGGCTCTTGGCCGTCAGGTACTCCGTGGCAAGCTCCGCGTGTATCCGGGTGCCGAGCATCCGCACGTCGCGCAGCAGCCCAAGACGCTGACTTTCCAGAAGAGCGAGGCGAAGTAAGACATGGCGGACAATCAGATCACGCACACGATCGGGCGTCGCAAGGAAGCGGTCTGCCGCGTGTACGTGAAGGCCGGCTCGGGCAAGTGGGACATCAACGGCCGGACGTTGGGGGATTATTTCCCGCGTCCCGCGCTGGTGACGGCGATCCAGCAGCCGTTCACGGCGACGGACCGGCTCGGGCAGTACGACGTGAAGGCCAGCGTGAGCGGCGGCGGGCAGACCGGCCAGGCCGGCGCGCTCCGTCTGGCCGTCGCGCGCGCCCTCGTGAAGATGGACGAGACGCACCGCCGCAAGCTGCGCGACCTCGGCCTCCTCACGCGCGACGCCCGCGCGGTCGAGCGCAAGAAGCCCGGCCGTCCGAAGGCACGCAAGCGGTTCCAGTTCTCGAAGAGATAACTGCAGTTCAATCAAGCACGCCTTCCTGAGCCTTCACCCGGTGCCGGTCGTCCGGTGGGTGGAGGCGGCGACGGACGGCGGACGAATCAACCAACCGTCATCACCATGTCAGAGACCCAGCCCACGCTCGAGCAGCTCCTCGCGGCCGGCGTCCACTTCGGACACCAGACGCGCCGTTGGAATCCCAAGATGCGCCGCTTCATCTTCGCCGAGCGCAACGGGATCCACATCATCGACCTCCAGAAGACGCTCCGCCAGCTCGAGATCGCGCAGAAGCTCGTGCGCGACGTCGTCACGCGCGGCGAGCAGGTCCTCTTCGTCGCCACCAAGCAGCAGGTGGCCGGCATCGTGAAGCAGGAGGCGCAGCGCGCCGGCGCGATGTTCATCACCGAGCGCTGGCTCGGCGGCCTCCTCACCAACTTCCAGACGGTCAAGAAGCAGCTCCGGCGCATGAAGGAGCTCGAAGCCGGTTCGTCCGAAGGCGGCGAGTTCTCCAACTACACCAAGAAGGAACAGCTGATGATGTCGCGTGAACGCGACAAGCTCAGCAAGTACCTCGACGGCATCCGCACCATGACGCGGACCCCCGGACTCATGTTCGTCGTCGATGCCAAGAAGGAGCGCATCGCGGTCAGCGAGGCGAACAAGCTCGGCATCCCGATCATCGCCATCGTCGACACGAACGCCGATCCGGACCTGATCACCGTCCCGGTCGCGGGCAACGACGACGCGATCCGGTCCGTGGAGCTCATCACGCACGCGATCGCCGACACGATCGCCGAAGCGCGCCGCGAAGCCCCGCTGCGTGCGGAGAGCGAAGAGGGAAGCGAAGGGACGATGACCTATAGCTCGGAGCGCGGCACCGAGGCCGCCGGGGAGCGCGACGAGAAGCGCCGCCGCCGCCCGCGCCGCCGTCGTGCCAAGCCTGAGGCCATCGCCGCCCATCTGAAGGGGACGGAGGCTACGGAGGGAGGGGAGGAGGAAGCGCCCGAGTAGCCTGCCGGGCGAACCGAATGAGCACCTGGTACTTTGTACCACGGACCTGGTACCAGGTGCGACGACTCCTGCCCTAGATTACCAACGCCGCCGGCCAATCCGGCGGCGTTTCCACGACATAAGGACTCGACCAGAATGGCTGCGTTTACCGCCAAGGACGTATCGGAGCTGCGCCAACGGACCGGCGCCGGCATGATGGAGTGCAAGAAGGCCCTCGAGGAGAACCAGGGCGACATGGAGCAGTCGATCGAATGGCTGCGGAAGAAGGGCATCGCCAAAGCCGAAAAGCGATCGGGACGCGCCGCGTCGGAAGGGAAGATCGTTGCCCTCACCTCGCCGGACGCCAAGTACGGGGTGCTGCTCGAGCTGAACAGCGAGACCGATTTCGTCGCGCGCAACGACGAGTTCGGCCAGACGGCCGACACGCTCGCCCGCACCCTGCTCGCCGATGCGAAGGCCGACGGCGTCGTCGCCAACGCGGAGGGTTCGCCCCTCATGAACGCCAACCTCGGCGGCAGCGGCACGGTGGCCGAATCGCTCAAGGTGCTCTCGGGCAAGATCGGCGAGAACATCGTGCTGCGTCGCTACGCGCGGCTTGGCGGAAGCGGTGCGGCGGGCAGCTACGTGCACCACAACGGCAGGGTCGGCGCGCTGGTGGAAGTCGCCGGGCTGGCCGGTGAGGCTGGCCAGCAGCTCGCGCGCACCATCGCCGAGCATGTCGCGGCGGGCGTACCGACGGTGCCCGTCGCCGTGACGCGCGATGACGTGCCGGCGGCGATGGTCGAGCGCGAGCGTCGCATCTTCTCCGAGCAGGCCGCGGCGAGCGGCAAGCCCGAGAACATCGTCCAGAAGATGGTCGATGGCCGCGTGGACAAGTTCTACAAGGAGATCACGCTGCTCGATCAGCCGTGGGTCCGCGACGACAGCAAGACGATCGCGAAGCTCGTGAAGGAGGCGGGCGCCGGCGTCTCGATCAAGCGGTTCGCCCGCTTCCAGATGGGGCAGGAGTAGCTCCATGACCACCGGGCTTCGCTATCCGCGAGTGCTGCTCAAGATCTCCGGCGAGGCACTGGCCGGAGAGCGAGGCATCGGTTTCGACTTCGACACGATGGCCCGCATCGCCGACGAGATCCAGTCGGTCGTGCGTGCCGGCGCGGATCTGGGCCTCGTGATCGGCGGCGGCAACATCGTGCGCGGCTCGCAGCTGTCGAAGAACGGGATGGACCGCGTCAGCGCCGACTACATGGGGATGCTCGGCACGGTGATCAACGCGCTTGCCGTGCAGGACGTGCTCGAGCGCAAAGGGCTCGAGACGCGGGTCATGACCGCCATTCGCATGGAAGAGCTGGCGGAGCCCTACATTCGCCGGCGCGCGCTGCGCCACTTCGAGAAAGGGCGCATCGTCATCTTTGCCGCCGGCACCGGCAACCCGTACTTTAGCACGGACACGGCGGCCGTCTTGCGCGCCATCCAGATGAAGGCGCAGGTGATCATCAAGGCCACCAGCGTGGATGGCGTATATTCCGCCGACCCGAAAGTCGACAAGTCGGCGAAGTTCTACGACGAGATCAGCTACCGCGACGTCATGCTCGAGGAGCTCAAGGTGATGGATCAGACCGCCGTCACGCTGTGCAAGGAGAACTCGCTGCCGCTGATCGTCCTCAACATCCACCAGCCGGGTGCGATCGTCGCGGCCGTTCGCGGGGAGCGCATCGGCACCCTCGTCCGATGAGCACTATCCAGCAGATCGTGAAGGACTGCCGCACCTCGATGGACAAAGGGATCGAGTCGGCAAAGCGCGAGTTCGCGTCGGTTCGCTCCGGCAAGGCCTCGCCGAACATGCTCGACACCGTCCGCGTCGAGATGTACGGGCAGCAGATGCAGCTCAATCAGGTGGCGAGCATCGCCGCTCCCGAGCCGCGCACGCTGCTCGTCACCCCCTTCGACAAGGGCCAGGTGAAGGCGATCGAGAAGGCGATCCGCGAGTCGGATCTCGGTCTCGAGCCGTCGGCGCAGGGCGGGGCGATTCGGGTGCCGCTGCCGCAGATGAACGAGCAGCGACGCAAGGAGCTCGTGAAGGTCGTGCACAAGCTCGCCGAAGACGGCAAGATCGCCGTGCGCCATGCGCGCACCCACGCCCGCGACGCGCTCAAGAAGCTGAACGGCGTGAGCGAGGATGACGTCAAGCACGCGGAGAAGGATCTCCAGAAGGTGCACGACGACTACATCGGGAAGATCGATCAGATGATCAAGGCCAAAGAGGCCGAGATCATGGAAGTCTGAGGCGCAACGAACAAGATTCGGCGCCACTCCAACCCCAACCCATGAGCGAGCTCGCGCTCCGCGTCGTCGTCTCCATCGTCGGCGCTCCGCTCGCCCTATGGATCGTGCTTGCCGGGGGGACGCCGCTGGCGATGCTCCTCGCGGTCGCGTCGGCGGTCGGCGCGTGGGAGTTCTATCGCATCGCCCGTGCAGCCGGCACACGCCCGCTGGGCGACGTCGGCATCGCCGCCGCCGCGCTGCTCCCGCTCGCGGTGCACACGTCATACGTCGGCGCCTTCGTGCTGCGGCCGGCGCTCGGTGCCGTGCTCGTCGTGCTGCTGCTCGCGTCCACCATCTGGCTGCGCGGCGTCGAAGGCAAACCGCTCACGAGCGCCGCGATGACCATTCTTGGCGTCGTCTACACCGCGGGCATGCTCTCCTTTGCCTATGCGATCCGCTACCACGATGCGGTGCTCGGCTACGACGAGGTCGGTGCGAAGCAATTGGCACTCGGCTCGTGGTGGCTGCGCGTGCCGCCCGGCGGTGTGCTGCTCATCTTCCCGCTCGTCGTCACCTGGGCCTCCGACATCGGCGCCTTCTTCGTCGGCCGCGCGATCGGCGGACGCAAGCTCATTCCGTCGGTCAGTCCGGGAAAGACGGTGTCGGGCGCCATCGGAGGTCTCCTCGCCAGCATCCTCGTCGCATGGCTCTACGCGCGGCTGGTGCTCGCGCCGGTCGCGCAGCTCGGACTGACTCCGTGGGGCGCGTGGCTGTTCGGTGCGGTCATCAGCGCCGCGGCGCAGTGCGGGGACCTGTTCGAGTCGCTCATCAAACGTGAAGCCGGCGTGAAGGACAGCTCGCGCGTCATCCCGGGCCACGGCGGCGTGCTGGACCGGCTCGACAGTCTGATCTTCGTGCTCCCCGTCGCGTATCTCCTGCTCGGCTGGCTGCCGATACCGCTGTTTCAGTCGGTGCCCACGCCGCTCTTCCGGTGAAGACGCGGGGCGTCGCCGTCCTCGGCTCGACGGGCTCGATCGGTACGACGGCGTTGCGGGTGCTCGAGCGGCAGCGCGACCGCTTTCACGTCGTCGCGCTCACCGCGTTCAGCAACTCCGCGCTCCTCGCCGAGCAGGTGGCCCACTTCCGGCCGGCGTTCGTCGGATGCGTGCGAGGCGCGGTCGGTGATTATCCGGAATGGAGGGCCGGGGAGGGCTGCCTCGTCGAGGCGGCCTCGTGCGCCGGAGCCGACATCGTGTTGAACGCGGTCGTCGGCGCGGCAGGGCTCGACGCGACTCTTGCCGCCCTCGAGCGGGGCAAACGAGTCGCGCTGGCGAACAAGGAGTCGCTGGTCATGGGCGGCGAGCTCGTGCGTTCGGCCGCCGAGCGCGGCGGCGGGGAGCTCGTCCCGGTCGACAGCGAACACAGCGCCATTCTCCAGTGCATCGGCGGACGTCCGATGGCGGATGTGCGACGCCTCGTGCTCACCGCGTCGGGCGGACCATTCCGTCGCTGGAGCCGCGAGAAGATGGAACGCGCGACGCTCGCCGACGCGCTGCAGCATCCGACGTGGCAGATGGGGCGCAAGATCACCATCGACAGCGCGACGCTCGTGAACAAGGCGCTCGAGGTGATCGAGGCGCATTTCCTGTTCGGAATTCCCTATGACCGGATCGACGTCGTCGTTCATCCGCAGAGCATCGTGCATTCGTTCGTGGAGATGATCGACGGCAGCGTGCTCGCGCAGCTCGGCGTGCCGAGCATGGAGCTGCCCGTGCTCTACGCGTTGACGCATCCGGACCGCGTGAGCGACACCGGGGTACCTCCGTTCGATCCCGTCGAGCTGTCGCCGCTCTCCTTCGAGCGGGTCCGTCAGGACGACTTTCCCGCGCTGGCCCTCGGCATGCAGGCCGGCCGAGCGGGGGGTGCGGCACCGGCGGTGTTCAACGCGGCGAACGAGCAGGCCGTCGCGCTCTTTCTCGACGGCGCGATTCGCTTCGGCGACATCGCGCGCGCCATCGACAGCGCGCTCGACCGGCACGGCGATGCGCCGGCCGGCTCGCGCGACGCCATTCTCGCCGCCGACGCGCAGGCGCGCCGGCACGTGCAGGAGCTCTTCCAATGCTAGCCGTCCTCGCGCCCATCATCGTGTTTGGCCTCGTGATCTTCGTGCACGAGCTTGGACACTTCATCGCGGCGAAGCTGACCGGCGTCTACGCGCCGCGTTTCTCGATCGGCTTCGGGCCCGCGCTCTTCCGTCGTCGGCGGGGCGAGACGGAGTACGTCCTCGCGGCGCTGCCGCTCGGCGGCTACGTGCGCATGGCGTCGCGGCACGACGCCGAAACCGCGTTCATCGAGGGCGGCGACGAGGAGAGCGACGCGTTGAAGCCCGGAGACGCCGGCTACGATCCGGAGGCGATGCGTCCATTCGGTCCCAAGGACGTGCCGGAGAACCGGTGGTTCGAGTCCAAGCCCCTGGCGGCGCGACTGTTCATCATGATCGCCGGCGTGACGATGAACATCCTGCTCGCCTTCGTGGTGCTGACGTCGCTGGGGCTGACGTACGGAGAGCCCGTGATACGGACGAGAGTCGTCGGCGCGGTGCACGTGCCGCCGACGGCGCCGGCGCTCGCGGCGATTCAGCGCGGCGACACCATGGTCGCCGTGAACGGCGTCCGCGTGCGCTCGTGGAACGACCTGGTCGATCGCGTGCTCGCGGCGCCGGCCGGCGCGCTCGTTCTCACCACCCAGCGCGGCGACGTCCGGACCGCCGTCGGCACGGCCGGCGCGCCGACGGCGCAGCAGCTGGTCGGCGCGCTCGACTTCTTCGTGCCGCCGGTCATCGGTGACGTGCTGCCCGGCAGTCCCGCGGCGCGGGTCGGGCTGCGCGCCGGCGACAGCATCGTGACCATCGCCCATGCGCCGGTGCGCGGATGGTCGGACCTGCAAGATCGGGTGAGCACCTCCGCCGGAGTGGCGCTGCCGTTCGAGATCGTGCGCGCCGGCCACCCGATGTCGCTGACGATCACGCCGGAGGCTCAGCAGGCAAAGGATCGCGCCACGTCCGAGATGCGCTTGGTGGGCAAGATCGGCGCGATGGCGGCCGACAACAGTGTGCGGCAGCCCCTCGGCGTCGGCGCCGCGGTGTCGTCCGGCGCCCGGCGGACGTGGGGGATCGCGACGCAGATCGTGGACGTCGTACACGGCCTGCTCACCCGGGAGGTGTCGGTGCGTCAGCTGGGCGGCCCGATCGCGATCACGCGAGCCTCGGTGGCCGCGGCGCAGAGCGGCCTCGAGACGCTGCTCGCCCTGATCGCGATCCTGAGCGTCAACGTGGCGGTGCTCAACCTGCTGCCGATCCCGATCCTGGACGGCGGCCAGATCCTGATCAACGTGGCCGAGTCGGCAAAGGGGAGCCCGTTCAGTACGCGCACGCGGGAGTACATCCTGCGGTTCGGGCTGGTGGCAATCCTCCTGATCTTCGCGATGTCGACGTTCAACGACCTCGTGATGGGGTTCAGGGATATTGTTGCGAGGGTTTTTGGGTAGGCGGGGGGGGGACGGTGAATCGGTGAAGTCCGTGAATCGGTGAATCCGTGAAACGGTGAATCGGCTGGTGACTCGGTGACTCAACACCGAATGACTACAACCGGCCTGGAGAACGCCTTGAGAGGTCTCTTCGGCGGTGGTGACCGTTGTTGTTGAGTCACCGAGTCACCAGCCGATTCACCGTTTCACGGACTCACCGATTCACGGACTTCACCGATTCACCGCCTCACCACCCGTACTTCTCCTTCAACACGAACACGATCGTCAGCGCCGCGTATTGCAGGAACGTGGACATCTCCGATCGCCACGCCTCGCTCCAATTGTGCTCGCCTTCATCGTCGCGGCCCGGA
>DASXHF010000017.1:0-45356 GCA_036488775.1 Gemmatimonadaceae bacterium | reverse complement strand
ACGGCACATCCGTGTCTCTTGCCCGAACGTCCGGCACGGCATCATCAACCACTCACCGACCTCCATGCCCGAAGGCGCTGAAGTCGATCTCGACCGGGTCCGCGAGATGATCGACGAAGAGATGGAGCACGACGGCGGCTGGTTGCTCCGCGCCATCGCGCTCACCACCGCGCTGCTCGCCGCGCTCGCCGCCATCGCCTCGCTGCTCGCGGGTTCCACCGTCAACGAGGCGCTCGTGCTCAAGTCGGAGGCGACGCGACTTCAGGCGCAGGCGTCGGATCAGTGGGCGTACTATCAGGCCAAGGGGATCAAGGCCGCGGTCGCGGGGAGCACGGCGTCGGCGTTCGCCGCCGCGGGACGACCGGTGCCGGACACGCTCAAGAATGCCGCCGCGCGCTACACGCTCCAGCAGAAGGACATCGCGGACAAGGCGCGCGAGCTCGAGAAGGAGCGCGACGCGAAGGACGCCGAAGCCGGTGGCCTGCTCGGCAAGCACCATTGGTTCGCGTACTCGGTCGCGATGCTCCAAGTCGCGATCGCGCTCGGCGCCGTCGCCGCGCTCACACGGCGGAGAGTGGTGTGGTGGCTCTCGTCGGCGATCGGCGTCGGAGGACTGGTCTTTCTGATCATCGCGATGTCGTCGTAGTGAAGACGCTCGCGCTCGCCCTCGTCGCATGCGGAAGCGTCGGGCTGGGCGCCCAGAACCCGCCGCCGCCGCCGACAGCTCCGCCGCCGGCTGATACGACCAGCGCCGTTCGCCGAGATACGGCGGATGTCTATCTGCGCATGACGATCGGCGAATACGCCAACCGCGTCGTCGGACCACGGGCGCTGCTGCGCGACGTCGCCATCGCGGGTTTCGATCAGCTCACCGGACACCCGAAAGAGTGGCCGAGGACCTGGCGCGGCTACGGTGACCGTGCCTCGTCCCGGCTTGGAACGGGAGTCATCGCGCAGGCGGTAGTGTTCGGCGTCTCCAACCTGCTCGACGAGCGGCCGGCGCACTTCACGCTCTGCCAGTGCACCGGCACCCGCCCGCGACTCGAGCATGCGCTCCTCGTGCCCCTGCGGATGAACACGCCCAACGGCCCGCACTTCTCGCTGCTCGCGCCGATGAGCGAGATCGGCAGCTCCATTCTGATCACGAGCATGCATCCCGGCGGCTTCTCCGTTCGAGATGGGCTCATTGGCGGCGCCGTCGGCGTGTCGGGGTCGGCCCTGGGAGCGGTGGCGCGCGAGTTCTGGCCCTGGAAACGGCGGCCGTTCGGGATCTGAGCCGCACGGACTGAGCAACGTCGTTCAATATCCGCGCGCCGCACCCGCTGAGATTCCACGACCCGAACTCTCACCGCGGGAGTAGCTGGTATGCGAGCGGCGCGGCAAGCACGCATCACGTTCCTGTTGGCGATGCTCGCGTGCAGCAAAGACAGCGCGAGATCACGGACGACGCCGAGTGGGGCAGGGATGCCGCCCGACTCCTTTGCCGTGAGCGCGCAACCGCTGGCGCCGATCCCGCCGGACGACTCCCTCGCTCGACCCAAGTCGATTCACCAGCTCGGTGTCCCGCTCGCTCGCACCCGGGCTGCGACGCCGCCCGACAATCCGCAGACGCCGGAGAAGATCGCGCTCGGCGAGAAGCTGTTCTTCGACGGCCGTCTCTCGGCGAATGGAACGGTCGCGTGCGCGAGCTGCCACGATCCCCGGCTCGCCTTCACCGACGGCCGACCGGTGGCGGTCGGCTTTCACAACCGAGTCGGGCAACGCAATTCGCCGACGGTGTTGAACGCGCTGTACAACAAGTTCCAGTTCTGGGATGGACGCGCGCCAACGCTCGAGAAGCAGGCCGCTCTGCCGATCGTCAACCCGGTCGAGATGGGACAGCCGACGCTCGATTCCGCCGTCGCGCGGGTCGCGGCCGTTCCGATGTATCGCGACTACTTCCGCCGAGTGTTCGGCCGCCAGGCGAACGGCACCGATCTGGTACGTGCCATCGCATCGTACGAGCGGTCGCAGATCAGCTTCGATTCCCCGTTCGATCATTACATGACCGGCGACTCGAATGCGATCAGCGCGTCGGCCAAGCGCGGGTGGGTGCTGTTCAACAGCCGGGGGCGCTGCAACCTGTGTCATCTGATGACCGACACCTCGCGCTACCCCACGACCTTCAGCGACGACACCTTCCACAACATCGGCGTCCAGATCGTGCGCCACAACGTCGTCGCACTGGCGCGTCAGGCGGAGCAGCTCGTCGCCAAGGGGGACACCGTGGCGATCGACCAGGCCGCCATCCTGAGCCCGATGTCAGCCCTTGGGCGCTACCTGGTCACGCGCAAGGATTCCGACATGGCGTCGTTCAAGTCGCCCGACCTGCGGAACGTGATGGTGACGGCGCCGTACTTCCACGACGGCTCGGCGGCGACGCTGTGGGACGTGATGGACCACTACAACAAAGGCGCCGGCCTGCGCGATCCGTGGCTCGACGTCGACATCCAGCCGCTCGCGCTCCACGAGAACGAGATCGACGACCTCGTCGCGCTCATGGCGTCGCTCACCAGTCCGCAGTACGCGGAGCTCGGCGCGAAGGAGTTGGCCCGCCAACGTGCGCTCTCGCGCACGTCGCGGCCGCAGCGCGATTCGGTGAGGGCGTTCGCGCCGAAGCCGGTGCAGCCCAAGATGCCGAGCCATTGACGGCGAGCTTCACCGCACCTTCGCTCCGCGCATGTCCTGACCGCCCTGGTGCAGCACGAGTCCCGTCACTTTCCCCTGTGGGTCGCGCACGAAGGTGATCTGGGCGTCGACCTCCTTCAGGAAGAAATCGTTCTGCGTCTCCGGCCAGAGATGGAAGGCAGGCTGGTCGGTCGGCTGCCCGTATAGCGTACCGTCCTTCAGCGTGACCTCGATCGCAAAAGTGGGCGCGAGCTGATACGTGCCGGTGTAGGTCGCGAGCACGCCGGCGGCGACGTCGGTCGCGACGCGCTGCTTCATCGCCGTGGGCTTGGGCACCAACGGCAGCGCCGCATTCAGGAGATGCATCCCGATGTCGTCCGCTCCCGCGCCGGTGGTGTTCGTCATCACGACGACGGCGCGCTTCGCCGACGGTTGGAGGCCGAGGAAGGTGCGATAGCCACCCGTGCCGCCGTTGTGCCAGACGACCGTATCGCCCGGCAGATGCGCATTCATCCAGTTGAGGCCGATCCGGTTGTTGCCGCCCGCCGGCGCGCGTTCCTGCTGCGCGAATGCCATGGCCCGCTGAAGTGGGCCGCGCTCCGGGTGGAGGTTCGCGTCGGCGAACTTCAGCATGTCTTCGGTCGTCGAGCGGATCGCGCCGGCGCCGGCGAGCGTGGGGAGGTCCCAGTTCGCGGCGACGCGCCCCTGCTCGTCGTGGCCGAGCGCGAGATGCGTCTTCATCCACGGGGTGAACGTGATCGACGTGTGCGTCATGCCGAGCGGCCCCCAGATCCGCTCGCGTGCCAGCTCCTCGTACGACTTGCCGGCGACCAGCGACAACACGTGACCGAGGAGACCGACGCCGAGATTAGAATATTCGAACTTCTCGCCCGGATCGCGGGTGAGCTGGTAGCTCGAGAGGAAGTCGTACATCTGCTGCACGGTGTAATCAGCGTACGGATTGGTCGCATCCGCCGGGTGGAAGTTGCCCGGCATCCGCGGCAATCCGGAATTCTGCTCGGCGAGGCTGCCCAGCGTGATCACCTTCCCGTTGCGCGTCGGAAGGTGCACGGTGGAGGGGAGATACTTCTGAACGGGATCGTCGAGCCGGACGTTGCCCTCCAGCACCATCTGCGCGAGCAGGGTGCTGGTGAACACCTTGGAGATGGAGCCGATCTCGAACACCGTGTTCGCGTCGAGCGCAGGTTGGCCGGGGCCCGGATCTCCGTAGGCGATGACGCGCGTGTGTCCGTCGGCATCGAGCAAGCCGATGACGATGCCGGCGCTTCGCTTCTCCTCCACGCGCTGCTTGATGATCGCGAGGACCTCGGCGTCGGACGGGAAGGTGCGTGCGCTGGCGGCGGTGACGGCAGCGCCGCTTTGCTGTCCGCGGGCGGTAGCAGGTCTCGCACTCGAGAGGGCGAGGAGAACGACGACGGCGGCGAAGCGAAGGCGGAGCATGAGCATTCCTCGGTCAAGACGGTTGTCTAGCACCGTGCCGGCTAGGCCCGGTTCGAGTCGCACTACCGTGGGACAGGCGTGTGCCGACTGGTGTCAGGGCGAACGATGGGCATCCCCGGGTCGACGCCGGGCCTGGGGGGTTGGATCGACATCGCATCACCGACTGGCGGAGTCGCGTGCCGGAGACTGTCCGGCGGGAATCGGTGCGGAAGGCTGTCACTCGTGGCCGTGCGTCCGGTAGCCGGCGGGCGGGACAAGACGAGCAGGACGGCGACCAGAATGCAGCCGGCCGCGATCAGAGACAACAGGACTCGCTTGCTCAAGCGCCACCTCCGTCGTGGAGGGACCGGAATGGACGTGTATTGCGTTGGAGTATGCGTTTGCGACACGCACCGGGGGAAGAGCGCGGAGCGGCCCTGCCGCACCGATGAGTTTCGGGGCCCACGGCAGTCCAAGGAGTTGAGGGCCGGATCCTCACTCCTCGACTGCCGGTCCGAGACTCAAAGCCCGTGAGGCCATGACGATCGCGATGGAACTGGATCACGCCGCGGTGTTCGTCGCCGTGGTGCACGCCGCCGACGGTGTTCGCTTCGCCGTGTCCACCGACCTTGAGGCAGAGCTCACCCATCGACTCGCTGAGTACGTGCGAGCGCGTGTGGACGATGTGCTATGGCCCGACGACGCGACGCACGTGCGGACGCTCCTTGCCGTCGGTGATCTGATGGGCGCCATCGAGTGCTACTTCTGGCACGTCGGCGACCGGTGGGACGCGGAATGGCTGGTCACCTCGCGTCATCCTCTTGTCGAGCAACCAGCAGCGTCGCCGCAAGATAAAGGAGCTTCGTGAAACAATCATGATGTCGATCCGGGCCCGACGTCCCGATGGTGTTCTCTGTGGTTCAAACGCCGTTGAACGGCAATTCTACCACGGAGAACACGGAGAACAGCAACGGCCTGGAGTCGCGGGGTTGATTTACAACTGGAGGTCAAACGCCGCGCGCGATCAGTGACAACCCTACCCCGACGACGACGGCTTCGAGGGTCGGGGCGACGCGCACCGGCCGGTGCGAGACGTCCGACTCAGGAGCTGCATCCCGATGACGGTTCCCATCAGAATGGGCTGCGTGACGTGCCGGCCAGCGCTATATGTTGGTATGCGACCGAGACCGGGGGGAAGGCCGGGGTTGGATGCTCGCGACGCAGTAGCGTGTGGGCGTATCTCGCCATCTCTCCCACATTGGGTCAACCGACATATGACGATGAAATCAGAGCGCGAGGCGTCGATACCGAATCCCTTGCTCGAGCCACTGAGCGTCTTGATCGGCACGTGGAACACCGTCGGAATGCATCCCCTATGGCCGGAAACGACACTCCATGGCCGCACCTCGTTCGAGTGGCTGGAGGGAGGAGCGTTCCTGATGATGCATACGGCAATCGACGAACCGGGCATTCCCACGGGTATCGCGATCTTCGGCAGCGATGATTCCGCCGGAGAGATGTTCATGCTCTACTTCGACGAGCGAGGTGTCTCGAGAAAGTACGAGGTCGAGGGTCACGACCGGAACTGGAAATGGTGGAGAGACGCGCCCGGCTTCTCGCAGCGCTTCACCGTCACTCTATCCGACGACGGCCGCAGCATGCTCGGCAAAGGCGAGCTATCGAGGGACGGTTCGACGTGGGAGAAGGATCTCGAACTGAGATATACTCGAGCGGAGTGAAGCTCCGGAGGAGGAAATCGGACTCGTGACGAACCGTCGCAAAGTCATCGTCCACATCGCGACCAGCGCGGACGGCTACATCGCGCGCCATGACGGTGATCTCGATTGGCTGACCTCCCGCCCCGCTCCCAAAGGCTTCTATGGCATGAACGCCTTCATGCGGTCGATCGACACGACGGTGCTTGGCCGGAAGACCTACGAGGCCAGCCTGCGCATGGGGGCCAACTTCGACTCGAAGAGCCGGACCATCGTCTTCTCTCGTCATGCGCCACCCGCCGGCGCTCCGTCAGGCGTGGAGTTCGTGAACGGTGCAATCGGCCCATTCGTGAGCCGTCTTCGAGAGCAACCCGGCAAGGACATCTGGTTGATGGGCGGCGGTGAGCTCATCGCCTCCTTTCTCGATGAGCAGGCGATCGACGAGTTCGTCGTCAGCGTGGTCCCCGTGTTCATTGGGGATGGCATTCCACTGATCGCTCGGCGTCACCGCCACGTGGCCCTGGACCTGCACTCCGTTGAACGGTTCGATGATGGTCTGGTTCAACTGCACTACCGCGTTCGGAACGAGTCGTGACGACGCTGCATCCTCCACGAACGGGAGGATCTCACGCCCTGAACGACTCGTTCCGTAGGTGGGCGCGCTGAACCCGCGCATCACCAGACAGACGTAGCCGTTGTCGCCCTGCTCGGCGACCTCGAATCCCGACATCGTCAACACCTTGATCGTCGCGCGATCGGAGAAGGAGCGAACGCACCTTTCGCTCGGCAACGGCTACAAGGAGACGGATCACTCTTTCACGATGAGCGCGATCGGCGGCCCGACGACGACCATGTGAATCACCAGCATCGCGACGAAGATCGACGCCGGTGAATGACTCGGCCCGATGCGCGTGAGCGGCACGACGACGAACGTCATCGCAAGATCGACGAACGCGCCATACACCGCTCCTACGGCAAGCGCACCGCCGGTCGTCCGCGTCATCTGTGACAGCGCCGGCGAGCGCGAATAGAGCACGGCATACACCACCGCCCATCCGATTGCGACACCGAAATGCATCGCGAGCCCGAGCAACGCGGTCGACGTACCACCGGTGAACGCCGCCATGCCGAGCAGCGCGCGGCCGATGCCCTGGAAGATCCGCGCAGGTGGAACGTGCAGGGCGCCCGTGTAAAACAGCACGGCGGCGAGCCCGTCGAGAACGCCGACCGTGGCGCCGGCGAGCAATGCGCGCCTGATTGGCGTGCGGCTGGCTCGGGCTGCAAAGCCAATGGGCGATGCGGTCATCGTGCGATCACTCAAATTCGGGAAAGGTGGACGGCAGCGGGGTGAGCCAAAGTCCGGAGATTTCCCGCGTTCCGTAAGAGCGGCAGATCCGCTCGGTCGAACACGGAATCCCTCCAGCCACCGATATCAGCATGTCGCGACGCTTGATTCTCCTGCTCGCGCTCATCGCCGCCGGTTCGCACGCCGCGCGGGCGCAGTCGCCGGACGACACGGACAGCTCGACCGCCAGCCGCTTCCCGATTGCGGTCTGGGGATCGCTGGGCCTTGGACAAGGCAGCGTTCACGGAGGGAATAGCGGTATGCTTGGCGTCGTCGCACGCGGGAACGTTTCCATCGGGCCCTGGCTGCTTACCTATCGTGGGAGCGATGTCGGCCCCTTTCTTGGCACGGGCAATGGTGTACGCGACGACGGCGTGCTCGTCGGTCTGCGCACCGGCGGCCGGCGGCTCTTCGGATCGGCGGCACTCGGCTACGTGCGTGCGAGCTCCTATCACCAGTGTGACCAGTGTGGCCGAGACCAAGTGAATCCCAGTGTCGGCGCATTCGCCTACGACGTCACGCTCCATGCGAACTACGTCATCGCAGGTATCCAGGCATCGCTCTCGGGCAGCACCGGTCCATCGGGCGTCAAGTATTCCGCGCTGACCGTCGGACTGGAGCTCGGATGGTTCGGCCAATGACCGTGGCGGGGCATCGTGCAAGCTGGCGGACCACACGAACCATGCGCCGATCAGCCCGATGACGACACCAGCCCATCGCAGTCGCGCATCGGCATGAGGGCGGCAAAGAACCAGCAGCCCGCTCAGCGCGCCGAGCACGTGCAGCCCAGCCGTGGCAACGACGAAACCGAGGACGTACAACGCCGGCGACACGGCCGCCGGCATTTCGGCGCCGTGTGCATATCCGTGGAACGCCCCAAAGAATCCCGCCGCCGCGAGCGCGGTCCACGCCGGAACTCGACCGGCACCCGCCACCGCCGCACCGAGCACCACCACCGACATCGCCACGCCGAGCTCCGTCGCGGGAAGCGGCCCGCTCGTCGCACCGAGGATCCCGCCCGCAACCATCATCGCCACGAAAGCAGCCGGCACGGTCCAGATGGCGCGTCCACCGATCTGCGCGCTCACCACACCGACCGCATACATCGCGAGCAGGTGATCGGGACCGGTGAGCGGATGCATGAATCCCGCGCCAGGGCCGCCGTCGCCGGCGAAGACGTGCATCATCGCGCTTCCGCTCTCGCCGCGCGGTCGTCGGCGAGCATGCGCCAGATGCCGTACATCGCGGGGACCATCGGGAAGAGCGCCGTCCACATGCCGGGGAAGTAGTGATACCGTCCGCCTTCCATGAACGGGAAGACCAGCATGTGCGTCGGCTCGCCGAGCATCATGCCGACGAAGAAGAACCAGGCGACGAAATTGCCGAGCGGGTGGCGCTTGTAGATCCCGAGCGCGCCAGCGATCCAGATTGCGGGGCCGAGCAGGACGATTACCTCGATGAATTGCGCTTCCGTCCACCGGACGTGCGCCGCCGCGGCGACTCGGCCCGGAAAGTCGAAGGCATATTCCTCGAGCACGTGCATGAGGAAGAGGACGAGCGCGAGCAGGTATGACGGAAGGATAGCTTGCGCCGACGGTGGGCGGTGCAGCGTGGTGCGGAGCCAGATCGCGAATCCCGCGACCATAGAGCCCGCGACGATCCCGACCACCACGAAGCCCGCTTGCAGGTAGAGAAGCGTCGCATAGGTCGGGATGAACACCGCGACGAGCGCGACGGAGAGCTTCGTCTCCCGGTCCAACCGCTCGGTACTCACGAGCCGACTCCTTCGCGCCGCACCAGCGTCACCATCCCGCGGACTGCGAGCGCGAGCGGCAGCGGTGCGGTGAACATGCCGGGCATGGCGCGCATCGATCCATCGGCGAAGAGCGGGTACAGATACACGGACGCCGCGTAGACCGCGCCCCACGCGAAGGTGAACCACGCCGCAAAGCGTCCGAACGCCGTGCCGTGGTAGTATGTCAGCGCACCCGCGAGCAGCAGCGCCGATCCGGCGATCGGGAAGACGGCGACGAATGCATGATTCGAGATCCCCACTCCCGGCGGATACGCAGCGGGGAAGAGTTGCACGAGACGTGACGAGAAGTCGCCACGCCATTGCACCGCATAGAGGGCGACGAGGGCAACCACGGTCAGGATGTAGAGCGGGAACGCCGCCGGCTCGCTCGACGGCCGCCTGGACGTCGTGCGGATCCATCCAGCGAACGCAACGACCGTCGCGCCGATCGCGGTGACGAAGAGCGGCGAACCGGCATAGGTATATGCCGCCACCGCCAGCGTCACGGCGATCACGACCGCCGTGGTGACGGCGAACAGCGGCGACGCGTACATGTTCTTGCCGAGCATGTCAGACCGGCTGCCCGAGCGCCTGCAGCTTGTCCGGGTTGCCGACCGCGTAGATCGTGCGAATGCGACCATCGCGGATGTGGAGGATCATCGCGGCGAGCGGGCGTCCGCTGACGTACACGATGAAGCCCGGCTGGCCGTTGATCTGCGTGGGGCGCAGCGTGCGCTCGGCGGACACGAACTGCTGCGCTCTGCTGAAGACGAAGCGCGCGACCGACTCCAGGCCACGCACCGGCTTGACCGCGGCGCCCGGTACCTTGCCTCCGCCATCCGCCCAGAGCGTGATGTCGTCCGCGAGCACCGCGAGCATGCTCTCCATGTCGCCGGCCAGCGACGCCTGCATGAAGCCCTGCAGCAGCCGCTCCGACTGCGCCGGATCCGCGTCGAAGCGGGACTCCGAGGTGCCGACGTGCTTCTTGGCGCGCGAGAGGAGCTGCCGGCAGTTCGTCTCCGACTTGTCGACGATGCGTGCGATCTCGGTATAGTCGAAGTCGAACACGTCGTGGAGCAGGAGCACCGCGCGCTCGATCGGCGACAGGCGCTCGAGCATGACCATGAACGCCATCGAGAGCGACTCCGCCAGCTCGACGTGCTCCGAAGGATCGGGTGCGAACTCCGTCACGAGCGGCTCCGGGAGCCAGGGTCCGACATACGTCTCGCGCTGGTAGCGCGCCGAGCGGAGGTGATTGATCGCGAGCCGAGTGACGGTCGTGGCGAGGTAGGCGCGCGGGGAACGCACGTCGACGTCGGGCGCCGCCTGCCAGCGGAGGTACGCGTCCTGGACCAGGTCTTCCGCGTCCGCCACGCTGCCGAGCATGCGGTAGGCGATCGAGAAGAGCAGTGGGCGCGTTTCGGTAAAGACCGCCGTTCGGGATTCAGGTGCCATTGAGCTCACGGAGGTGTGACAGGCGAGTCGGCCGATCTGTGACAGCGCGACTCGGCTGTCACAGGCCGACGTCGAGTGTTGTCACGCTGCCGGAGGCTCGCGGCTGCGAGTCGCCGGGCGATCAGACTCGTTCGACAGGAGAGAGCAGTGTCCATGTATTCCGTGTTGGTGTTCCTACATATCGTCGGCGCACTCGGTTTGTTCGCGAGCATCGCGCTGGAGCAGGCCAGTCTCGCCGGCCTTCGGCGCGCGAGCACCGGCGCGCAGGTGCGGGAGTGGATGGGAGTGATCCGCGGGCTGGGGCGGCTGCATGGGCCCGCGGCGCTGCTGATTCTCGCGACCGGATTCTACTTCGTCGCGACGCGTTGGGGGCAACAAGCGTGGATCGGGCTCGCGATCGTCGGGATGGTGGTGATGGCCATCCTCGGCGCCGGAGTGACGGGGCGGCGGATGAAGGCGATCGGATTGGAGTTGTCGGCCGTGACGGGGCCGATTCCGGTGGGGGTGCGCCGGCGGTTGGATGATCCGGTGCTCAGGATGTCGGCGATGCTGAGGGCGGCGCTCGGACTGGGGATCGTGTTCAATATGGCGGTGAAGCCGGCTGCCGGCGGTGCGTTGGCGGCACTCGGCGTGGCGGTGGTGGTTGGAGTGCTGGCGGCGATAAGGGGGCGAGCGAGATGAGTGCGGAGGTCGTGAATTCCCTCCTGTGGGGCGTTCAGATCTTTCTCGCGCTGTTCTTTCTCGCGGCCGGCGCGCCGAAGATCCTCGGGCGGGGGATGGAGCGGTGGACCGGGTTCGCCGAGATGCCTCGCGCGCAGGTGGTAATGATTGGGGTTTCTGAGGTGCTCGGAGCGATGGGGTTGGTGTTGCCGATGGCTCTCGGAATTGCGCCCTGGTTGACGCCTTTGGCGGCAGTTGGGTTGGCGGTCATCGTGCTGATGGCGACCGGGTTTCATCTCCGAGCGGATGAGCGGCTCAATGCGCTCGAGACGGCGCTTTGGGCTAGTATCGCGGCGGGGATTGCCATGGGGCGGTGGGGAGTGGTCGCGGGGATCGGTGGGGTGCCGACGGGGGTGTTGGTGGTGGGGTTGGTGGTGCTGGCGGCGGCGGCGATCGTCAATGTTGTTGTGCTCTTGAGGCGACCTGTGAATGACGTGGCGATCAGCGAGTGATCGTGTGGCGCCCAGTGGCCGCTATTTGATTCGCGCGCTTCCCCTCGGCCGCCTTGCCATAGCGGCGCTGTCGTTTTGAGCTCCGTTTTGGTTTGTGAGCGCAAACGCCACATACGTCCCCCCGCTCCGCGCCCCATTCTTCCCGCCACCACACGCAATCACGAGATACTGCCGCCCATTCACCACGTAGGTAGCCGGAGTGGCGTTACCAGCAGCCGGCAACTTCGCACTCCACAGCACCTTCCCGGTCGCCTTGTCGAACGCCCGAATCGTATTGTCATACGTCGTCGCCGCGATGAAGAACAATCCGTTCGACGTGACGATCCCCCCGCCGTAGTTATCCGTCCCCGTATTCCGCACTCCCTTTGCCGCCAACGCGGGGTACTCACCGAATCGAACAGACCACTTGATTGCACCGGCGTTCAAGTCAATTGCGGATAAAGTGCCCCAAGGCGGCTTGATCGCCGGATAGCCTTCGTGATCGAGAAAGATGTCGAAGTACGCGTTCCTATAAGGCACCCCAAACGGATCCGGCCCCGCCGCCGCGCCTGAATCCCGCCCGGTCACCAGAAATCGAACGAGATCGGAAACGGCTCGAGACTCCAGAGCGCTGGCAAAGGCGGGCATCCGCCCGGTGCCTTCGCGAATGATCTGCGCGATCTGCTCCGGTGTGCGCCGACCACCTACGCCGATCAAAGACGGCGCCATCGCCGATCCGCGCCGATCGTCGCCATGACAGCTCGCACAGTTGGCGGCGTATAGCGACTTGTCGGAACGCTGCACGAGCTTGAGCAGCCACGCCATCTCGTTCGCATTCACGTACAGCAGTCCGGTCTGAGGATCGAACGCCGGCCCGCCCCACTCACCGCCGCCGTCGACACCGGGAAAGATGATCGACCCGTGAGCGTTGGGCGGCTCGAACGGATGCTTCGTCCCATACTCCTCGAACAGCTTCAATGCGGCCGCATGCGCCGCCGGCGTCCTCGTCGTCAGATCGGCACGCGTGAGCTGCTGCCGCGTGAATGGCGGCGGCGCCAACGGAAAATGCTGCGTCGCCGCCGCGCGATCGCCCGGTAGAATGGCCGGCGGCATCGGACGCTCCTCCACCGGAAACAACAGCGCGCCGGTCTCACGATCGAGCAGATAGGTGTGACCGGTCTTGGTGATCTGGGCAACGGCGTCGATCTGCTTGCCGCCATGCTGCACGGTCACGAGCACGGGCGCGGCGGGCAGATCGCGATCCCACAGGTCGTGCCGGATCACCTGATAGTGCCAGATGTGCTTCCCGGTCCGCGCGTCGAGCGCGATGACGCTGTTGGCGTACAGATCGTCGCCGATCCGGTTCCCGCCCCAGAAGTCGTACGACGCGGAACCTGTCGCGGCGAACACCATCGCCCGCTTGGGGTCGACGGTGACACCGGCCCACGCATTCACGCCACCGGAGATCTTCCACGCGTCAGGCGGCCAGGTCTCGTATCCCGGCTCGCCGGGATGTGGAATGGTGTGAAAGCTCCAGCGCAGCGCACCGGTCTCCACGTCATACGCCCGAATGTCCCCGGGCGCACTCGGCAGCGCCTCGGGCACGGTGCTCCCCATGATCAGCAGCCCCTCGAACACGATGCCGGGCGTGCTGGCGCTCACGGACAGTCCTTCGACCGGACGGCCGAGTCCCGCCCGCAGATCGACCCACCCGGTGTCACCGAAGGTGCGAATCGGATGTCCGGTGCGCTTGTCGAGCGCGTACAACCGGTTGCGATAGTTGAAGATGACGCGGTCGCCGGTGACGATGACGCCGCGATGACGGATCCGTGACGTGGGCGGCGCGCCGTAGTTCGGGTCGAAGCTCCACAGCTCCTTGCCGGTCGCCGCATCGAGCGC
This sequence comes from Gemmatimonadaceae bacterium, assembly GCA_036488775.1. GTDB lineage: Bacteria > Gemmatimonadota > Gemmatimonadetes > Gemmatimonadales > Gemmatimonadaceae > AG11. The sequence goes on along the minus strand of DASXHF010000017.1, from coordinate 31,889 downwards.
GAAGACGCGCAGCTTGGGCGACGTCCCATACAACACACCATCGATCACGATGGGGTTGGTCTGCATCTCCGATCCGGCGAACTCGTCGTGGGTCTGGTACGTCCACGCGACCTTCAACCGCTTCACGTTGGCGGGCGTGATCTGGTCGAGGGTGGTGTAGTGGCCATGGTCGTCGCTGCCGCCGTACACGGGCCAGTCGACGTTCTGCGTGGCGCCGGCGTGCGTGGTCTGCGCGGCAGCCGGAGTCATCCCGATCGCAAACGACGCGACGACCGCTGTGGCGCTGATCTTCAATGCTCGGCTCGAGTGTGGGTGCACGGCTCCAGGGGCGACGAAGGAGGGACGGCGTCGGACGGACTCCGCGAGGAATCCGAGAACTGGTCAGAGCTCTCTGACCCAGATGTTGCGGAAGCTGATCGGCGCACTCGGGTCGCCGTGCGCCTGAAGCCTGATCGGACTCGCGCCGTGTGCCTTGTACTCGGGCTTGCCGATGTAAAGGGTCCCGCCCTTCAACGCGACGTGATCCTGGATCAGCACGCCGTTGTGAAAGGCGGTGACGTAGGCGGGCGACGCGAGCGATCCGTCGGCGTTGAATGTCGGCGCGGTCCAGATCACGTCGTACTGCTGCCACTCGCCGGGCTTGCGGCTCGCGTTGACCAGCGGCGGGTACTGCTTGAAGATGCTCCCCGCCTGTCCGTTGACGTAGGTGCTGTTGTTGTACGAGTCCAGAACCTGGAGCTCGTAACCGACGCTGCCGTCCGCCGTGGACGCGAGGAACACGCCGCTGTTGCCGCGCTCCTGCCCCAAGCCGGTGATCCCCTGAGGAATCCGCCACTCCACGTGGAGCTGATAGTTGCGGAAGCGACGCCTGCTCTGGATGTCACCGGCGCGCTTGTCGACGGTCATCACGCCATTCCCCAACGTCCACCGCGCCGGCGAGCCGTCCGCCGCGGAAATCCACTGATCCAGACTGTGCCCGTCGAAGAGGATGACGGCGTCGGATGGCGGTGCGTCGTTCGTCGCGCCGGGCGTGACTACCTTCGGCACCGGCGCCCACTGCTCGGTGTCCTCCGGACGAGCCGGAGCGGTCACCCGCTGCGCAAGCGCCGGGGTGGAAAGAGCGACGATCACGATCGAAGACAGCAGAAATCCGCGGCGCGTCTGCATCGGTCGGCGGGATGGTGTACGGTCGGCGATACTCTGACGAACGCATCCTGCCGACGACCGCGCCGGATGTCAACTCGGCATCATGGCGGACATCCCGAACGAAACGACACCGGCCGCGCGGACAGTCGAGCCGCGAGCGATCCCCGAAGTCGTTGCCGTTTTCTGTGTTTTCTGTGTTCTCTGTGGTAATCAGCCGTCGAACGGCAATTTCACCACGGAGAACACAGAGAACACGGAGGAGCTACTCTTGTTTACTCTTGCGACACTACTCCCGCGTCACGCGTTGGCGGCGAGATACTTCTGAATGTTCTTGGTCGGAGCGTCCCATCCGGACGCGTTCATCTCGAACGCCTTCACTCGGCGCGACGCGGGGATCTTGTCGAACCCGGTCTCGACGACCTTGAGCAGCGTCCCACCATCCACTGGCTCGAGGGTGAAGGTGACCAGCGTCATCGGCTCGCTGGAGTAGTCGACGCTCGGATCGATGGCGAACGGGTGCCAGCGGAAGGAGAAGAAGCGCTCCGGCTCGATCTTGTCGATGGCGAACTCGAAGTTCAGATGGTCGTAGCCCTTGGCGGTGAGACGCCCGTTGACCGACGTCTTGGGAGCGAATGCTCCATGGAACTCGACGCCGAACCACTTGCCGAACTCCCTGGCGTCGGTGAGGGCGCGCCAGACGCGCGACTGGGGACTGCTCAATCGAATCTGCTTCTCGATGCGATCGGTGCTGGAGGTGGTGCTGGTGTTCGCGGCGCTGGTCGTGGCAGGCATGTGAGCTACTCCTTGTCGGGGTGGCGAAGCAGTGCTTCGAGAGCTTCGAGGCGTTTGTCCCACAGCCGCTCGTAGGAGCGCAGCCATTCGTCGGCCTTCTCGAGCGGCCGAGGATCGAGCTGGCAGAAGTGCGTGCGGCCGCGGACGGTGCGGCGCACGAGACCGGCCTCCTCGAGCGTCTTGACGTGCTTCGACACCGCGGCGAGCGACATCTCGAACGGCTCGGCGAGCTCGCCGACGGTGTGCTCTCGTTTGGAGAGGCGGCGAAGCAGTGCGCGCCGAGTCGGGTCGCCGAGGGCGCGGAAGACGAGATCGAGCTGCTGTGAAGGCATAACCATATGGTTGAATATTACCGGTGGAACGGCAATAGTCAACCCATTGGTTGAACGATCGAATCCGCCTGCTGATCGGACGTGACCCCGCGAACGCCAAGCGCCGGCGTGCCGAGGCGGCGCGACCGATGCTGATCCACCCAGTACTCCATCCCGACCCCACTCCGTGCCGAGCACTCCAGAATCTCGATGTCCGGTCGTACCGCCCGCATGTTGCGGTATGTACTCTCGCGATCGAACTCCACCGCGACGGCGAGATCGATCTTGGTGATCAGCGCGAGGTCGGCCGAGTTGTAGATCGTCGGATACTTGAGCGGTTTGTCTTCGCCCTCGGTGACCGCGTGCAGCACGACCCGAAGATTTTCGCCGAGATCATAGCTCGACGGGCAGACCAGATTGCCGACGTTCTCGAGGAAGAGAAAGTCGAGCGACGCCAGATCCCACTCGCGCAACGCGACGTCGATCATCTCGGCGTCGAGGTGACAGACGGTGCCAGTGGTGATCTGGCGGACGAGCGCACCGCTGCGCGCGAGACGTTGGGCGTCGTTGTCGGTGGCGAGGTCGCCGACGAGCGCGGCGACCCGGAAGTCGCGACCCAGATCGCGTAGCGTGCGCTCGAGCAGCGCTGTTTTGCCGGCGCCCGGTGCCGAGACGAGGTTCGTCACGAAGACCCCAGCGCCGGCGAAGCGTGCGCGGAGCTCGCGCGCGAGGAGGTCGTTCTTCTTGAGGACCGCCTGGCGGACTTCAACGATGCGCGGCGACATCCTGCTCCATCTCCAGGGCGAAGAGCTCCAGCTCGCGGCCGGAAAGAATCTCCGGCGTCGGCGTACCGCAGACCGGACAGCACAGGAGCTGCGGACTCGGCAGCGTGCGATCGGCGGCGCATTGCGTGCACCGCGCGACGAGGGGGACGTCGTCGATCGTCAGCGTCGCGTCCGCGAGCGGGGTGTCGGCGATGGCCACGTCGAACGAGAAGAGCAGCGCCTCGCGGACGACGCCCGAGAGCGGGCCGAGGCGGAGATGCAGCGCGCGGACGTGTTCGCCGGGGAGCTCGCTTGCACGCTCGAGGGCGGCGTCGACCAATGCGACCGCAATGGAGAGCTCATGCATGAGCCCGTCCGGGACAGCGCGCGCCGCTGAATGAAACGCGCGGATGATTGGCGAGCGGACGATCTTGACGATGGTGTCGCTGGCACTAATATAGGCCTCCGGCACCCCCGCACAATCGCCGCACATGCGGCAAGCGAGAGAGCCGATCGCGCTCCGAGCGCGACACTCATCAGCAAGTCAGCACAAGGACGCTGACCATGACTCTCGCGCGGGTGAACGTCCTCCGCTTCCCAGCCCGGAGTAAGCAGCCGGGCTCGTAGCTCCGGCGTCAGGATCCCACTACCTGGCGCCAGCGATTCGGCAGATCGTGTGAATGCCGGCAGCGCTCTCGCGCGCCGAGCTCCGATCGCGCCTGCTGTTCCACCATCACGGAGGAACACATGATCGCGCCCCCCGCACAAGCTCAACGGAAGGTCGCGGCTGACGAGCCCGTGGTACACGTGCTCTGGATCAACGCCGGTCTGAGCTGCGATGGCGACTCGGTGTCGCTCACCGCGGCGACGCAGCCGAGCATCGAAGAGATCGCGCTGCGGGCATTGCCCGGATTGCCCAAGGTCGCGTTCCACTGGCCGCTCATCGACTACTCGCTCGGCGGCGAGGAGTTCATGACGTGGTGGTGGAAGGCGGACCGCGGTGAGCTCGAGCCGTTCGTGCTCGTGATCGAAGGATCGATTCCCAACGAGTCGATCAAGAAGGAAGGCTACTGGTGCGGATTCGGAAACAATCCCGCGACCGGTCAGCCGATGACGACGAGTGAATGGCTCGACCGGCTCGCGCCGAAGGCGTGGGCAGTGCTCGCCGTCGGCACCTGCGCGACGTACGGCGGCATTCACGCGATGGCCGGCAATCCGACCGGCGCCATGGGCGTCCCTGACTACCTCGGCTGGCAGTGGAAGTCGAAGGCGGGGAATCCGATCGTCTGCGTGCCCGGTTGTCCGATCCAACCGGACAATCTGTCGGAGACGATTCTCTATCTATTGTATCAGGCCGCGGGACAGGCACCGATGATCCCGCTCGACGAAGCACTGCGTCCGACGTGGCTCTTCGGCCACACGGTGCACGAAGGCTGCGACCGTGCCGGCTATTACGAGCAGGGTGACTTCGCGACCGAGTACGGCTCGCCGAAGTGCATCGTGAAGCTCGGCTGCTGGGGACCGGTGGTGAAGTGCAACGTCCCCAAGCGCGGCTGGATGAACGGAATGGGTGGATGCCCGAACGTCGGCGGCATCTGCATCGGCTGCACCATGCCCGGCTTCCCCGACAAGTTCATGCCATTCATGGACGAGCCCCCGGGCGCGCGCGTGTCCGCGAGCGCAAGCGGCATTTACGGACGTCTGATTCGCAAGCTCCGCTCGATCACTGTTCGCACGCTCGACAAGGAGCCGAAGTGGCGCCACAAGCGACGCGAGCTCACGACCGGCTACCAGAAGCAATGGTAGGGGGAGGGGAGGAGGAGACTGACATGAGCGACGACAAGGACAGCGTGACGCGCAACGAGCCGGGCAGCCCGGCCAATGTCGGGAAGAGCAGCCCCACCGCGAAGCGCGGTGAAGAGAGGGGCAAGGAAGCGGGTGCGAAGGAAGGAGGGACGCAGGGTCCGTCGAACCGGCCAACGGGAGGAACCTCCGCCCGCGAATCAACCGGCATCGATCCGCAGGCCCCGATCGATCCGCAGATGCCGGATCTCAAGCGCGGTGGAGGCTGACATGGCAACCGCAACACGCCCGACCGACTACACGTCGACCGAGAAGAGCCGTCTGGTCGAGATGTCGTGGGATCCTATCACGCGCATCGTGGGGAGCCTCGGTATCTACACCAAGATCGACTTCGGCCGCCGCGTCGTCGCCGAGTGTCACAGCACGTCGTCGGTCTTTCGCGGCTACAGCATCTTCATGAAGGGCAAGGACCCGCGCGACGCGCACTTCATCACGAGCCGGATCTGCGGGATCTGCGGCGACAACCACGCGACCTGCTCGTGCTACACGCAGAACATGGCGTACGGCGTTCGCCCGCCGGCGCTCGGCGAATGGATCGTGAATCTCGGTGAAGCCGCCGAGTACATGTTCGACCACAACATCTTCCAGGAAAATCTCGTCGGGGTCGACTACTGCGAGAAGATGGTGCGCGAGACGAACCCGGGAGTGTGGGAGAGGGCCGAACGGACCGCGGCGCCGAACGCCGAGGCGCACGGCTATCGGACGATCGGCGCCATCATGAAGTCGCTCAATCCCTTCGAGGGAGAGTTCTATCGCGAGGCGCTCCAGGTGAGCCGCTACACGCGCGAGATGTTCTGCCTCATGGAAGGGCGGCACGTGCATCCGTCGACGCTGTATCCGGGCGGCGTCGGCACGGTGGCGACGATCCAGCTCTTCACCGACTACCAAGCGCGCCTGATGCGCTACGTCGAGTTCATGAAGCGCGTCGTCCCGATGCACGACGATCTGTTCGACTTCATCTATGAGGCGATGCCGGGCTACGAGGCGGTCGGCCAACGCCGCGTGCTGCTCGGCTGCTGGGGGAGTCTGCAGGATCCCGCGTACTGCAACTTCGAGTACAAGGACATGACCGCGTGGGGACGAAAGATGTTCGTCACGCCCGGCATCGTCATCGACGGCAAGCTCGTCACGACGGATCTCGTGAAGATCAACCTTGGCATCCGTATCCTGCTCGGCGCCTCGTACTACGACGACTGGCAGGGGAAGGAGGTGTACGTCACCAAGGATCCGCTCGGCAATCCAGTCGACGTGCGGCATCCATGGAACCAGCACACGATCCCCAAGCCGCAGAAGCGCGACTTCGACGACAAGTACAGCTGGGTGATGTCGCCGCGCTGGTACGACGGGAAGGACTATCTGGCGCTCGACACGGGCGGGGGCCCGATCGCGCGACTGTGGGCGACGGCGCTCGCGAAGCTGGTGGACATCGGCTACGTGAAGGCCACGGGATCGAGCGTGCAGATCAACCTGCCGCGCACGGCGCTCAAGCCGGAGACGTCGTTCGAGTGGAAGATCCCGAAGTGGAGCAACGCGATCGAGCGGAACCGCGCACGCACGTACTTCCAGGCGTACGCAGCGGCCTGTGCCCTCCATTTCCTCGACGAAGCGTTCAAGGAAGTGCGGGCGGGCCACAGCAAGACGTGGGAGACGTTCCGCGTCCCGGAGAACTCGATCGGCTGCGGCTTCACGGAGGCGGTGCGCGGAGTGCTCTCGCACCACATGGTGATCCGCGACGGAAAGATCGCGAACTACCATCCGTATCCGCCCACGCCCTGGAATGCGAATCCGCGCGACTCCTATGGGACGCCGGGGCCCTATGAAGACGCCGTTCAGGGAACGCCGATCTTCGAGGAGAACGGGCCGGACAAGTTCAAGGGCATCGACATCATGCGCGCGGTGCGCAGCTTCGACCCATGCCTCCCGTGCGGGGTGCACATGTATCTCGGAGAGGGGAAGGTGCTGGAGAAGATCCACTCACCGACGATGCTGAACGAGATCTGACATGCCGTCCGCGCCGAATCTGCAATCCGTCGCCGAACGGATCGAGCTGCTGGTGGACGAGTTGAGCGCGCTCGGCGACGGCCGAGGTGGAGCGCGGGAGAAGGCGAACGAGCTGGTGCAGTTGCTGATGCGGTTCTACGGAGATGGATTGGCGCGTGTGCTCGAGATCGTGGACGAGGAGTCCAGCGAAGATGCGCGCCGGCTGTTCGGCAAGTTCGAGAGCGATCCGCTCGTGGCGAGCCTGCTCATCCTCCACGACTTGCACCCGGTAAGCGCGGAGGTGCGCGTCGCCGGCGCGCTCGAGCGGGCGCGCGCGGAGCTGGAGACGCCGCTCACGCTCGTCGAGGTGGCAAATGGCGTCGCGCGGGTACGCGCCGAGCCGGCGCTCTCTCTCAATGGCGACGGACGCCACGCGTCGGCCAAGCTGCGCAAGGCGATCGAGCAGGCGATCGAGGCGGTGGCGCCGGAGATCGAGAGCGTGGAGATCGATGGGCTGTGGGAAGAGGCGCCGGCGCTGGTACAGCTCGCGCGGGCGCCCGTATGAACGAGCAGGCCGGCCCGCTGGGGGCGGAGCGGCTACGGCGCTTTCTCACTCCTGCGCCGGCTCGGCGCAGCGGCGAGTACTGTGAGTTCTGCGCCGAGGAGCTCCCCGAGCAGCATGCGCATGTGGTCAATGTGGAAGCGAGAGCGCTCGTCTGCGCGTGCCGGCCGTGCTACCTGCTGTTCACCAACCGTGGCGCGGCCGGCGGGAGGTTTCGCGCGGTACCGCAGCGCTACCGAATCGCGCGAGACGTACTGGTGAGCAACGGGCAGTGGGACGAGCTGCAGATCCCGGTCGGCATCGCGTTCTTCTTCTACAACAGCGCGCAGGCAAACACGGTCGCGTTCTATCCGAGCCCGGCCGGCGCGACGGAGTCCCTCCTTCCGCTCGGTGCCTGGCAGGAGATCGTGCACGCCAATCCGGCCCTTGGGATGATCGAGCCCGACGTCGAAGCATTGCTCGCTCGGCGCCTGGCGAACGCGACGATCGAGTGCTACGTCGTGCCGATCGATGCGTGCTACGAGCTGGTGGGGCGAATGCGTCGGTCGTGGAAGGGATTCGACGGCGGGGCGGAGGGTTGGGCGGACATCGAGGCGTTCTTCGGGTCGGTGCGAGAGCGCGCCGAGCCCTATGGAAGACGTGAATCGTGAGACGTGAACCGTGACAGCATGACGCAGCTCGTCTTTACCGTGCTGGGTGCGAAGTCGCAGCCCTATGCGGCCGTGCCGACGCTCAACTTCCGCGTCGGGATCACGGAGGCGACGGGTGTGCAGGTGCACATGATCGCGCTGCGCTGCCAGATCCAGATCGAGGCGCGGCGGCGGCACTACACGCCCGGCGAGAAGCGGCGACTGGTGGATCTGTACGGCACGCCCGAGCGGTGGGGGGAGACGCTGCGCACGATGGTGTGGACGCACGTCGCGCAGATGGTGCCAGGCTTTACCGACCGCGTCGAGGTCGACCTGCCGGTGAGCGTCACGTACGACTTCGAGGTGGCGGCGGCGAAGTATCTCCTCTCGCTGGAGGACGGTGAGGTCCCGTTGCTGCTGCAGTTCAGCGGCACGGTGTTCACCGCGCGCGAAGGCGACAAGGGATTCAGTGTCGAGCAGCTGGCGTGGACGACGGAGGCGCCGTATCGGCTTCCGGTGCGCGAGCTGCGTGCGCTGATGGACCTGTATTTTCCGGGTGCCGGTTGGATCCGGCTGCGTCGCGACACGGTGGACGCGTTGCGCGACTTCAAGGAGCGCGAGATGCTGCCGACGTGGGACGACGTCGTGTCGTCGCTGCTGGAGAGCGCCCGCCATGCTCCCGAGCCGGGCCTCGTATGAGCGACCCAAACGTCTTCGCGCGGGCGGAGGCGGTGGCCAACGCCGTGCTCTACGAGGGGTACGTGCTGTATCCGTACCGTGCCTCAGCGACGAAGAACCAACTGCGCTGGCAGTTCGGGATCGTCGCGCCATCGGGATTCGGAGATGAAGGGGGCACCGAGCCGTCGTCGATGCAGACGGAGTGTCTCGTCGACAATCCGCTCGACGCGGTGCTCGCGATCCGGGTGCGGTGGCTGCAGGCGCAGGCACGGACGATCGAAGTGGTCGATCCGAGCGGCTTCCGGCGAGTGCCAAGCCTCGACGTCGACGGGCGGCCGCTGGTCACCTGGGACGAAGGAATCGAGCGCCAGATCGACCTGCCGGAGTTGCACGTGGGCGAGCTCTTCCAGCAGCCGCTCACCTTCCGACTCTGGGTCGCGGATGGCCGCGAGGAGGAGTTGGTCCATGACGCGAGTGGCGCGCTCGCCGGACGCATCATGCGTACACGCGCGCCGCTCGAGGGGCGAGTGCGCGTGAGCGCGGAGCCGCTCGGCAGTGCGGCAAGGGTGCGCGTGCGGATCGAGAACACGAGCGCGTGGCCTCCGCCCGTGCCAGACGGCATTGCCGACCGGGATGCCGCCATGCGGCGATCGCTCCTCGGTACGCACACGCTGCTGGCGCTGCGCGGCGGCGAGTTCATCTCGCTGCTCGAGCCGCCGGAGTGGGCGAAGGCTGCGGCGGCATCGTGCGTGAACGAGCACTCCTGGCCGGTGCTGATCGGCGCTGCCGGGGAAACGCGGCTGATGCTCTCGTCGCCGATCATCCTCTACGACTATCCCAACACTGCACCGGAAAGTGCAGGTGATCTCTGCGACGCGACCGAGATCGACGAGATCCTGATGCTCCGCGTGATGACGCTCAGCGACGCCGAGAAGCGCGAGGCCTGCGCGACGGACGAGCGCGCTCGCCAGATCATCGAGCGGTCGGATACGATTCCCGACGAGCTGTTCGCGCGGCTGCACGGTGCGGTGCGATCGCTGGAGCCGGCGCAGGAGCGTTGGGTGGACGTCGCCGGAACGCGCATCACGCGCGGATCGCGTGTGCGGCTGCACCCCCGCGCCGGGGCCGACGCGATGGACATGTTCCTCGACGGGCGCGTCGCACGGGTCGAAGCGGTACACCGCGACTTCGACGACGCCACACACATCGCCGTGACGGTCGAGGACGATCCAGCCGCCGACATGCACGAGTGGTACGGCCGCTACTTCTATTACGGACCCGATGAAGTCGAGCCCATCACGCCGCCCGGCAGAGTGCTCGTCGCCGGGATCGGAAACATCTTCAACGCGGACGACGGTTTCGGTGTGGAGGTCGCACGCCGGCTGAGCGAACGGACGCTGCCGGCGTCGGTGAAGGTCGAGGACTTCGGCATTCGCGGGATGCACCTCGCGTACGAGATGCTCGACGGCGGGTACGCCACGACGATCCTCGTCGACGCGTCGCCCCGCGGCCAGGCGCCCGGAACCGTGTATCTGATCGAGCCGGATCTCACCGCGACGCCGAGCTCGGGACCGGCGATCGCGGACGCGCATGGCATGCATCCGGCTGTCGTGTTCCAGCTGCTCGCGACGCTCGGCGGGGTGCCCGGCCACGTGCTCATCGTGGGATGCGAGCCCTCGTCGATCGACGAGGAGATGGGTTTGAGCGATCCGGTGGCACGCGCGGTGGACGAAGCGGTCGAGCTGATCGCCGAGCTGGTCGCGCACCCTGAGACGATCGCGACACGATACCCACACCTTCAATCGGGGACCTGACCATGGATTGGTACTGGTGGCTGCTGATCGTCGTGGTGATCATCGCGCTCGTGGTGTTGGCGGTTTCCTGGCCGGACGTGACGCGGTACCTGCGGATCAGGAGGATGTGATGTCCGACCGGCGCCCGCGAGCCACGGAAGCTACGGAACGGGCAGGACCCGTTGGATCGACCATTGGGGAGGCCGCCGTTGGCGTCTTTGCCGTGCATTCTGCTGCTTGGAAGAGGAGGGTCGAGCATGTGTCTCGCCATTCCTGGTAAGATCGTCGAGTTCGTGGTTGGCCAACCGCATCTCGCCGTGATCGAGGTGTCGGGGGTACGACGCCGCGTGAACATCGACCTGCTGCGCGACGAGCCCCCCGCGCTTGCCATCGGTGATTGGGTGCTGATTCACGTGGGCTTCGCGATGAGCCGGATCGGCGTGGCCGAGGCGGAAGAACAGATGCGGCTGCTCGCGATGCTGGGCGAGGACCGGCTCGCGATGGAAGAGCTCGAGGGATACCGCTTCACCGAGCCGCCGGCGCGCGCGGAGGAGATCGCGTGAAGTTCGTCGACGAATTTCGGAACCCGACGCTCATCCGCCAGGCATCGGAGGAGATCCACCGGCTCGTCGAGCCGGGACATCACTATCGACTGATGGAGGTGTGCGGCGGGCACACGCACGCCATCTACAGATTCGCTCTCGAAGACGTTCTACCTGACAACATCGAGCTGGTGCACGGACCGGGTTGTCCGGTGTGCGTGCTGCCGATGGGGCGGGTGGACGACGGCCTCTCGCTCGCGCGCGACCCGAACGTGATCCTGACGGCGTTCGGCGACATGATGCGCGTCCCCGGTCGCAATGGGAGCCCGCTCGAGCACAAGGCGCGCGGGGCGGACGTGCGCATGGTGTACTCGCCACTCGACGCACTCAAGCTCGCGGAGCAGCATCCGGATCGCGACGTGGTCTTCTTTGCCATCGGGTTCGAGACGACCGCCCCCTCGACGGCGCTCACGTTACAGCGCGCCAGGATGCTCGGCCTCGAGAACTTCTCGGTGTTCTGCAATCATGTCACGATCATCCCGGCCATCCGCGCGATTCTCGACTCGCCGGACATGCGCGTGGAGGCGTTCATCGGGCCGGGTCACGTCTCCACCGTCATCGGCTGCCGGCCGTACGAGTTCATCTGCCGGGATTACGGCAAGCCGCTCGTCACGTCGGGGTTCGAGCCGCTCGACGTGCTGCAGTCGATCGTCATGATCCTCCGCCAACTGCGCGACGGTCGCGCGTGCGTGGAGAATCAGTATGCGCGCGTCGTGCCGTGGGAGGGAAACCGTCCGGCGCTGCGTGCGATGGCCGAGGTATTCGAGCTGCGGCCCTTCTTCGAGTGGCGCGGACTCGGCTTCATCTCGCAGTCGGCGCTCGCGATCCGCGAGGAATTTGCCGAGTTCGACGCCGAGCGGCGGTTCAGGATGCCGGGCGTGCGGGTCACTGATCCGAAGGCTGCGCAGTGCGGCGAAGTGCTGAAGGGCGTCCTGAAGCCGCATCAGTGCAAGCTGTTCGGCCGGGAGTGCACACCCGAGCATCCCGTTGGCGCGCTGATGGTGTCGTCGGAGGGTGCGTGCGCGGCGTACTACAACTTCGCGCTGCGCAAGAGCGCCGCGGCGGAGCCGGTGGGGGTATAGCCATGTCGACGGTGGCGAGCCCAATGACTGCGCCCGACGTCGCGCCTCCGCCGGCGATCCGCTTTCGCGATTCGCAGATCGAGATGGCGCACGGGGCAGGCGGCAGAGCGAGCCGTCGCCTCATCGAAGGGCTCGTCGCGCCTCTGCTCGGCGGCCCGCTGCTCGCACCGCTCACCGACGCTGCCGTCGTCGAGGTGAACGGAGGGCGGCTCGCGATGACCGCGGACAGCTTCGTCGTTCGGCCCCTGCGCTTTCCCGGCGGATCGATCGGCGATCTCGCGGTCAACGGTACGGTGAACGACCTCGCCGTCTCCGGCGCGACAGCGGTCGCGCTGCTGGTGACGCTCGTGCTCGAGGCGGGGCTGCCGACGAGCGTGCTGGAAGACGAGCTGCGCGCCATCGCCGAGGCGGCGCGCCGCGCCGGCGTGCCGGTCGTTGGAGGCGACACGAAGGTCGTGGAGCACGGCAAGGCCGACGGGATGTACGTCACCACGGCCGGCATCGGTGCGATCGAGCCGGGCGTGCGTCTCTGCGCGAGCGCCGTGCGGCCGGGCGATCGCGTCTTGCTCTCCGGCCCGATCGGCGATCATGGGATCACCATCCTGCTCGCCCGCGGCGACGTCGATCTCGAGGCGGATCTGCGCTCCGACACGCGCTCGGTCTATCCGATGGTTCGCGCGCTGATGCAGCGGATCGGCGACGGCGTGCACTGGATGCGCGACCCGACGCGCGGCGGTGTGGCGAGCGCGCTCAACGAGCTCGCCGCGGACGCCCGGCTCGGCGTCGTGCTGTTCGAGGACGCACTGCCGGTGCGCGACGCGGTGCGTGGCGCGTGCGAGCTGCTCGGCCTCGATCCGCTGCACATCGCCAACGAAGGGCAGTTCCTCGCCGTCGTCGCTCCCGAGCGCGCCGAAGAGGCGCTCGAGGCGGTGCGCGACGCGCCAGGCGGCGAAGGTGCGATGCTGGTCGGCGAAGTGCGCGCCGAGCCGGCGCGAACCGTGTTGGCCGCCTCGGCATATGGGAGCGCGCGGGTCGTGGACATGCTGGTGGGAGATCCGCTCCCCAGGATCTGCTGAGCAATGGGCACGCTCGCCGACGTCCGCGCTCTCGCGAGCGGGGCTGTGGCCACCACGCTGGCGCAGCGGGTAGGCGACGCCTTGCGCGCTCGCGCCGCCGCGTCGGAGCCGCTCTTCGCCCGCGAAGCGCCCCAACTCGCGCGCGTCTGCCAGGAGATGTCGGCGCGCTTCCTGAGAGGTGGCCGGCTGCTGGCGTTCGGCCATGGCGCGTGCGCCACCGACGCCCAGCACGTATCCGTGGAGTTCGTGCATCCGGTGATCGTCGGCAAGCGGGCTCTCCCCGCGCTCGATCTCTCGATCGCGTTCGGAGAATGGACGGCAGCCGTGGCGCGGCCGGACGACATTGCCATCGGGTTCGCGCCGCCGGAAGGTGATCCGGCGGTCGATGCCGCGTTGACGACGCTTCGTGCGCTCGGCGTGCAGACGCTCGCGCTGTCGGGCACCGGCGGGAGCTACGCGCTCCGACCACCCTCCGCCGACTCGTTCATCCATCAGGAGCTGATCGAGATCCTCTACCACACGCTGTGGGAGACGGTGCACGTCTTCTTCGAGCACCGGTCGAGCGGTCACGACGTGGGAGAGGCGGGGTTTCTCTATCCGTATCTGGGCCGAGCGGAACAGGACACGAGTGGGGTGCTCGAGCACGTGGCGCGGTCGATCGTGCAGAAGGCGCACGACGACGTCGCGCTGCGCGACGAGGTAGCGGCGACGCAGGCTCAGGCGATCGCGCAGGCGGCCGTCGCGCTCGCCGCGCGGATCGAGGCCGGCGGCAAGCTGATCATGTTCGGCAACGGTGGTTCGGCGACCGACGCCAACGACTTCGCACTCGACTGCGTCGCGCCGCCCCCGGCGAAGCAGTACCGCCGTGTGCCCGCGCTGTCGCTCGCCCTGGAGCCCGCGACGATCAGCGCGATCGCGAACGACGTCGGCACGGAGGTGATCTTCGTCCGGCAGCTCATCGCGCACGCGACGCCCCGGGACGTCGCGATCGCCATCTCCACGAGCGGCAACTCGCGCAACATCCTCGCTGCGCTCGAGGAGGCGCGACGCCAGGATCTGCTCACCGTTGCCCTGCTCGGCTACGACGGAGGAGAGATCGTGCGGCGCGGGTTGGCCGACATCCCGCTCGTCGTGCGGTCCGACTACATCCCGCGGATCCAGGAGGTCGAGGCCTCCATCTACCACGTGCTGCGCGACGCGCTCGCGTTCTGCCTCGATGGCTGACGTCGAGCTGTTCGGCTCCGCGGGCTGCCCGTTCACCGCCGAGCTGCGCGAGCAATTGCTCTGGCGCGGTGAGCAGTTCGTGGAGCACGACGTCGAGCGCGACGAGGAGGCACTCCGGCGAATGATCGCGCTCACCAACGGCCGGCGCGGCGTGCCGGTGCTGGTCGAAGGCGGCCGGGTGGTTCAGATCGGGTGGGAGGGACGCACCTGTATCGTCGCGCCGCCCACCGCAGGTGAACCCGAAGCGCGCGACATCCACGTCCGCGGCACGGTGCAGGGGGTCGGGTTCCGGCCGTTCGTGTACCGGCTCGCCCGCGAGCACGCAATCACGGGCTGGGTGCGCAACGACGACGACGGGGTGCGGATCCACGCCGAGGGTAACGCCACGGCGCTGGAGGCGTTCGGCGAGGAGCTGAGGTCGTCGGCGCCAGGCGCCGCGCGAGTCGACACACTGGAAGCACACCACGGTCGGCGCGATGGCCATGAACGGTTCGAGATTCGCGAGAGCGAACGGCGGTCGTCGCCAACGACGATCATCGCACCCGACCTTCCCGTATGTGAACGCTGCCTCGCGGAGATGTTCGACGAGACGGACCGACGTGCAGGTTATCCCTACATCAACTGCACGGAGTGTGGGCCGCGGTATTCCATCATGCTCGGTCTCCCGTACGATCGTGCCTCTACGACGATGCGCGACTGGGCGATGTGCTCGCGCTGTCGCGCCGAGTATGAGGCACCGGAGTATTCGCGCTTCCATGCGCAGCCGGTCGCCTGTCCGGCGTGCGGGCCTCATCTCGCTCTGCTCCTGGACGATCGCGTCATCTCGGGGGATGACGCCGCGATCGACGAAACGGTCGCGATGTTGAAGCGCGGTGCCATCGCAGGGATCAAAGGACTCGGCGGGTACCACCTCGCGTGCGACGCCGAGGCACCCGGGAGCGTGCGTACGCTGCGCGAGCGGAAGTTCCGCAAGGAGCGGCCGTTCGCGCTCATGGTGCGCGACCTCGACGTCGCGCGGCGCACGGTGGAGCTGTCGCCGGAGAGCGAGGCGCTGCTGACCTCGGCCCACCGGCCGATCGTGCTCGCGCCCGCGCGCGTCTCGCTCGCCGACGTCGCACCGGACTGCAGTGAGCTCGGCGTGATGCTGCCGTATACGCCGCTGCAACACCTGCTGTTCGAGCGCGGCGCGCCCGAGCGGCTGGTGATGACGAGCGCAAACCGCTCGAGCGAGCCGATCGCCTACCGCGACGAGGAGGCGGTCGCGCGGCTCGCCGGTATCGCCGACGCGCTGTTGATCGGCGAGCGGCCGATCGCGCGGCGCGTGGACGACTCGGTGGCACGGGTCGGTGCGGCCGGGGTGGCCGTCCTTCGCCGCTCGCGGGGCTACGCGCCGAGTGTGGTGGCTCGCCTGCTGGCGACGCGGCCGGTGTTGGCGCTCGGCGCCGACCTCAAGAACACGATCACGCTGGTCGTGGATGGGGCGGCGATCATGAGCCAGCACATCGGCGATCTCGAGCACGCGGGTGCGCGCGCGGCGTTCCACGAGACGGTGCGCGACCTGATGACGATGTACCGCGTGTCGCCCGACGAGCTGCACGTCGTGCACGATCGTCATCCGGAGTATGCGTCCACGATGCACGCGCTCGACATCGAGTGCCGTGAGCGCCAGGCGGTGCAGCATCACCGCGCGCACGTGGCGAGCGTGCTCGCGGAGCGCGCGGGGGGCGGGGGCGGGGGCGCATCGAGCGAGCGGGTGATCGGCATCGCGTTCGACGGCACGGGCTACGGCGACGACGGGACGATTTGGGGCGGCGAACTGTTCGCGGGCAGCCTGCGCCGCGGGCTCGCGCGTGTGGGCCACCTGCGCTCGGCGCGACTGCCAGGCGGCGACGCCGCGGCGCGACATCCCGTGCAGGCGGCGGCGGGGTTCATCGCCGAGTTGGGCGACGATGCGTCGCGCCACGACCTGCGCGCCGCACCGTTCGATTTTCCGGAGCGGTACGAACAGGCCCGGTCGTTGCTGCGGGCGGACGTCCGGTGCATCCGCACCACGTCGGTCGGCCGGTTGTTCGACTGCGTGGCGGCGCTGCTCGGCTTCACGCGCGCGATCAGCTACGAGGGACAGGCGGCCATCTGGCTCGAGCATCTGGCGCGCTCGGCGTCGGGTGCACCGCCCTCGCCGCTGCCAATGCCGTTCGCGTCGCGCGAGCTGGACTTCCGGCCGACGCTGCACGCCGTGATCGAGGCCCGCGCCCGCGGTGACGCTCCCGCATGGATCGCGCGCGCCTTTCATGCAGGACTCGCGCGCGGCGTGGCGACTGCTGCGCACGAGCTATGCGACGCACATGACGTCACTACTGTCGTGCTATCGGGCGGCGTGTTCCAGAACGACGTGCTGTTGGCCGACGTTCTCGAGAATCTCGCGCTGACCGGGCTGTGCGTCTGGACGAATCACGCCGTGCCGGCGAACGACGGAGGGATCAGCCTGGGGCAGGCTGCGCTGGCGGCGGAAGGAATGCGGTCGAGTTGAGCTAGCACCCGGTACTGGTTCGGTTGTGTACACCAGTACCGGGTGCCGCAGTGAGTCAGATTGTCATGAGAACGCGATCGAGCGCCGCGTGGCTCTCGTTGACTCCGCCTTCCATCCCGGAGCTCAGCATCCCATCGCGATCGGCGACGGTGTGGAAGAGCGACACGCTGACGAGCTTCGTGCGGCCGTTGCCGAGGTCTTCCAGCGTGAGTGTTTCGAGTGCGACGTGGCCCGGCATGCCGTCCCATTCGAAGGTGCGCACCGCGCGCTCCGGCGGGACCACCTCGGCGTAGCGTCCCTCGAAGCCGTGAACGCCGTGGTCGGAGTGTTCGACGTAGCGCCAATGTCCGCCGCGTTCCGGCTCGTGCTTCACGATGTCGAGCTTGTTGCCGCGTCCCCACCACTGGGCGACGAGCGTGGGGTCGGTGAGCGCGCGCCACACCTTCTCGCGCGGCGCGTTGAAGATCCGTTCGATGCGAACCTCGCGCTCGGAAGGCGTGCTGATCTTCGCGCGGACTGGTGTAGCGGTCTTGGCGCTCATGTTCACTCTCCTCGGGTGCGCTCGAGGAATTCCCCGAGCCGGTCGTAGCGCGCCTCCAGCATCGTCTGGTAGCGCGTGATCCAATTGATCTCCTCCTTCAACCGCCGGGGACCGGGGCGGCAGTAGCGCACGCGCCCGATCTTCTCCGTCGTCACGAGCCCTGCGTCCTCGAGCACCTGGACGTGCTTCTTCATGCCGGTGAGCGTCATGTCGAACGCGCCGGCCAGGTCGGTGATCGACGCTTCGGCTCGGCCGAGCCGTTCGAGAACTCGGCGGCGCGTCGGGTCGCTGAGGGCGGAAAAAGCGGAATCGAGGCGAGCGGAAAGATGAACCATATGGTTCAGTATCGCATGCTAGGCATCGTTGCGCAAGAGGTCAACGGAATGGACGAAACGACTGAAACGACGGAACGGGCGGATGACGGCACACGGAACGTCGTCCAGGCGCCACTTCCGTATCCCGTCGACAACAAAGAATGCCTTTGGAGTTGCGGGGTCAGTTGGGGCGCGCGGTGTCCAGCTCCTACGAGGGACAGATCCGCCCGTTCCGTCGTTTCAGTCGTTTCCGTGCATTCAGTTGCCATGCCCTGAAACGAACCCACGGACGGCGCAGCGAGCCAAGACCGACGACGACCGTTCATCGAAGATGAACGCGCTCTATCTCCGGCTTCGGACCAAAGAAGAGCACCAAGCCGACCTCCTTTCTGGACGTCCGCAGGTACGTGAGGAGCTGCGCGCGCGACCCCGGCGGCAGCTGAGAGCCGGCTTTCAATTCCAGCACGAGCACGTCCTCGATCAGATAGTCCACCCGGTACGCGCCGATCTTGCTGCCGCGGAACATCACGTCGATCCCGTGCTCGCGCCTGGCGTCGAGACCGATGTCGCGAAACAGGATCTGAAGGGCGGCCGAGTATACGCTCTCCGTAAACCCGAAGCCGAGCTCATTGTAGGCGGTGAGGAAGCATCCGATCACCTGGCGCGTGAGCGCGTCGTCATTCATCGTGCACGGAACCTCGGCATCGGGAACGCGGGCGGGGCAGCTGTCGCTCCGCATCCGGCAAATCCGCGCATTCCGTCATCCGAAGCGACATCGCCGGATCGCAGGAGACACCCCCTCAACGCACGGCTAGGACTTCGGCGGCGACTCTGCCGATGTCCTGGCTCCCGCAAGCGACTCGTCCACGCTCCGGACCTCATCGAGATCCAGATCGTACTGGATCCGCCGCAATGCCTCCTGGCCGATGACGTTGTCATCCCGCATGCGGATGACCGCCTGCCGTGCCGCGTCACGCAGCTCCTGCTCGGCCTCTCGTACGACGTCTTCCGTCGTCTGGCCGTCGTGGCCGCCGAGGTGCGCGATGTCGTCCAGATCGAGCCTCGTGCGCAGCCGGATCTGCGCCCGCAGGTAGTCGACCACATCGCGCGGCAGCCGCTGCCGCCGGATGATCTCCTCGAGCCGCCGCTTGGCCGCACCCTCCGCTTCGAGCCGCGCCTTTCGCTCCTCGATCTCCACCATGTCGTCGTGCGGGAGCGCCAGCCCCCGGATGAGTGGACGCAGGGTCAAGCCCTGCAGCACGAGCGTGATGAAGATGACCCCCAGACCCACGGCGACGACGGTGTCGCGGCCGGGAAATGGCGCACCGGCCGCGGTGCGATAGGGTACGGCCAATACCATCACCAACGTGTCACCGCCTCGGAGGCCGGCCCACCCCAGCACCGCGACGGCGCGCCACGATGGCAATGGATCATCCCCCAGCCGCCGGGCCAGATACGTGGTGGCAAAGACCCAGACGAGACGGACGGCGATCACTGCCGCGCTGACGTACAACGTCGCACGCACCAGCCACGGCTCTCCACTGCGCCAAAGCATCGGCGCGAACCTGCCGAGCTGCACGCCGATCAACGTGAACACCAGTGCGCCAATCAGGAAGGTGACGGTCTCCCACACGTTGCGGGCGCGGACGCGCGTGCGCGCCGACAAGACACGCGGGGCGAACCGCGAGAGGGAGAATCCAGCGGTGATCACGGCGAGCACGCCGGATGCCCCGAGTCGCTCGGCCGCGAGATACGCGACGAACGGTGCCAGCAGCGTAATCGTGACTTCGCCGATCGAATCCGCGCGCAGCCGGACGAACTGTGCGATCAGCCAGCCGACGGCGAGTCCGACAATGACGCCCGATGCGCCGATGGCGAGGAACTGGACAGCCGCCGACGGCAGCGAGAACGTGCCGATCACCGCGGCGCGCACCGCCATGCGGTAGGTGACGAATGCCGCGGTATCGTTGAGAAGGGTCTCTCCCTCGAGGATGGTGACGAGGCGCGGCGGGACGCCGAGCCGGCGTGCGATCGACGTCGTGACGTCGGCGTCGGGAGGGGCGACGATGGCGCCGATCACGAACGCCGACGCCCACGACACCCTTGGCGCGACGGCATAGGCGATGACGGCGACGACACCGGTCGTCACCAGAACGAGGACGACGGCAAGGAGCAGGATCGGACGCGCATTGCGCCGTACGTCGCGCAGAGAACCGGTCGTCGCCGCCCAGAAGAGCAGGGGCGGGACGAAGAGCGTGAAGGTGATGTCCGGATCGAACTGGAGGTCGCGCACGAACGGGATGAGCGACAGCGCGAGGCCGCACACCACTTGTGCGATCGCGACCGGGATGTCGAGCCGCCGGGCGATCGGCTGCACGAGCGTGGCGACGAGAAGGAGGCCGAGTATGATCTCGAGATCGCGCACGGTATGGCGTTCGCTCGAACGCCGAATTGAGAGGTTGGGGCTGCTTGCACCGTCGTCGCGACGGTGTATTCAATGTGCGGTACACGATCGGAGCGCGACAGGAGCGGAGGACCGGGCGCCGCGGATCAGCGACATCGAGTCGCAGGAGGCGGCGCTCGGACGGCTGAAGAGGAGGATTAGACGCCATGAGCACGATCGGGCTGGAAACGCGGAGCTACATCCAGGTCGGGCAGGAGAACACCACGTCGATCGACCTCTACTACGAGGACCACGGATCGGGCCGGCCGGTGGTGCTGATCCACGGGTACCCGCTGAACGGCGCTTCGTGGGAGAAGCAGACGAGCGCGCTGCTCGCCGCGGGATACCGGGTGATCACCTACGATCGGAGGGGATTCGGCAAGTCGAGTCAACCGGCAGCGGGCTACGACTACGACACCTTCTCGGCCGATCTGCGCAAGCTGATCATGTCGCTCGAGCTGCGTGACGTCACGCTGGTGGGCTTCTCGATGGGCGGCGGCGAAGTGGTGCGCTACCTCGGAAAGTACGGCTCCGACGGTGTGCGGAGTGCGGTGATCCTCGGCGGTGTACCGCCCTACCTGCTGAAGGCCGCCGACAACGCGGAAGGCGTGGACAAATCCGTCTTCACGGGAATCGAGTCCGCGATCAGCGCCGACCGGTACGCGTTCTTCACGGAGTTCTTCAAGAACTTCTACAACACCGACGTGCTGCTCGGGAAACGGATCAGCGACCAGGCGGTGCAGGCGAGCTGGAACGTGGCAATCGGCTCGTCCGCCACGGCGTCGTTCGAGTGCGTGCACACGTGGTACACCGACTTCCGCAAGGATCTCGCGAGCATCGACGTGCCCACACTCGTCATGCACGGCGACGCGGACCGCATCGTTCCGATCAAGGCATCGGGCGCGCGGACGGCGAAGCTCATCAAGGGCGCGCGGTTCGTGGAGGTGAAGGACGGGCCGCACGCGATCAATTGGACGCATGCGGAGATCGTCAACTCCGAGCTGACGAAGTTTCTCGACTGATCAACTGCTACTCAAGTACCAGGTACTGGGTTGGATGTCCGTCTCGGTACTAGTGCTACCAGGTACCTGGTACTTCAGTAGGTAGTCATCGAATCAGCAGCTTGTCGAGCGTGATCGGGAAATCGCGCACGCGTACCCCGGTCGCGTTGAACACAGCATTGGCGACGGCCGCGCCCGAGCCGCAGTTGCCGATCTCGCCGACTCCTTTCGCGCCCAGCGCGTTCGCTCGGTCGTCCGGTCCGTCGAGCATCACCGCGTCGATCTCCGGAATGTCGGCGTGCACTGGCACCAGATATCCGGCGAGGTCGCGGTTGACGAACGCGCCGCTGCGCGTGTCGACCACTGCCTCTTCGTGGAGTGCCATGCCCACGCCCCAGGTCATGCCGCCGATCAGCTGGGATCGCGCGGTTTTGGCGTTCAGCACGCGGCCCACCGAGAACACACCGAGCATGCGGCGCAGGCGGATCTCGCCGGTGTCGGCGTCGACACCGACTTCGGCGAAGTGAGCACCGTAGGTGTGGATCGAGTAGTTCTTGAAGCTGGGATCATCCGCCATGCCGGGGATCTCACCCTCGGCCTCGAGACCTTGCGGAGGAATGCGGCCGCCCGCCTTTCGCAGCTTCTCCCGCAGGGCATCACACGCGCGCGCGAGCGCGTTGCTCGAGTTGGAGGCGCCGTACGAGCCGCCGGACCCCTGACTGACGGGAAACTCGGAGCGCGCGAGCTCGACCCGTACCCGGTCGACGGGCACCTCGAGTCGGTCGGCAGCGACCTGACCGAGGATGGTGTAGGTGCCGGTGCCGATGTCGGTCATGTCCGTCTGCACGACGGCGATCCCGTCGGGACCGACCCGCACTCTCACCTTGGTCTTCCCCTGGAAATGCATGCGGATCGCGGCGGCCATCCCGTAGCCGACCAGCCACTGCCCGTCGCGGAGCGTTGCCGGTGCCGTGGGGCGGCGCGACCAGCCAAACAGACGGGCTCCCTCCCGCATGCATTCGACGAGGCGGCGGTGCGAGAACGGAACGTCGCGCTCCGGATCGCGCGCGGGCTCGTTGCGGATCCGCAGCTCGATCGGGTCCATGCGGAGCGCATGCGCCAGCTCGTCCATCGCCGACTCGACGGCCAGAAGACCCGGCGCTTCGCCCGGTGCTCGAACGTCCTCTCCCCGCTGCAGGTCGAGCCGCGTCAGTCGGTGACGCGTCAATCGGTTGGGCGCCGCATACAGCGCCCGCGTCGTGGTGGCGGTCTGCTCGGTGTACTCCCGCTGCGGGTTCGTATGCATGTTCACCTCGTGCGCGATGGCGACCAATCGGCCATCCCGCCCCGCTCCGAGGCGAATGTGCTGCACCGACGTCGGACGCATGCCGACGAGATGAAACATCTGCTGGCGGGTCATCGTGACCTTCACCGGCTGCTTCAACTGCCGAGCCGCCATGGCAGCGAGGATCGTCTCGGAGTGGATGCCCAGCTTGGAGCCGAACCCGCCGCCGACGTACGGGGCGACGACATGGATGCGCTGCCGGTCGATACCGAGCGTGCTGGCGATCGACGTACGCGCCGAGTCGACGACCTGAGTGCTGACGTAGATCGTCAGCTCGTCCCCCTCGTCCGACGGCACCGCGAGACAGGCGTGCGGCTCCATGGGCTGAGAGAATTCATACGGCGTGGTGTAGCGCAGGTCGAGCTTGACCTCGGCGCTATCGAACGCCGAGTCGAAATCGCCAACCACCGTGTCGGTGTCCCACCGGCCCTTGACGTTCTTGGGAGCGTATGCCTCTTCCTCGTGCGCGGCGAAGTCGTACCGCCCCTGCTCGAAGGTGTACTCGACGCCGACGAGATTGGCCGCCGCTCGCGCCTGCTCGAACGTCGTGGCGACGACGAGCGCCACCGGTTCGCCGAAGTGGTGAACCTCGGATCCGCTCAGTGCCGGCCGAGCGCGCGCGTAGGGCGACGGATTGGAGTCGTCGGGCGTGCCTTGCGCCGGCGCGTTTCGATGGGTCATCACCATCCGCACACCGGCCGCCCGCTCGGCGCGCGTCGTGTCGATGCTCGTGATGTGACCCTTGCCGATCGTCGCGCCGACGATGAATCCATAGAGCGGCTGCCCGACGTCCTTCTCCCAGTGCTCGTAGGCATACGTCGCCTGGCCACTGACTTTCGCCGGGCCGTCGACGCGATCGATGGGCTGTCCGATGATCATCGTGATCTCCGTCAACTTTCTCGCGCCGCCAGCGCCAGTGTGCGGCAGAGCGTACGTTTGGCCAGCTCGATCTTGAAGTCGTTGTGCCCATGCCCCACGGCCTGCGCCATCGCCGCGTCGGCCGCGGCGCGGTAGGTCGCCATCGTCGCGGGATGGCCCGTCAGCGCCGCTTCCGCCTCGGCCGACCGCCACGGTTTGTGCGCCACACCGCCGAAGGCCACGCGCGCTGTCGTGATCGTTCCGCGGTCCGTCGCGACGATCGCAGCGACCGACACCAGCGCGAACTCGTACGAGGCGCGGTCGCGCACTTTGCGGTAGAGCTGCCGTCCGGGTGGAGGCGGAGGCAGGATCACCGCCGTGATCATCTCGCTTGGCCGCAGCACCGTCTCGACGTGCGGCGTGTCGCCGGGAAGACGGTGAAAGTCGGCGATCGCCACGCGCCGCGTCGTTCGCTCCGCGCCGAGCAGCTCGACCTGCGCGTCGAGCGCGACCATTGCCACGGCCATGTCCGACGGATGCGTCGCGATGCAGGCGTCGCTGGCGCCAAGGATCGCGTGGTTCCGGTTGAATCCGCCGATCGCCGAGCAACCGGAGCCGGGGTCACGCTTGTTGCAGCCGGCGGCGGTGTCGTAGAAGTAGGGGCAGCGCGTGCGCTGCAGCAGGTTGCCGCCGACCGACGCCTTGTTGCGCAGCTGGCCGGACGCGCCGGCGAGCAGCGCCTGGGAGAGCACCGGGTAGCGCGTTCGCACTCGCATGTCGGCGGCGAGGTCGGAGTTCGGGACCTGCGCGCCGATCCGCAGCCCGCCGTCCGGCAGCTCGTCCACGCTCCTGAGCGGCAAGCGGCTGATGTCGACCAGGTGCGTCGGCCGCTCGACGTCGACCTTCATGAGATCGAGCAGGTTGGTGCCACCGCTGATGAACTTCGCGCCCGCTCCGGCTCGGGACATCGCGGCCACCGCCGCTACCGCATCCGTCGCCCGCTCGTAGGTGAATGGTCTCATCGGCGCGCTCCGTTGCCCGTCTTCCCCTCGTCCGCGACGTCGCGAATCGCCGCGACGATGTTCGGATAGGCCGCGCACCGACAGATGTTGCCGCTCATGCGCTCGCGGATCTCGGCGTCGGTGAATGGGATCTCACGAGACGCGACGTCGGCGGTGACGTGGCTCGGCCAGCCTGATCGTGCCTCCTGCAGCATCCCGATGGCCGACACGATCTGGCCGGGCGTGCAGTATCCGCACTGGAAGCCATCGTGCCCGACGAAGGCTGCCTGCATCGGGTGCAGGGCACCTGGAAAGCCGACGCCTTCGATGGTGGCGATCTCGTCGCCGTCGTGCATGACGGCGAGGGTGAGACACGCGTTGATGCGCCGGCCATTGATGAGCACCGTACAGGCACCGCACTGCCCGTGATCGCAGCCCTTCTTGGTGCCGGTGAGATGGAGATGCTCGCGCAGTGCGTCGAGCAGCGTGACCCTCGGCTCGACGTCGATCGTGTGACTGGTCCCGTTGACGTTGAGCGCCACCGAAACCGAAGCCTCGTCAGGTCGGGTGGTCGCGCCCGTCGTGACCGATGTCGCCGCCATCTCTCACCTCACCGCGTGTGTTCTATCATATTGCTGCACCCGAAATGCGAAAGAGAGAGATGCCGCGCTCGCCTTCCCCTTCAGTCGCCCGCCGGCGCCTCGTTGCGCAGAGGATCGCCGTGCCGCGCTCGGTATCGGCGGCCGAGATCGTCAGCCATCTCGGCGCCGTCCAGGCGCAGGACTACCCGGGCGCGCTCTGGTCCATCGCTCTCCGCACGACTGACGCCACGCGCGCCGACGTCGAGCGTGCGGTCGCCGAGCGTGCGATCGTGCGAACCTGGCCGATGCGTGGCACCCTGCACTTCGTTCCCGCCGCCGATGCGCAATGGATGCTCGAGCTGCTCGCGCCGAGGATCATGAAAGGAATGGCGGGACGGCAGCGGCAGATGGGGCTGGACGACGACGTCTTCCGCCGCAGCCGCAGGCTCATCACTCGAGTGCTGACGCAACGCACCGTTCTCTCGCGCAGCGCACTGCTCGGCGCGCTGGATAAAGGCGGCGTCTCGACGACCGGGCAGCGCGGCATTCACATCCTGCGGCACCTCGCGATGGAGCGCATGCTCTGCTTCGGCCCGCACGAGGAGAAGCAGCCGACGTTCGTGCTGTTCGACGATTGGATTCCCGGGTCGCGACGACTCGACCGCGACGACGCACTGCGCACGGTGGCCGAGCGGTTCTTCACGAGTCACGGACCGGCGTCGGTGCGGGACTTCGTGTGGTGGACGGGGCTGACGCTGGCGGATGCGAAGCGTGGCCTGCTGCTCGCGCGACCTTTGCTCGAGCGTATGGCGACGACCGACGGCGAGCTGTGGATGTCGAACCAGCTTTCAGCGATCGAGACGCCTACGTCCCGCGCGCATCTGCTTCCCGGATTCGACGAGCTCCTGCTCGGCTACAAGGACCGCAGCGCAACGCTGGCGCCGGAGTACACGGACCGGATCTGTCCCGGCGGCAACGGAGTGTTTCAGGCGACGCTGGTGCTCGACGGGCGGGTGCGTGGTCTGTGGCGCCGCTCCATGCGGGCGAAGGGAGTACAGATCGAGGCGTCGCCGTTCGTCGCTTTGAAAGCGTCGGAGAAGAAGGCGTTCGTCGGTGCGGCGGAGCGGTATGCACGATTTCTCGGCGTGCCGGTCACCGTGAGCTGGGCGGCTGCTGGAAACTGAATGCACGGAAACGACTGAAACGACGAAACGGGCGGATCTCTCCCTCGTATGAGCGCGACTCCGCGCGCCCAGACTGACCCCACAACTCCAGACGGCTTCTTTGTAATCGACGGGATGCGGAAGCGGCGCCTGGACAATCCCGGTGTGCCGTCATCCGTCGTTTCAGCCGTTTCCGCTCGTTCCGTGCATTCGGTTTCCGAGCTCCTTCTCTCCCTGATGTTCCGAGGCCATGTTTCATGGCGCGATGCCGCGCCGTCGAAATCATTCCTCCCAAGAGCCATGAGCAGTCCCGAGCCGGTCATTCGCGTCCAGCACGTCGTGAAGAAGTTCGGCGACCTCGCGGCCGTCGACGACATCTCCTTCGACGTCAGCCGGGGCGAGGTCTTCGCCTTCCTCGGCCCCAACGGTGCCGGCAAGACGACGACCATCAAGATGCTCACCACGCTGCTGCGTCCGACCTCCGGCACGCTGGAGCTGGACGGGCTCGATCCCACCGTGGATACCAACGACGTGCGACGACGGCTCGGCGTGGTGTTTCAGGACCCGAGCCTCGACCAGGATCTCACGGCCTGGGAGAACATGGAGATCCACGGTGTGCTGTACGGCGTGCCGCGTGGCGTGCGACGCGAGCGGACGAAGGAGCTGCTCACGCTGTTCGACCTGTGGGAGCGCCGAGATTCCATGGTGAAGACATTCTCCGGCGGCATGCGGCGGCGGCTCGAGATCGCGCGCGGGCTGCTGCACACGCCGAGAGTGCTGTTTCTCGATGAGCCGACGCTGGGGCTCGATCCGCAGAGCCGCAATCAACTCTGGACGCACGTGAGCCACCTCAACAAGACCGAAGGCGTCACGGTGTTCCTCACGACGCACTACATGGACGAGGCGGATCGCGTCGCCGACCGGATCGCGGTGATCGACCATGGCCGCATCGTCGCGATCGGCTCTCCGGCCGAGCTGAAGGCGAAGACGGGCGCGGCGTCGCTCGAGGATGCGTACCTCGCGCTCACCGGCACGTCGATCCGCGACGAATCCGCGGGCGCCGCCGATCGCATGCGGCAGATGGCACGGGCGTGGGGGAGACGATGAGCGTCATCTACATCCTCTGGCTCCGCGAGGTAAAGAAGTACCTGCGGTCGCGCGCCCAGATCATCGCGTCGCTCGGCTCTCCGCTCATGTACCTCGGCGTCCTCGGCTTCGCGCTCGGCCCGGTGTTCGCGCGGGCGGGGGAGGGGAGCTACCTACAGTTCATCGCGCCCGGCGTGATGGGGATGACGCTGCTGTTCACGTCGATGTTCTCGGGAGTCGCGCTGCTGTGGGACCGGCAGTTCGGATTCCTCAAGGAGACGCTGGTCGCCCCGGTGCCGCGCGTGCAGGTCATGCTCGGCCGAACGCTCGGCGGCGCGACGGTGGCGATGCTGCAGGGACTGCTGATTCTCGTGGTGTGCCTGATCGCCGGCTTTCGGCCATCGAGCGCTGCCGCGGTGCCGCTGGCACTCCTGGTGATGGCGTTGATCGCGATCGTGTTCGCGGCGCTCGGCACGGTGATCGGCTCGTCGCTTCGCGAGATGCAGGGTTTTCAGCTCGTGATGAACTTCCTGGTGATGCCGATCTTCTTCCTGTCGGGCGCGCTGTATCCGTTGAAGAATCTGCCGATTGCGCTCGCCGTGCTCACCCGCATCGATCCGCTGACGTACGGCGTGGATGGCGCGCGCGGCGCGTTCATCGGCGTCTCGCATTTCGGAATAATGACGGACGTGGTCGTACTGATCGTCGCCGGCCTGGCACTCCTTGCACTCGGTGCGTGGCGGTTCACGAAGATCGAAGCGTGAGCGGGCGCGGGCGCGCGAAGCGCGGCGCCCGACAAGCTACCGCCGCACCGCTTCCAGCGCCGACGCGCGGCGCGATCCCGGATACGACACGCCCGGCCGCACCGTCGTCCAGAGAATGCGGTTGAACGCATCTTCGTCGGCTGCGTCTTCCACGCGAAGGTCGAGCATGGACGACGCGCTCGCTGCCCGTGTGCCCGCGGGATTCTTTTCGACGAGACTCTGCTGCGGGGTCAGCGCCGTCCATGGCCGCAGGTCGGGAGTGTCGCTCCAGATCTCACGCAACGGACGGCCGAAGTAGTCGAACTGCGACAGCGCATCGAGGCCGAGGATCTCCTCCATCGTGCGGAGCACGTCGGTCGTGTTGGCGAAGCGGTGCACCACGCCGGCGCGCACGTATGGCGAGATCACCAGCAGCGGCGACCGATGCGAGTCCACGTGATCCGGACCACTCTGCGCGTCGTCCTCGAGCACGAACACGACGGTGCTCTTCCAGAACGGGCTGTGGCTCAGCGCGTCGATCATCCGGCCGAGTGCGAGGTCGTTGTCGGCGACCTGCGCTCTCGGGGTCGGCGCACCGGCGCGGGCGCCGCTGGTGTGGTCGTTCGGCAGCTTCACGATCTCGAGCGCCGGCATCGTGCCGCGCTGCGAGAACTCCTTCAACTCGGCGATCCACACGTCGGCGCGATGCTGGTCGGGAATCGACAGGTCGAAGCCGGGGTATGCCGGGTTCGTGTGTGAAGCGAGAAAGGGCTTGTCGCCCCGGTAGCCGGGTGGCAACACGTCATCCGGGTCCGTGTTGCTGGGGACGACGAACTCGCCGTAGTCGCGGAAGGTGATCCCCTTTCGCTGCGCGAGATCCCAGAGATAGCCGCGCGCCGGCGCCGCGACGTCGTCGTCGGTGACGACCTCGTGGTTGGTTCCTTCGTAGTCGTAGCTCCGCCCGCGACCGGAGTAGTTGAGCTGCAGCGTCTTCTCGACGTAGTCGGTCGCGTATGCGGCCATCGACCAGATGTGACCGTCGGCGCTCACTTCGGCGTTGACGAAGAAACGGTCGAAGGTGCCGAACCGCTCGGCAAGCGCGTGATGATTGGGAGTGACGGATCGCCCGAACATCACGAGCGACGTGTCGCCGTCCGCCAGCGGCAGATCGCCGAGCACCTGGTCGTACGTGCGATTCTCCTTGATGACGTAGATCACGTGCTCGAATGGCGGATATCGCTGCGCCATGCGGGCCGGCTCGGTCCATCCGTTCGCGCGCGCGACGCGAGCCGAGTAGCCGGCGAGCGTTGCGGCGTCGGCGCGCGCCAGTGGCGCGATCATGAGCGATCCATCGAGCTGCGACAGCGTGGTGTTCCGGCCGGGAAGCTGAACGTGCGTCGCCGCCCGCACCGGGCGGGGTCCGTCCGGATTGGCTCGCGTGCCGCGTCCTTTGCCGCTCGCGACGAGGAGCGTGTCGCCGCGCGCCAACAGCGCCGTCGGATACCAGCCGGAGGGGACGCGCCCCACGAGCAGATCGTCGCCGGTCGAGCCGGCGAGCCCGCTCGTCGTCGGAGCGAGGTCGAACACCGCGACGGCATTCGCGTCGGCTTCCGCGACGAACAGCCGGTTGCCGTCGGTGGACAGCGCGAGCGCATTCGGCGTGCTCCCCTCACCCGGGCCGAGCGGCGGCGGGTCGAGCAGCAGGCCGGCGACTCGCCGGTGCGCGAGGTCGACCGATGCCACGCGATCGATCGACGCCATGGCGACGAACAGCCGGTTGCCGCGAGCGTTGAGCAGCATGGCCGAGGGATGCCGGCCGACGAAGATCTCGCCACTCGGTTGGAGTGTGCCGTCTCCTCGCGCGCCGTAGGTGCTGAGCTCCCGTCCGCCCCAGTTGGAGACGTATACCGCGCCGTCGGGCGCGACGGCGACGGCGTACGGATACCGACCGGTCGCGACACGCTGCGCGACGCGCCCGCTGCCGACGTCCACCACCGCGAGCGAATCGGCGAGATTCTCGGCCACGTAGAGCATCCGCCCGTCACGCGAGAGCGCCAGACCGCCAGGATAGCGGACGCCGTCGGCCTTCGGCTTCGCTCGCGGCGCGAGGACGATGCTGTCCCGCAAGGTCGCCGCTCCGGCGCGCCAATCGAAGCGGTAGACGACGTCCGTATTGCCGCCCGACGCGTACAGCGTCTGTCCGTCCGGCGAGAAAGCGAGGCCGAGGAACGCCGCCGGAAGGGCCACCGTCTGGAGCACGCGCCCCGACGCCCGGTCGACGACCTGGATCCCATTCTCGCGCCATCCATTCAGCAACATGACGGCG
Organism: Gemmatimonadaceae bacterium; assembly: GCA_036488775.1. Lineage (GTDB taxonomy): Bacteria > Gemmatimonadota > Gemmatimonadetes > Gemmatimonadales > Gemmatimonadaceae > AG11. Next base: position 1,455 of record DASXHF010000017.1, on the reverse strand, counting down.
CGATCGCCCGCCGGGCTGGGCGCGTCGATCATCGCGAGCGGCATCTGTCCGACGTCGTGCAACGGCGCGGCCGGATCGAGTCGAACGCCGGTGGGAAGCCGGTCGTGCACGTCGGCGCGATCGGCGCTCGTGCCGGCGACGCTCGTGAACGAACTGCCCGTGGTCGGGCCGCATGCGGCGGCGATCGCGACGAGGGCGATCAGTGCGGGCCACGACAAGGCTCGAGAAGACATCGAAGCCTGCGGATGAGGGTGGGCCGGCCACGCGTCGTGACGAGATGCGCTACCGGGCCGACGAGCGACAATGTCTGAATCTATCGCCGGCGCCATGCGTTCGGTCGCCCGGACGTATCGCGCATGTAACGCCGGATGGCCGAGGGTCCGGGGGACCTGCTACTTCACGGGCGCGCCGCAGTCCCAGGTGCCGGCCGATGTTCCGTCGTTCAGCGTGTAGGAGCCGGTGCGCCAGTCGGCGTTGACCGTCACCGTACCGAGTCCGCCGTAGGTGTCGTCGAGCGCGGTCTTCCCCAGGTACACCATGACGATGACGTTCCGGTAGCTGCCCGGGCCGGTGAACTTCGCCTTGCTGGCGTGCATCTGATCGGCCATCGCCGACTTGGGGCCGATGGTGAAGGCGAGCAGCGGGAGCTCGGTGCGTCCGAACACGCCGCCGAGCGTGCCTTCGTGGAAGTTGACGCAGTGCGCACCGGTCACGCTCCGCGCCTTCGGCTTCGCCACCTTCGCCCATCCGGATGCCGCACCGTTCGCGGCCTGCGCCCGCGCCGGCACGGCGACGACTGACGCAACGAGTGCCAGACCGATCGCCGTGCCGATTCGTGACGACTGTACGCGGTGAAACACGGACGCCTCCTGAGGCGAGTCGTTGGACGCCTGCGCGGACCTCGCGCGAGATCGGAAGACGCCATCTTACCGCGGTCGGTTCTCCCGCGCGAGACCTGTCGAGAACGACCAGTCTGCGGCGCGGCGCGCTCGAGCAGGTTCTCGATATATTGACTGCATGGACTTCGACCTCGCCAAGGGACGGTCGATTCTGGAGCGGACGCCGCGCACGCTTCAGGCGCTGCTGCGCGGGCTGCCGGATGTCTGGACTCGAGCCAACGAGGGCCCCAATACGTGGAGCCCGCACCAGGTCGTCGCGCACCTGATCAACGGGGAACGCACGGACTGGATTCCGCGCGCCCGGTTGATCCTGGCCGGCGATTCCTCGGCGACCTTCGTGCCGTTCGAGCGCGAGGGATTCTTCGCCGAGGCGCGCACGATCCCGTTGTCCCAGCTGCTCGACCTGTTCGAGCAGCTTCGCGAGGAAAACCTGCGTGTGCTCGATGACTTCAGGATCGGCGAGCGAGAGCTGGCGCTCGTCGCGCAGCATCCAGGCCTCGGCCAGGTGACGATGCGCGAGCTGCTCGCGAGCTGGGTGGTGCACGATCTCGGACAC
>DASXHF010000223.1:0-6935 GCA_036488775.1 Gemmatimonadaceae bacterium | reverse complement strand
GGCGCGGTGCCGGCGGCGGCGCGCGCCGTCGGTCTCCGGGTCGGCGCGCCCGCAGCGCGGCGAGCGGCAGCGGTAGAGGCGGGAGGTGCCATGGTGGCGGAAGTGTAGGCCGCCGGTGGAGGCGCCGCAAGCGCGACGCACGCAACGACTTGGCAAAGATGAGAAAAATTTTCCCAAGACCGGTTCGGTGGACCATTGTGGTATACCGGACGCGGACGTATGTTCGCCCCGTCGCTGACTCGCCCTTCCCCGCGCTCCGATGGATGTGACCCTCCCCCCCCAATCGCCCGCTCAGCGTTCCTCGCGTGCCGCTGCCCCGCAGACGGCCGACCAGCCCGCACCCGGCATCACCGTGCGGCCCCTGGCGTCCCTCGCCGACTACCACGCCTGCGTCGCGCTCGAGCGCGAGATCTGGGGCGAGGAGTTCGACGGCACCATCCCCGCCAACCTCATGCAGGTCGCCACGTACGTCGGCGGCATCGCGCTCGGCGCCTTCGACGCCGCCGGCCACCTCGTCGGCTTCGTCTTCGGACTCACCGGTCTGCTCGACGGCAAGATCGCCCACTGGTCCCACGTCCTCGGCGTGCGTACGACGCTGCGCAACGCCGGCATCGGACGCATGCTCAAGGAATACCAACGCGCCGAGCTCGCGCGCCGCGGCATCGCGCAGATGTATTGGACCTACGACCCGCTCATCGCCAAGAATTCGCACCTGAACCTCGACGTCCTTGGCGCGCGCGTCGTCCGCTACGTGCCCGACATGTACGGCGACACCGGAAGCCCGCTGCATCACGGCCTCGAGACGGACCGGCTCGTGGTGGTGTGCGACACCAGCCCCGCCCCGCGCCCTCCGCGTCGCGCCGTCGACTCGCCGCTGCCGATCCTGTCCGCGCGGCCGCAGCGCGGCGACGAGACCGTCGGACCCGCCGCGACGCCGCTCCCCGTCCGCGTCCTGCTCGAGATTCCGTCCGACTTCGCGCAGCTCCTCGCGCAGGCGCCCAAGGAAGCCGCCGAATGGCACGCCGCGACACGCAAGCACTTCCTCTGGGCGCTCGGCAACGGCTACGACGCCGTCGGAATGCACCTCGACCGCGTCACCGGACGCTCGTTCTACCTGCTCGAACGCAGCACACCCCGCAGCTGACGTCAACACTTTCGCCCGCACCCCGAACGATGCTTCACGTCGACCGTATTTCGATCCGCGAGATTCGTCTCACCCTCAAGGAGCCGTTCCGCATCTCCTCGGGGATCGTGCAGCAGCGCCGCATCGCGCTGCTCGAGCTCACCGACCGTGATGGCGCGACGACCTGGTCGGAGTGCGTCGCGTTCGAGATGCCGAACTACAGCTCCGAGACGATCGAGACCGCCTGGTACGCCATCAAGGAATGGTTCGCGCCGCGCGTGCTCGGCCGCCAACTCGATGGGCCGGAGGAGGTCCACGCCCTGCTCGCCAAGGACATCAAGGGGCACAACATGGCGAAGGCGGCGGTCGAGATGGGATGTTGGGGGCTGGCCGCCGAGTCGGCGGGCGTTCCGCTCTCCAAGCTGCTCGGCGGCACGCGCGAACGAGTCCCGACCGGGATCTCGATCGGTCTGCAGAGCGATCCACCGGCGCTCGTGACCCGGGCGCAGGCGGCGGTCGCCGCCGGCTACCGCAAGATCAAGCTGAAGATCGGACCGGGGCAGGACGTCGCATTCGTCGGCGCGGTGCGCCGCGCGCTCGGCGGCTCGATCGGCATCATGGCCGACGCGAACTCGTCGTACACCATCGCCGACGCCGCGCATCTCGCCAAGCTCGACGAGTTCGATCTCATCATGCTCGAGCAGCCGCTCGGCGACGACGACATCGTGCGTCACGCCACGCTGCAGCGCCGCCTCTCGACGCCGATCTGTCTCGACGAATCGATCACCAGCGTGGAGCGCGCCGAGGACATGATCCAGCTCGGCAGTGGGCGGATCGTGAACATCAAGCCGGGTCGCGTCGGCGGCTTCACGGTGTCGAAGCGGATTCACGACGTGTGCGCCGCCGCGGGACTGCCCGTGTGGTGCGGCGGCATGCTCGAGAGCGGGATCGGACGGGCGTACAACGTCGCGCTCGCGTCGCTCCCCAACTTCTCGCTTCCCGGTGACCTGAGCCCGAGCGCGCGCTACTGGGCGCGCGACGTCGTCACCCCCGAATGGACGATGCAGGAAGGGATGGTCACCGTGCCGCGCGGCCCGGGCCTCGGCGTGACGATCGACACCGACTATCTCGACGAGCTGACGGTGCGCCGCGAAGAGTTCAGCGCGCGGCGCGCTGCCGTGGCGGTGTCATGACCGTACGCGCGGCCGCCGGTTCCCCGCCGGTCGTGGACGTTCCACGCGACCACGTCCCGCCCGCGGTGCGCGATCGCCTCGTGGCGCTGCGCCGCGACCTGCACCAGCACCCCGAGCTGGCGTTTCGCGAGGAGCGTACGGCCACGGTGCTCGCGCGCGAGCTGACCGTGATGGCCGCCGTCGCCGCGACCCGCGTTGCTGGAACGGGGCTCGTCGCACGCATTCCGGGACGCGATCGTGGCGCGCCGCTTGTTGCGATCCGTGGCGACATCGACGCGCTGCCGATTCACGAGGCGACCGGACTTCCCTTCGCCTCCGTGTACGACGGCGTGATGCACGCCTGCGGACACGACGTGCACGCGACGTGGGCCGTGGGCGCCGCGGCACTGCTCGCCGCCGACCCGGCGCAGGGCGACGTGCTCATCGTCCTGCAGCCGGCAGAGGAGATCGGCCAAGGCGCGGTAGCGGTCCTCGACTCGGGGCTGCTCGACGACGTCGCGGTGATCTTCGGTGCGCACGTCGACCGGCGGTTCACCGTCGGACAGGTGGTGGCGCAGGCGGGTCCGCTCGCCGCGTCGGCGGACAACTTCGAGATCGAGCTCCGGGGTCGCGGCGCGCACGGTGCGCGCCCGCACGAGTCGGCAGACCCGGTGGTCGCGCTCGGCGCGCTCATCACCGCGCTGCAAACCGTCGTCTCGCGCCGCGTGAATCCCGCGGTGCCGGCCGTCGTCACGATCGGAACGGTACAGGCGGGTACGGCCCCCAACATCATCCCCGACCGCGCCGTGTTGAGCGGCACCTGTCGCGCCACCGACGACGACACGCGCGCGCTGCTGCGCGCCGAGATCGCGCACATCGCGGAGCATGTCGCGGCGGCGCATCGCGTCGAGGCGCGGGTGACGATGGGAATGGGCGTGCCGCCGGTGGTGAACGACGCCGAAGCGGCGCGGTGGGCCGCCGACGCGGCGGCCGACGTACTCGGTGCCGGCGGCGTCGTGCCGCTCGGGACGCCGAACATGGCCGCCGAGGACTTCGCGTGGTACCAACAGCGCACGCGCGGGTGTTTCCTCCGCGTTGGCGCGAAGCGAGCGGGCGAGGCGATGATCGCCGCGCACTCGCCGCAGTTCGACGTCGCCGAGGAAGCGATCTTCGTTGGCGCCGCGGTCCTCGCCGCCGCCGCGCGCCACGCCTCGGCGGCCCTGACCAAGAGGAACAGATGACGCAACCCAGAGCAGGAAGCCAGTCGGCGACACCGAACGCAGCCGCCGCGGGAGGCGGACTTCGCCGCTCCCTCGGCTTCACCGATCTCGTGCTGATCGCCGTCGGCACCGTGATCGGGTCCGGCATCTTCCTGGTGCCGAGCGTCGTGCTCCGTCAGACAGGATTGGACCCGCGGCTGGCGCTGCTCGTCTGGACCGCGGCGGGAATTCTCTCGCTGCTCGGCGCCCTGACGTACGCCGAGCTTGGCGCGATGCGTCCGGACGCCGGCGGATTGTACGTCTACATCCGCGACGCATTCGGATCGCTCACCGCGTTCCTGTATGGATGGACGAGCTTCTTCGTCATCGCGAGCGGATCGATTGCGACGCTGGCCGTCGCCTTCTCCGGGTATCTCTCGCAGCTCGTGCCGATCGGGCCGGTGGGTGCGAAGCTGGTGTCGGTGGGCGTCATCGCGGTGACGGCGGCGGTCAACATCGCCGGCACCAGAAAGGGCGCCACCGTGCAGAACTGGACGACCGCCGCCAAGGTGTTGACGCTGGTCAGCCTCAGCGGCGCGCTGATCGCGCTCGGCCATCATTCGGGTGCGTCGCTGTTCGCGCCGGCGATCGACGGAGGAAATGGCGCCGCACCGCGCATCGGCGCGGCGATGATCGGTGTGCTGTGGGCGTACGAAGGCTGGCAGTACGTGACCTTCTGCGCCGGCGAGACGCGGGATCCCCAGCGGGTGTTCCCGCGCGCGATCACCGTCGCGACGGTCGGCCTGATCGTGATCTATCTACTCGCGAACATCGGCTACATGACGGCGCTCGGCGTGCCGGCTGCGGCGGCGAGCGAGCACGTCGCGGTGGATGCGGTGCGCGAGCTCGTGGGACCGGCCGCAGGCTCCATCGTCGGGACGCTGATTCTCGTCTCGATCTTCAGCGCGACGAACGGGTTGATGCTGACTGCGCCGCGCATGTACTACGCGATGGCACGGGACGGCGTGTTCTTCGAGCGGCTCGCCGTCATCAGTCCGCGTACGGGGACGCCGGCGTTTGCGATCATCGCGATCGCCGTCTGGTCGGCCCTGCTGGCGGTGAGCGGGACGTTCGAGCAGCTGCTCACGTACGTCGTGTTCACAGGATGGGTGTTCTACGCGCTGGGCGGGGCGAGCGTGATCGTGCTGCGCCGGAAGTCGCCGCATGCGCTGCGGCCCTTCCGCGTGCCCGGCTATCCGGTCACACCGATTCTGTTCGTTGCGTCGGCCGGCTGGCTCGTCGTGGACACCATGCTCACGCAGCCCGCTCGCGCCGCGCTCGGACTCGGCGCGGTGCTCGTCGGAACTCCTGCCTTCTATCTGTGGCGCGCCCGCTCGAGGCGTGGCGCCGCCGTCCTTGCTCCCGCGACCACCCCGGAGAAACGCGATGCGCCTGCTGCGTCCTGACGTCGTCGCTTCACTGCGCGCATCGCGAGCAACGGCTCGCGCCGGCGCGCTCGTGCTGCTCGCCGCTGCCGCCGGCTGCGCGTCGGCGGGCAGCGGCGTCACGACCGTCGTCCCCACGCCGACGGGCGAGTCGTATGACGTGATCATCGTCAACGGCAAGGTCGTGGACGGATCCGGCAACGCGTGGTTTTACGGCGACGTCGGTATTCGCGGCGATCGCATCGTGACCGTGACGCGTCGCGGCGGCACGCTGGCCAACGCCTCCGCCGGCCGGCGCATCGACGCGACCGGGATGGTGGTCGCGCCGGGCTTCATCGACATCCAGGCGGCCGATCAGTTCACCTATGGTGACCCCCGCGCCGTCGGCAAGCTGACCCAGGGAATCACGACGACGATCATGGGCGAGGCGTATACCGCCGCGCCGGTGAGCGAGATCTCCATCGCCGACATCGCGGCGGAGCGGCCGGCATCCGCCGCGCCGGCGCGCCGTTTTCTCGGCACGCACGGCTTCGACACGTGGCTGCGCACCATGCAGGGACGCGGCGTCAGTCCCAACATCGGTTCGTTCGTCGGCGCGAGCACGCTGCGCGAGTATGCGATGGGGCTGCGGATGGGCGCGGCAAGCGGCGCGCCGCTCGACACGATGCGGGCCGTGATGCGCCGCGCCATGGAAGACGGCGCGTTCGGACTCGGCTCGGCCCTCATTTATCCGCCCGGCAACTTCGCGAGCACCGAGGAGCTGGTCGAGATCGCGAAGGCGATGTCGCCCTACGGCGGCATCTACATCACGCACATGCGGTCGGAAGCCGACCGCGTGCTCGAGGGAATGGACGAGGCGATCCGCATCGGCAAGGAAGGCGGCGTGCCGGTCGAGATCTATCACCTCAAGGCGGCCGGCAAAGCCAACTGGGTGAAGGAGGCGGCCATGATCGCCAAGATCGACTCCGCGCGCGCGACCGGATTCGACATCCAGGCGGACATGTATCCGTACACCGCCGGTGGCACGTCGCTCAGCGCCTGTCTGCCGCCGTGGGTCTCGGAGAACGGCAAGCTGCGCGACAATCTTCGCGATCCGGCGATGCGCACGAAGATCCACGAGTTCTTCGCGCATCCGCCGGCCTATTGGGAGAGCCTCTGCGAGCAGGCGGGGCCGGAGGGCGTGCTGCTCACGACACTGCGCAGCCCCGAATACCAGAAGTTCACCGGACATCGTCTCTCGGACGTCGTCGCGGCCTCCGGCAAGGACTGGCTCGACGCGACGATGGACCTGCTGCTCGCCGAGCCGCAGGGCATCGGCGCGATCTACTTCCTGATGAACGAGGACAACGTCCGGCTGCAGCTCAAGCAGCCGTGGATGAAGATCGGTACCGACGCGGCGGGTCCGGATCCCGACAGCGCGCGAGGGCCGACGCATCCGCGCTCCTACGGCACCTATCCGCGCATCCTCGGCAAGTACGTGCGCGAGGAGCACGTGATTCCGCTCGAGGATGCGGTGCGCAAGATGACGAGCGCGGTGGCGGAGCGGCTGCTGATCGCCGACCGCGGAATTTTGCGTCCCGGCATGTATGCCGACGTCGTGATGTTCGATCCGGCGCGCATTCAGGAGCTCTCGACGTACGAGCGTCCGAACCAGCTCTCCGTCGGCGTGTCGGAGGTGTTCGTGAACGGTGTGGAAGTGGTGCGCGACGGACGGCACACGGGCGCGCGGCCCGGCCGGATCGTGCGCGGGCCGGGATGGCGTGGTGGCGCGGCGTCGAACGCCGCGACCGTGACGACGATGCGCTGAGCACGACCGATAACACGAAGTCGATTCGATCTTCCGTTGTTGTACGGCGTTGGCAGATATCACCTCCAGGAGCTCCCCATGCGAATTGCGCTCTCCCAGAACGCATCGCGCGTCGTACGGTTCGTCGTCTGCGGGATACTCGGCACGCTCGGGCTCTGTGTGCCCGGCACCGCATCGGCAACCGCCACC
>DASXHF010000211.1:0-1538 GCA_036488775.1 Gemmatimonadaceae bacterium | reverse complement strand
GTCGTTCGACGGCGTGACACCGTTCCAGGCGCAGCTCATCTGGCCGGTGCGCGATGCATCGGTGGCGGTGGTGAGCGGCGTCGACGCGCGGCTGGCGGAGGCCGAAGCGAGCCTCGCGGCGGGCACCCCGAACTGGCTGGTGATCCTCAACACCCTGCGCACGGGACCGACACCCGACGGCTCGCTCACCATCTCCGGGATGGCGCCACTCATCGATCCGGGGACACAGCCCGCGCGGGTGAAGCTCCTGTTCCGCGAACGCGCGTTCTGGACCTTCGGCCGCGGTCAACGGCTCGGCGACCTGCGACGCATGATTCGGCAGTACCAGTTCACCCCCGCGCAGGTGTTCCCGGGCGAGGGCGGCGTCTGGTTCAAGACCGGCGCGAAGTACGGCACCGACTACAACATCCCGGTGTCGGGCGATGAGCTGAACAACCCGAACTTCCACGGGTGCACGGACCGGCTGCCCTGATCGCCGCGTCGAGCCAGTCGTGATATGCTGAATCGGCGGCGCGATGTGATCGCGCCGCCGATTCAGCTTTCTTTCGTTAGAACGGTAGCTCGTTAGAACGGAATCTCTTCCGTCTCTTCCGCCGCGTTCTCGAGCTTGTCGACCTTCTCGACCTTCGCCGGCTCTGCCTTCTCGCCCTTCGGCGGCCAGATCACGCCGTCGCAGGAACGATCGCGGCACTTGTAGTCCGGCGCTTTCGGGTTGCGCTTCGTGAGCCGGTTGTCCCACATGCGGCCGCCGCACTTCGGGCAGCTCTGCTCGTCGGACGTCAGCGCGGGACGCGCGGGCGTCGTGTCGACGTCGAACCCCGCCGCCTGCTCGGCCTCCACCGATGGCGCAGCGGAAACGACCGAGGGCTTCGTGCGGCCCCCGCCATGACGGCGTGCATAGGTGACCGCGGGATCCTCGAGCGGCTTCGCATACTTGCCGTCACCGTCCATCTGGACCCAGTTCTGCTCGTATGCATAGAGCTCGTGCGCGATGCCGAAGCGCACTGCCGCGCGCTTGAACGCGTCCGTCGCCGCCTGCTTGTAGTCCTTGCCCGTGCCGACGTCCTCGCGGATCACGCCAAGGATCTGCAGACGCGCCTTGAAGGAGCAGGCGCCCTGATTGGCGTCCTCGTCGAGCCCCGCGACCGGCGGCAGCAGCTCGAGGGTGAGGTCCCATTCGCCCGGCACCACCGAATCCAGCCGCTCGCGCACCGTATTGGCCTCGATGTACGCCACGAAGCGTGCGATGTACCGCCCGTCGCGCGCGATCGGACGTCCGTCCTGCCGCCAGGAGATGACGCCGCCCGGAAGTGGCGCTGCCAACGCTGCCCAGAGGTCGATCTTGTCGATGTGTGTCTCGTGTCTCGCGATCATGCTCTCATCCCACCGTGTTGTGTGTAGTCCAATGCGAGACCCGCTCAGGAGACTCGCGCGATCTGCCCGTTGTATTTCCTGGCGTGCATGACCGCGGGGCAGGCGCGGCCGTGTTCGCAGTACCATCCGTGCCGGTCGAAGAAGACGAGATGCGGTGTGGACCG
>DASXHF010000185.1:0-4029 GCA_036488775.1 Gemmatimonadaceae bacterium | reverse complement strand
CAGCACGTTGTCCGACAGGTAGCTCATGGCGTTCTGCATGCCGTTGCCGGCGATGCTGTTGCCGCTCGTCTCGAAGTTGAGGATGCTGGTGATGCCGCTGACGGCAAAGTGCTGCACCAGCGCGTACAGGTAATCGTGGAGACGCTGCGGATCTGTGGCGGCGCTCGCCAGATCGCCGAGGGCATCGATGACCAGCCGGCGGACCTGTCGCTGCTGGATGCGGCGAAACATGTCGACGATGATGCTGTCGATCTGGAGCTCGACGGGCGACGCGTACACCAGGTCGAGGCCCTGCGTCTGCGCGATGTCCGGGTCCACACCGAGATTCCGGATCGTCCGCGTGAGCTGCGACGGGTTCTCCTGAAAGTTCATGTACAGGCTCGGCTCACCCTGGCGAGCCCCCTCCAACGCGAACTGCAACCCGATCGTGGTCTTGCCAGCGCCGGACGGCCCGGCGAGCAGCGTCGTGCTCCCACGCCAGACGCCGCCATCGAGCATGGCGTCGAGACCTCTCACGCCGGTCGAGACACGCTCGGACGCCGGCTCATAGCCTTCGGGAAGCTGTGGGCTCACGAGACGCGGGTAGATGTCGAGCCCGGCGCTGGTGATCCGGAACGCGTGTGCGCCCTCGAGGTACCGGCTGCCGCGGAGCTTGTAGACGCGGAAGTAGCGCTCGTCGCGGTTGCCGAGTCGGCGGCGAGACATCTCGACGATCCCGTCGGCCACGGCGAATTCGGGGTACAGGAGAATATCCTCCTCCGTGTACTCGCCGAGCAGGAACGCCGTCGTGCCGTACGACGTGAGCAGCGCGGTCATCTCGTACACCATGCGGCGGCGGTCCGCGACCGATGTGGCCAGATCGTGCAAGGCCTTGAACGAGTCGATGACGATGACTTTTGGGGAGAGCGTCGTGATCGCCTTTCGCAGCAACGGGATCAGCGCGTCGGGCCCGGTCTTGGCCAGTTCGGCGCCGATGTCCTCGAAGATGACCTGCGTGCCGAGCTTGGTCTCATCGAAGAACTGGAATCCCTGGAGATACCGGACCACCTTGGCGAGTGGCTCCGAGAGGGTCGTGAAATACAGGATCGGCCGGTCGTCGGCAGCGTTGTCGAAGATCAGCTGCTCGGCGAAGATCGTCTTGCCCGAGCCCGGATGACCCATGATGATGTTGATGGAATCCGCCGGAAATCCGCCGCCGAGGATGTAGTCGGCCTCGCGATTCCCGGACGTCAGGCGCTCGGCGGTGTCCGGAACGGGCGCGCGCATCGGGACCCGGCGATCGGGGATGCTCGGTGTGGAGAGAGGCGTCGTCGTCATCGTGCATTCTCCACGGGCTTGGCCTTCATCATCACTCCGTTGATCGCGGCAAGAAAGGTGGATTCGACCAGCGGCTTTCGCAGAAACGCCGCGGCGCCGGCGTCTGTCGCACGCGCGGCCGCGGCGAGAATGCTGAAGACGATGACCGGCACGTCACCGAGGGCGGCGTCATTCCGGACGAGCCGGCACAACGTCAACCCATCCATCTTCGGAATCAGGATCTCGGTGATCAGCACGGCCGGCGATGCGTGCCGCATCCGGTCGATCGCGCACTGGCCGTCCTCGGCGAACTCGACGTCGAAGCCGGCGCGATTCAGGAAGAACGATTGCAGTGCTCGAACGGTCCGATCGCGTTCCACGATCAGGACCATCGATCGGTCGTCACCGTTCTGCATCCTGCCCTTGTGTGAAAGACGCGTCGACCCGAACGTGCCGCACCCAACGGCACCGATCGCGCTAGTCCGCCCGTCCGTCGATCTGTCCGCCGAGATGACCGAAGTACACCTCGGCTAGAGCGTGGAGATGGCCGACTCCAGGTCGCGTCGGTCGTCGAGTTGAGCGAGTGAGCGCGTCGGGGCTGGCGGTTGCGGCCAATCCATCGAGCCTCCGAATGCAACGGAGCAGGCTGACCAGGATGGCTCGAGGCGTGCCGCGCGGCGGAGCGCGGTCATGGGCGCCGAAAGGGGCAAGTGAACGTTGCTCACCAGCTGGCTTGTAGTCTAACGGATGACGCGCCTCTCCGCTCGCTTTGTTGGGGACTCCCGCTCGATGCCGGGCTCGCGTTGTGCATTGGCCGCGGTGACGACCGTGCGTCACTCGCATGTCGTGCGGCGGCGCGCCGCTCGCGCTGTTCTCCCTCCCATGGACCCCATGCCCGATCGGTCGCTTGCCGCGTACTCCCCGAGCCCCGGCTCGCCAGACCAGGTGATTGTGGAGCTCGAGCAGCTATTGGGAGGGTCAGCGGCCGTACCCGTTGCAATTGGTCGGGAGGTGGTCGCACACCTCGTCACCCGACTCGCCGCCGCGGCTCTCGAGTCGTTGCTGCATGCCATCGATGCCAATGACCCCGAGACGGGCGCGCACGTGCGACGCGTCGCGATCACCGCCGTCGTGCTCGCGCGCGCAGCCGACTGCGACGCGGTGCGGCAGCATCGGGTCGAGCGCGTGGCCCTCTTTCACGACATCGGAAAGATCAACGGCGCACTCTTCGACGTGATGCGCGGCACGGCCGGGCTGACCGCGGTGGAACGGCGGCTGATTGCGACGCACGCGGATCGGGGCGCGGAGGTAGTTGGACCGCTGGCCTCCTTCTATCCGGAGCTGCCGGTGGCAGTACGGGCGCATCACGAGTGGTGGAACGGCAAGGGTTATCCGCGCGGTCTCCGCGGCACGGCGATTCCATTCGAAGCGCGCATCGTCACGATCGCGGACGTCTTCGACGCGCTGACGCATCGCCGCCGGTACAAGGCGGCGTTTCCCGCCGGCGAGGCGGAAGAGGTCATCGGCGGTGGGAGGGGCACACAGTTCGACCCCGATCTCACCGACCTCTTTCTCTCGCCCCCGGTGCAGGACGAGATTGCCGAGGCGCAACGCGCTCAGGCGGCGCGGCCGGGTGTTCCGCCCCGGGGCGGTGCGCGCAGCGATCCCCGGCGCCAGGCGGGCCCGCGCCGCGATACTCCGGAGGTGGCGTTCCGCTGGCGCGCAACGAAAGGCGATTGAGCGAACGCGCGCAACATCCCGCGGTGCCATATGCGTCGTTCGACCAGCAGTCCGGGAGACACATCGTGTGCCTATCTCACGCACTGAGCGCTGAGCTGGTAGCAATGGCAGCGGAGGACTTACGCGTACGTTCCGAACTTCTGGCTGACGGCACCCTGTTCGTGGGCTACCACCCACGGATGGCCGAAGTGCACCACCGAAACGCGGTCCGCCTTTCGGCGATCATGGAGGACATCGGTTGGCCCACGAAGACAGTCGTCGGTGCCGAGGCTGCCGACGCGGCCTGGCTGGTCCTTCAGCACAGCATCGGTGATCCGCCCGTAATGCGGCGCGGGCTCGCGCTGCTCGCGGACGCCGTCGCACGAGGTGATGCGAAGCCCGCCCAACTGGCGATGCTCGAGGATCGCGTGCGGACACTGTCGGGCCTTCCCCAGCGGTACGGCACGCAGTTCGATTGGGACGAGCAAGGGACGATGAGTCCGAAGCGACTGGAAGATCCTGACGGCGTAGATGCCAGGCGCGCGGCGGTCGGCCTTGGTCCGCTCAGGGAGAGGATTCAAGAGATGCGCGATGCCATGGCCGCTGAAGGTGCGACGCCCCCGACCAACCTCGAGCGCCGCCGAGAGGACATCGACGCGTGGGAACGCTCCGTTGGGTGGCATCCATAGAGGCGGTGTTCGAAAAGCACCGCTTGCTGGCGACCGCTGACGAACGCTCGCTGCCTTCAGCGCTCGTTCAGCGGTCCCCTCCCCCTCCCCCTCGCATGGGCCCGAATCGAACGGCCGCCTCGGCCGACTCGATCATCGTGTACTGCATGGCGCGGGCTTTTTTCGTCAAGAGTGGAGAGTTCCGGACCCACGATAGGTCAGTAGCCACGCACCCACCGCTTTGCGGCGGATCAGTAGTAACGCCGGCGGTAGGTCACCGCGAACACGATCGGCAGCGCGACGAAGATGCTCAGTGCGAGCGCCGGAGCCAGGAAGGCGCAGGCGA
>DASXHF010000167.1:0-3591 GCA_036488775.1 Gemmatimonadaceae bacterium | reverse complement strand
TGCTCTACATCGACGGCGTGCGCGTCAACAACAGCTCGGCAGACAACGGCGGCTTTGGCGTCGGCGTCGACTCCCGATACCCGCCGTCGCGCATCAACGACATCAACCCCGACGAGATCGAAAGCATCGAGATCGTGAAGGGGCCCGCCGCGGCCACGCTCTACGGCACCGAAGCGTCGAACGGCGTCATCAACATCATCACCAAGAAGGGCGTCAAAGGACGGCCGGTCGTGTCGTTCCAGGTGGAGCAGGGCGCCAACTGGCTGCCCGATCCCGAGAACCTCTTCCAGCACTCGTACTACAAGAACGCCGCCGGCCAGATCGTCGACGCCAACGTCCTCGCCCACGACCGCCTGGTCGGCTTCCCGGTGAGCTACTACGGGACGTGCCCCAAGCCGTACACGCAGGACGGCGACATGTGCAAGGGGACGCCATTCTCCACCGGGCACCCGCAGGCGTATCAGGCACAAGTCTCCGGCGGTGTCGAAGGGTTGAACTACTACTTCTTCGGCGGCTTCGACCGCGACGAGGGTGCGGTCGACTACAACTGGAAGAACCGGCTGAGCGGTCGCAGCAACGTCACCTACATGCCCAACCCGAAGGTCTCGCTCGACTTCGGCCTGGCGTACACGCGGAGCCGGCTCCGCTCCGCGGGGACGCAGCAGCCGATCACGACGGGCATCCTCTGGTCCTGCCCGTCGCCGGGCTGCGAGCCCGGACGGAATCTCCCGAACGGTCTCGATGGCGCGCTGCGTGGCTACCTGCTCTACGTCCCCGAAGTGTACGAGGACAACATCCAGGGCTACGAGGATCTGGACCGGAACACGATGACCACGACGCTCCGGTACAATCCGCTCCCCTGGTTCTCGCACCGCTTGACCGTCGGCGGCGACTACACCAATCAGCAGCTCTCCGGTCTCTGGAAGAAGATCTCCACCGTCGGCAGTCTGAACCCCAACGGGCGCCGGCAGATCTCGAACAACGCCACGTCGTACGTGAGCGTGGATTACGCGGGGGCGGCGAAGTGGAATCCACTCGCCACACTGCGCCTCGAGACAGCGGCGGGTGCGCAGTATTATCGCAGGCAGAACGAGGGGACGTTCGGGCAGGGCGACATCTTTCCGGTGAGCGACCTCGAGACGATCACCGCCGGCGCGCTCAAGACGTCCGCCGAGAACTTCGTCGAGAACAAGACCGTCGGGTTGTACGTGCAGGAGCAGTTCGCGTGGCGCGACCGTGTGTTCGTGACCGCGGCGGTGCGCGGCGACGACAACAGCGCCTTCGGCACGCACTACAAGGCAACGCGCTACCCGAAGTTCAGCGCGTCGTGGGTGGCGAGCGAAGAGCCGTTCCTGTCGAACGTGCCCGGGCTGTCGTCGCTCAAGCTGCGCACGGCGTGGGGCAAGGCAGGGCAGCAGCCCGACGCCTTCGCCGCGCTCCGCACCTACGGCCCGGAGACCGGCGCCGGCGGCGTGCCGACGCTGACGCCGCAGAACCTTGGCAATCCCGATCTCAGGCCGGAGGTCGGGCAGGAGCTCGAGGCGGGCTTCGACGCGTCGCTGCTCCACGACCGGCTCGGGCTCGAGCTCACCTGGTACAGCAAGAAGACCACCGATGCGCTCGTGCAGGTGCCGGCGCTGCCATCGCTCGGCTTTCCGGGTGTGCAATTCAAGAACATCGGCGAGGTCGACAACCGGGGCTTCGAGGTCGGGCTCACCGCCAACGTCTTCCGACGGCAGAACGCAGAGCTGCAGCTCGGCTTCAAGGCGTCGCACAACACCAATGAGGTCGTGACCCTCGGCGGCGCGTCGTCGCTCGTGATGAACGCGACCTTCGGGCAATACCACGTCCCCGGCTTTCCGCTGGCCAGCATCTTCCAGCGCCGCATCGTGTCGGCCGATCTCGACGTCAGCGGCACGGCGCCGAAGGCGATCAACATGATGTGCGAGAGCGGCGCCCTCATTCCCGGCACGAACTTTTCCGCCGGCGGTGGGCCACCCGTGCCGTGCGCTTCAGCACCCGCGGTGTACTGGGGGAATCCGCTCCCGTCGTGGGAGGGCTCGACCACGGCGACGCTGACGCTGTTCAAAAATCTGCAGCTGTTCGGGCTCGTCGACTTCCTCGGCGGCAACACCATCCTGAGCGGCGACATCCGCGGCTCCCTCATGTCGTTCCGCAACCAGATCTCGATCCTCGAGGCGAAGGATCCCATCCTCCTCGGCTACGACGTGCTCGACACGCGGCGGCAGCCCGGCATCGTCAAGGGCGGATTCGCGAAGCTGCGTCAATTGTCGGCGACGTACACTCTGCCCCCGGAGATGCTCGCACGCCGCGGACTCACGCGCGCGTCGATCACGGTGTCGGGGCAGAACCTGTGGACGATGTGGGTCGCGCAGCGCTCCGACTTCGGCGTCAAGCTCACCGATCCGGAGATTCGCAACAGCGCCGGTTCGGGATCGGATCCCGGTGGACTCCTCGGCTACAATCAGGAAGGATGGCCGCAGCTCCGGCGCTTCCTCGTCACCATGCGGGTGACGCCATGAGCGCCCACATCACACCCACCCACCGGGAGCGAAACGTGCGCGATCCTCGAAGCGAGGCGACGCGTCGGATCGCTCGCCTCACGCTCTGCGTGCTCATTGCCCTCGCCTCGCTGACCACCGCGTGCGGGTTCGGCAACATTCTCGACGTCCACGTACCCGGTCGCGTGCAGGAAGGTGCGCTCAACGATCCGGCCCTCGCCCCCACGATGGCGGCGAGCGTCGTCTCGGATTTCGAGTGCGCGTGGAACAACTATGCGGCCGGCAGCGCGTTGATCTCCGACGAGTTCATTCAAGCGTCGGGCAACCTGAACCAGCGCAACTGGGGCTCGCGTCGCATCACGGCCGACGAGCCCACGCTCGCCACCGGCAGCTGCCGCGTACAGTACGGCATCTACACCACGCTGCAGACGGCGCGCTTCCAGGCAGAGGACATCTTCAAGCGGCTCGAAACGTTCACCGATGCGCAGGTCGCGAACCGGGTGTCGCTCGAGGCGACGGTGAAGGCGTATGGCGCCTACGCGCTCGTGGCGCTCGGCGAGGGCTTCTGCGAGATGGCGCTCGACGGAGGGCCGCTGATGACGAAGGCGCAGGTGCTCGCGCTGGCGGAGACGCGGTTCACCGAGGCGATCGACCTCGCGACGCGCAGCAACAACGCTGACATCCTGAACATGGCGTTCGCAGGGCGCGCGCGCGTGCGGCTCGACCTGGGCAACTTTGCCGGCGCGATCGCCGACGCGTCGCGCATCCCGGCGACCTACGTGAAGAACGCGACGCGCGACGACAGCGATCTCCGTCGCTACGACGCGTTCTGCGAGTTCATCACCTGCGCCACGAACCGTCACGCGACGGTCGCGCCGAACTATCGCAACGTGACCTGGCAGGGCGTCGCCGATCCCCGCGTCGCGGTGTCGACGAAGGGCCAGCTCGCCTTCGACAACGCGCAGGTCCACTATTACCCGACGAACAAGCACACCTCGCGTAGCTTCCCGCTGATCGTCGCGTCGTACAAGGAGGCGCGATTGATCATCGCCGAAGCCTCGGCGCGCAC
>DASXHF010000164.1:0-6669 GCA_036488775.1 Gemmatimonadaceae bacterium | reverse complement strand
TTGATGGGCGAGGCGGATCTTGCGACGGTGGATGTCGCACATCGCGTCGCCGCCGTGGCTGAACGGAACGGGGGACGGCTCGTCACGACCGGCGTGCGTCCCGATCGACGCACGCGGCGGTGGGCCGTCTGCACGGGCGCGGGTGCGTCGAGCGACACGCTCCGGGAAGCCGCGGCTGCACGCGTCGATACGCTCATCGTGGGCGAGGGACCGCATCACACCGCGGTCGACGCCGAAGAGTTGGGTATCGCGGTGTTATACGCCGGCCACTACGCGACGGAAACCTTCGGAGTACGTGCCCTCGGCGAAGAGCTCGAGCGAACGTTCGGACTCCCCTGGTCATTCATCGCCGCGCCCACCGGTCTGTAGCGGCCTACCCACACCCGATGCAGGCGAACTCCGATGCGCTCGATCTAGTCGCCATCTCGAAACGCTTCGGCGCCGCGACCGCGCTCGAGGCGGCCTCGCTTCGTGTCCGTCGGGGGACGGTGCATGCGCTGCTAGGCGAGAACGGCGCCGGCAAGACGACGCTGATGCGCGTCGCCTTCGGATCGATTCGGCCGGACGCAGGGCAGGTGCTTGTGCACGGACGTCAGGTCGAGCTCCGTTCACCCGCCCAAGCGATCGCCGCGGGGATCGGGATGGTGCATCAGCACTTCACACTGGTGCCCGAGATGACGGTCGCGGAGAATATCGCGCTTGGCGGCCATGGCCGGCTCCGTCTGGGCGACGTTGAAGCAGCAATTCGCGACATTTCGGCACGAACTGGTTTTGACCTCGATCCCGCAGCGCGCGTGGAAACCCTTCCCGTCGGGGCGCAGCAGCGCGTGGAGATTGCTAAGGCACTCGCGCGGCGGGCTTCGATCCTCATCATGGATGAACCCACCGCCGTGCTTGCGCCGGCTGAGGTGGATGACCTGCTGCGCTGGCTGCGGCAATTCGCTGCCGATGGGAACACCGCCATTCTGATCACACACAAGCTGCACGAAGCGCTCGACGTCGCCGTCGATGTGACAGTGTTGCGACGAGGCCGCGTCGTCCACACAGGAAGTGCGGCGACCGCAACGGCCGCATCGCTGACCACGGCGATGTTGGGCTCCCGGATGGAGAGCGTCGCCGTGCCAGAACGGCCAAGCGACGCGACCATGAGCACTGTGGTGTTTCGCGCCGAACGGCTTGTCGTGCGCGACTCGCATGGAGTAGCTCGAGTGCGCGACGCGAGCTTCGTCATTCGGACGCACGAGATCGTGGGAGTGGCCGCGATCGAGGGCTCTGGGCAGCAAGAGCTGCTCCGGGCTCTTGCCGGCCGACAACGTATCGATGGCGGAACGCTCGAGCGGCCTGCCCACGTGGGGTTCGTGCCCGAGGATCGACAGGGTAAGGCGCTATTGCTCGATCGCGCACTCGTCGAAAACATCGCGCTTCGAGATGCGGGAGAGCGACGAGGGCTGCTTCGATGGCGAGCGCTTCGCGAGCGGACGGCATCGCTGATGGCGGCGTACGATGTTCGCGCGCCCAATGAAGCATCCGTAGCTCGCACGCTGTCGGGCGGCAATCAGCAGAAGCTCGTGCTGGCGCGCGAGATCGAAGGCGAGAATCCTCCTGCCGCCATCGTGCTCGAGAATCCCACGCGGGGCCTCGATGTCCGCGCCGCCGCCGAGGTGCATGCGCGGCTGCGGGCCGCACGGGATCGCGGCACCGCCGTGGTCGTGTACTCGGGCGACCTCGACGAGGTGTTGGCGCTGTCCACCCGTGTGTTCGTCATGCGTGTCGGCTCGGTACGGGAAGTCGCCCAGGACCGAGAGACTGTCGGACGCGCGATGTTGGGGCTGGACCGATGATACCTGGCCTGGTGGGAGTCGTGCTGGTACGTCTTCGGTCGGTCGGATATGCGTTGCTCTCGATCGTCGCAATCGTGGCGCTGACGGCGCTGCTCGTGTCGCTCGGCGGGTACGACGTCGTTCGAGCGTTGCGCGCGCTCTGGCTCGGGTCGGTGGGGTCGCCGTATGCTCTCACTTCGGCGACGCTTGTCCGGGCGGTCCCGCTTGCGCTCACCGGCTGTGCCGTAGCCATCGCCTTTCGCGCCGGCGTGTTCAATATCGGCGCGGAGGGACAGCTCCTTGTGGGGGCCGCCGGCGCGACGGCGATTGCGCTTGCCGTCCCCCCGCTTGGGGTAGGCGCGCTACTGCTCGCACTCATGGCTGGCGCTGCAGCCGGGGCGGCCTGGGCTGGTATCGCGGCGTTTCTGCGTACACGATTTGGTGTGTTGGAAGTCATCAGCACGATCATGCTGAACTTCGTAGCACTCTACGGTGTCTCGTACGTGGTTCGCGGACCGTTGCAGGAGCCGACGCACGCGTACCCACAGACAGCGTCGATTGCGCAGGCGGTTCGCCTCCCTCTGCTCCCTGGTGGCGGCCGGCTCCACGTTGGTCTCGTCGTCGCGGTAATCGTCATCGCGGTCGCAGGCTGGGCGATGCGCCACACTGCAGCGGGTTTCCGAGTACTCGCTGTGGGCGAGAGCCCCGCCGCGGCTGCAAGTGCCGGGCTCATCGACACGCGCGCGGTAAGCACTGGAGCCTTCATCGTTAGTGGAGCGATCGCCGGCTTGGCCGGTGCCGTGGAGGTGCTGGGCGTGACCTACGCCCTGTATGAGAACCTGTCGCCTGGATATGGCTACACGGCGATCGCGGTTGCGCTGCTTGCGGGGCTGGATCCGTGGCGCGTGTCGCTAGCTGCGCTACTCTTTGCGGCTCTCGAAGCAGGAGCAGGGGCCATGCAGCGCGACGCCGGTGTTCCGGCGACGCTGGTAGCAACGATCGAAGCGCTCATCGTCCTCGCTGTCATTGCGTTCCAGGCGCAGCGTGCGCGTAGGACGGCCGATGCAGGTATCGTAGGCACGATGCAGATCCCGCGCGGATGATCGAGCTCCTCACTCCCTTTCTTGCTGCGACGATCCGCACGGCGACACCGCTCGCGCTCGCGGCATCGGGCGAAGTGCTCGTCGAGCGCGCCGGGCTCATCAACATCGGGCTCGAGGGAGCTATCCTGGCCGGAGCATTCGGTGCGCTCGCGGGCGCCTCCCTCTGGGGCGTCCCGGCAGGATTCGCCGGTG
Organism: Gemmatimonadaceae bacterium; assembly: GCA_036488775.1. GTDB lineage: Bacteria > Gemmatimonadota > Gemmatimonadetes > Gemmatimonadales > Gemmatimonadaceae > AG11. The sequence continues at coordinate 3,554 of DASXHF010000164.1, read as the reverse complement.
CCGTGGTGGGAGGGTTGGTCATCGCGGCGCTGTTTGCGATTTGTGTGATTGGGCTACGGACCGATCAGATCATCACGGGAACGGTGCTGACGTTACTCAGCATGGGTGCCACGGGCACGCTCTATCGTACGATGTTTGGCGCCGCAGGCGCGGGATTGACTATCCCGACCAGTCTGCCTGTCTCGATCCCGGGGCTCTCCAGGATTCCCATCCTTGGGCCGTCACTGTTCGAGCAACCGACCATCACGTACGTCGCTTTCCTGCTAGGGCCATGCAGCGCCTGGTGGCTTGCCCATACCCACGCCGGGCTGGCGCTTCGTGCGATCGGCGAGCGGCCCGAGGCAGCCGAAGCAGCGGGAATCCCCATCGATCGTTTTCGGGTGCTCGTCCTGCTGGTCGGCGGCGCGCTCGGGGGGCTGGCTGGTGGCACCCTGGTCCTCGCCCAAGTCGGCACCTTTGCGGAGGGCATGTCCGCTGGGCGTGGATTCATCGCCATCGCGATCGTGGTCCTCGGACGATGGAACCCCCTCGGTGTGATGCTCGGCGCGACTATGTTCGGTGCGGCGAGCGCCATGCAGTTCGCCTTCCAGGCGATGGGCTGGCATGCGCCGTATCAACTCTTTCTAGTCGCGCCATACCTGCTCACGCTCGCCGCACTCGCCGGCGCCGTCGGACGGGCACGGGCACCGGCGGCTCTCGGCAAACCGCCGAGTTAGCTCGCGCGGGATCCGCGCCGCTTCAACCACATCGCGTCACCGCACTGACCCACCCATTGCGCCACCGACGTGGGCCTACGCGCTCGAGGAACGAGTAGGTCACGCCGTCGTCGCTGTCTCGAGCGACCAGCAGGGTCGCATTGGGGCTCCCCAGATGCATTCCAGCGAGTACCTCCGGAGTCGCTACCGCTTCCTCCCGACCGAATGCGCGCTCGGCGTACACGAGGCGATAAGGGCCGGACGTCACGCCACTGTCTCGCTCGGCGATGAGTAGCGTTTGCTCCTCCTGCGGATTCGCCTCCTGGTTCACTCGTCGCACGAGATGCGCGACGATGGCGTCAACGCCCGCGACTGGATGAAAACGCCGGATGTCGTGTGCGGTAAAGCGCAGTCCCTGAAAGGACGCGCTCGTCGGTGCAGTTACCGAGGACGCGAGCCGCGAGGCTTCAGCCACCAACATCATGCTATCCCGTGGAGAGAGCACGTCTACGGAATCCAACGGTATGGACGAGACCTCCCGGCCAACGAATCCGACGGACCAGGTTCCCGAGGTTCCGGTCGGCATGCGCAGTGGCCATCGCTCACAATCATCAGTGCCTTCGCCAGCCGGCGTGCCAAGCTGCGCGTCGACGCGCGCGCCGCCCCGCCCAAGCAGGACTACCCGCACCCCGTGCGCGCTCGCTGAGTCCAGCTCCACCACGGCCGTACTGTCGTCGGCGGTCGGCCACAGCACGATGGCGTCGTCGCGTGTCGCGCCCTGCACCAGGAGCGCCGGTCCCGCCGCCGGATTCCAGCCGCTCGCGTTGCGCCGCGCCAACGCGGAGTCGGCGCCAGCTCTCGATAGAACGGCGCTGGAGTCCGGCGCTCCGCGCGGCTCGCTCCGCGTGCAATCGGCCAGCATGAGCGTGACGCAGACGGCGAGCGTGCAGGGGTAGGCACGAGGAAGGAAGCGGAAAGACGGCATGAGCGGTAATTTGGGGCCGGTGAGACACGCGTCAATCTGAGATCGGGAGGATCGTGCACGCGGTACGATTGGAACGGGACGTCGTCGCTGCCGCTCTGCCTGTTCGCGCGCCCTGGATCGAGCGCGCCAGCTGGGCATTGTACGACTTCGCGAACACCATCTTTTCGATGAATGTCGCGACCCTCTATTTCTCCGTCTGGCTCATCAGCGATCTGGGCGCATCCAACCGGGCGTATGCCGTCGGCAACGGAGTCTCGTCGCTTCTCGTCGCGTTGTCCGTCCCGATCTTGGGGGCCCTGTCCGACGAGCGCGGTCGGCGGAAGCCATGGGTCATCGGGTTCACCATCGCGTCGTGCCTCGCTTGCGCCGCCATCGGCATTCTCGGCCAGCGCACGCTGCCGCTCGCCGGGTCGGCAATAATTGGCGGGGTTCCACTCGATCCGTCCTGGCATCCTTCAATTGGCACGTTTGGCTGGGTGCTCGTCGCTTTCATCGTAGCGAATTACGCGTATCAAGCCGCGCAGCCGTTCTATAACGCGATGATGCCCGATCTCGTCCCGCCAGAGGAGCAGGGCCGTTTGTCCGGCATCGGGACCGCAGTGGGGTACGTGGGCACCATCGTCGGACTGCTCCTCATCTTCCCGTTCTTCAACGGGTCGCTGCCGCTGCTGGGTCCTCTGCCGGCGTCTTTCATGGCAGGATTACGCACGATCGTGCCATTCACGGCGCATGCGGGACGCGTCTCGACGTTCGTACCGACGGCGTTGCTGTTCTTGCTCTTTTCCCTTCCGTTGTTCGTCTTCTGCCGCGACCGGCATGTCCGCGTCGGAGCAAAGGTGCCACTCCGGGCTGCCTTCGCCGACGTCGTCCACACCGTGCGCGACGCGCGGCATCACCCCGGGGCGCTTACCTTCATTCTTGCGTCGTTTCTCTATCAAGACGCCATCGGGACCATCGTCTCGTTCATGGCCATCTACGCGGTGAAAGCGATGGGCTTCGCCGGCGGATCGGAGACGACGCTATTTCTGGTGCTGACGATTCCGGCGATCTTCGGCAGCTACGCCGCTGGTCGCCTGGTCGATCGGTACGGCGCACGTCGGACGCTCATCCTCACGATTCTCGCCTGGATCGCTCTGCTCATCGCGATGATCGTCGTCCCAACGCAACGTGCATTCTGGATTGTCGGCCTGTTGATCGGTCTCATCTTCGGCGGCGTGCCAACGGCCGAGCGCCCATTGCTTCTATCACTGGTGCCGGCCGACGAGGCCGGACGTTTCTTCAGCCTCATGCTTCTTTCATCACGGGCCGCCGCGGTGGCAGGGCCGTTCATCTGGAGCTTCACCGTCGACGGCCTCGAGCTACGGTACGGCAGCGCCGTCGCGTATCGCGCCGCCGTGGCCACCGTGGCGCTGATGTTCGCGGCGTCCTTGATTCTTCTGCGACGAGTTCCGGCACCCGCCGCGGCCCATGCCCGTGATGGGCACGCCGCCTAACAGGCGTCTGCTCATCCACCGCCCCGCGTCGTCAGCGCGACGTGCGCTCCGGCGGCGGTAGCAGCGGACCGCCGAGGTCCCAATGCCAGGCATCGCGTCGAACGCCGGTGCGCGGATCCTTCAACGGCTTGAACTGGAGCCGAGACGTCGGGAGACCAACGCGCGCTCCGTACGCGAGAAGGCGCTCTTTATTCGTCGAGACGAGGTGTGCCATGGGACGCCCCTTCCAGACGTGACGATGCAGCCAGAGCCCGCCCTCCATGGCATGGATCATCCCCTCTCGACGCAGCGCATACTCTCGATACGGCCGAGGATCCTCGCTGCTGTCCGGTGAGGACGAGGAACCGGCCCCCCATTCGACCGACATCAACGAGCGTCGAT
>DASXHF010000115.1:0-11280 GCA_036488775.1 Gemmatimonadaceae bacterium | reverse complement strand
GCCGGATGCACGAGCTCGTCGACGAGTCCCATCTGGAGGGCTCTCTTCGCGCGCACGTTGCGTCCCGTGAGGATCAGGTCGAGGCCGCGCTGGAGGCCGACGAGTCGCGGCAGCCGCTGTGTGCCGCCGGCACCGGGGATGAGACCGAGCTGCACCTCGGGCACGGCGAGCACGCTCTTCGGGTGGTCCGAGACTATGCGATAGTGACACGCCAGTGCGGTCTCGAGGCCGCCGCCGAGACAGGCGCCGTGGATCGCGGCGACGACGGGCACCTTCATGGCCTCGAGGCGCGCGAGCAGCGCCTGTCCGCTGCGGCTCAGCGCCTCCGCGTCGGCGGCGCCGGACATCTGGAGAAACTCATCGATGTCCGCGCCGGCAAGCCAGGTGTCCGGCTTGGCCGAGGCGAGCACGATGCCGCGAACGGTCTCGTCTCCCTCGAGGCGCGCGAACATCTGCGAGAACTCGGCGCGCAACGCGGCGGTGACCTTGTTCACCGGCTCGCCCGGCAGATCGATCGTGACGACGGCGACGCCGTCGACGTTCTCTACCCTGAGCGCGGATCTCATGCGCGCTCGACGACCATGGCGTGGCCCATCCCGCCGGCGGCGCAGACGGTCATCAGACCGAACTGCCCGCCGCGGCGCGCGAGCTCGTTGCACAGCGTCGTCAGGATGCGACCTCCGGTTGCGCCGAAGGGGTGGCCGATGGCGATCGAGCCGCCCATCACGTTGAGCTTCGCTCGATCAACCTCGCCCACCGGCTCGCTGAAACCCGCGCGCTCGGCCCAGTCGCGCGACTCGAACCCGTGCAGATTGCACAGCACCTGCGCCGCGAACGCCTCGTGCATCTCGACGAGATCGATGTGGGCCAGCGTGAGCCCCGCGCGCTGGAGCGCGACCGGCGTCGCCAGCACGGGCCCCATGAGCAGCTGCTCACCCGGGTCGAGCGCAGCGTACGCGTAGCTCCGAATGAATGCCATCGGCTCGTAGCCGAGCGACACCGCCATCTCCTCGCTCATCAGCAGCACGGCGCTCGCGCCGTCGGTCAGCGGCGAGGAGTTGCCGGCGGTGACGGTACCGTATCTCCGGTCGAACACCGGCTTCAACGCGCGAAGCTGCTCCATCGACGTGTCCGGGCGGATCCCGTTGTCGGTCGTCATCGCATCGAACCGGGACGGGACGTACACCGGCGCGATCTCGGCGGTGAGCCGTCCGTCGTGCGTGCCGGCCGCGGCGAGGCGGTGTGAGCGCAGCGCAAAGTGGTCCTGATCGGCGCGCGGGATGCCATTGATTTTCGCCATCTTCTCCGCGGACTCGCCCATCGTCTCGCCGGTGGACGGCTCGGCGATCGCCGGCGTGATCGGGACGAGGTCCCGCGGGCGTACCTTCGCGAGCGCGCGGGCGCGCCCGCCGATGCTCTTCGCGCGCGACATCGCGACGAGCGCGTCGCTCATGCCGCGCGAGTGCAGGATGGGCACGTTCGACAGCGACTCCGCACCGCCGGCGATCACGACGTCGGCGTGGCCGAGCACGATCTGATCGGCGCCATCGGTGATCGCCTGATTGGCCGATGCGCAGGCCCGGCTGACGGTGAATGATTGGACGCCCTTCGGCAGCAGCGGCAGCAGCGACACCTCGCGCGCGATGTTCGGCGCGAGCACGGACGGCACGACGGTTCCATACACGACGGCGTCGACCAGCTTGCCGTCGATCTCGCTACGCTGAATGAGCTCCGCGACGCAGCGCTTTCCGAGCTCGATCGCGGAGAGCGACTTGAGCGTCGTACCGGCCCGTGCGAACGGAGTGCGGATGCCGGCAACGATGGCGACGCGGCGGCCCGGGGAGCCGAATGGAGGCATGGCTTGAAGGTACCCCCGGATTAAGTTGACGGGAGTGCCCGAGTCATCCACCCCACCCCTCGCTGCGCGTCGGACCGCGCTCGACGCGCTGGCGCACGCGCCGTTCGACGTGCTCGTCGTGGGCGGCGGCATCACCGGCGCCGGCGTGGCACGCGACGCCGCGATGCGTGGGCTTCGCACCGCCCTCGTCGAGCAGGACGACTTCGCGAGCGGCACGTCGAGCCGTTCGTCGCGTCTGGTGCACGGCGGCCTTCGCTACCTCGAGCATGGCCAGCTCGGGTTGGTGTTCGAGTCCAGCCGCGAGCGGCGGACACTGCGGCGCATCGCGCCGCATCTCGTGCGACCACTGCCGTTCGTCTGGCCGGTGTATGCCGGCGCACGCATTCCGGCGTGGAAGCTTGCCGCCGGGCTCACGGCCTACGACGCGCTCTCCCTGTTTCGGAACTCCGGCCGGCACGAGCGCCTCGGCGCGCGCGCCGTGATGGCGCGCGAGCCACACCTGCGGCGTGAGCAGCTCGTCGGTGGCGCTCGCTACTGGGACGCCGCGACCGACGACGCGCGCCTGACGCTCGCGACGGTGCGCTCAGCGATCGACGCGGGCGCCGTGGTCGTGAATCATGCGCGTGTCGTCGCGCTCACGGTCTCCGAGGGCCGCGTCACGGGCGCGCGGGTGGCGGACCGTGTCGGCGGGGGCGAGGTGAGCGTCGAAGCGCGGGTGGTGGTCAACGCGACCGGCCCCTGGTCCGACGCGCTCGAGCGTCTGGCCGACGGCCACGCGGCGCCGACGGTGCGCGGCAGCAAGGGAGTGCACGTGAGCGTACCGAGAGACCGCATCGGCAACGAGTCGGCGCTCACCCTGCTGGCGCCCCAGGATGGGCGCGTGATGTTCGTGCTGCCGGCGGGCGACTTCGCGATCGTGGGCACGACGGATACGTACGAACGTGTGTCGCCGGAGCAGGTTCGCCCGTCGCGCGCCGACGTGGACTATCTGTTGACCGCGGCGAACTTTTTCTTCCCCGACGCGCGGCTCACGCGCGACGACGTCGTCGCGGCGTGGGCCGGTCTCCGGCCGCTCATCGCGTCCGAGCAGCGCCACGCGGACCCGGGCGCGGCGACACGCGAACATCTCGTCCGCGAGTCCGTCCGCGGGATGGTGAGCGTCACGGGCGGCAAGCTCACGACCTACCGGGTGATGGCTCGCGACACGGTAGACGCGGTGGAGCGCTCGCTGGGACGCACGCCGCGGCGCGCCCGCACGGCGAGCTCGCCACTACCGGGCGCCGTGGCGGACGTCGTCCGCGAAGTCGGTGCCGCCACCTCGCTCACGCAGAATGCCGCGGTCGCCGAGCGCCTCGTACACGCGCACGGCACGGCGTGGCGCGACGTGTGGGCACTCGCCGCCGCAGACGGCGCGCTTGCGTCGCGCATCGACGAGTCGCGTCCGTATCTCGTGGCCGAGCTGCTGCATGCGGTCCAACACGAGCTCGCGCTCACACTGGGCGACCTGCTCGTCCGGCGGATACCGATCGCTTTCGACACACGCGACCACGGCCGGGCCGCCGCGGCTCGCGTGGCGCCGCTCGTCGCGCGCTGGCTCGATTGGGACGCTGAGCGAATGCGCGCCGAGATTGCCGGCTACGAGGCCGAGGTCGCGCGCATCTTCACGATCGACGAGTGACGGCAGTCGTCAGTCGAGCGCGATCGTTCCGCTGCGTCCGGCGAGGGAGCGCGCACCCGCCGGTCAGGAATCGTTCGGCTGCAGGTCGTGAATCGTCTGCAGCTCGGTGACCTTGAGCTGCCGCGTCATGGTGGGGAGCTTGAGGTACGCGGACTCACCGACACACTTGCCGAGCAGGGCCCGTCCGATGGGGGAGGACATGGTGACGTGTCCCTCCTCGAACTCCACCGCGTCGCCGAAGACCAGGTGATAGGTCTCGACGAGCCCGGACTTCTCGTCCTTCACCACCACGCGGGAACCGAGGCCGACCTTTTCTTTCGGAATCTGGGCGATGTCGATGGACGACAGCTTGCTGAGCCGCTCGCGGAGCTGGCCGAGCCGAGCCTGCACGAACTGCTGCCGCTCCAGCGCCGCTTTGTACTCGCTATTCTCGCGGAGGTCGCCCATCTCCACCGCCTTCCGGATCTCGTTCGGCAGGGTGACGTTGAGCTCGAACTGCAGCTTCTCGACTTCTTCCCCGAGCTTTGACTTGAGCGCTTCGATCATAGGAATGCTGGACTACGAGACACAGAAAAAAGGGGGCGCCCGGCCGAGGGCCGGGCGCCGCGTCCCTGCATTCTATAAGCGCCGTCCCGCCGGGGCAATTCTTGCCCCTCGCGCGTGAGCGTCGACGTCGAGCGGGTCGATGAGGGAATCCTCCGGCTGAGGCTGCGCTCCTGGCAAGGCGCGCTGGTGGGCTACGAGGTGAGCACGTACGTGGTGCGCGGCGTTCTGATCGACACCGGTCCCCCGCATGCCCGTCGTGCGTTGCTCCGAACGCTCGAGCAGATCGTGCCCCGCGGTGCGATCGTGACGCACTGGCACGAGGATCACGCGGGCAACGTCCCCGCGCTCGCCTCAGCGGCGATGCCGATGCTGATGCACGCCGATTGCGAGCGGCGGCTTCGCGCGCATCCCTCCGTCCGCCCATACCGACATTTCACGTGGGGTCGGACGCCGCGACTTGGCTCGCCACTCCAGCCGTTCGATCCCGCACCGCTGCAGATCCTGCCCGCGCCTGGCCATTCCCCGGATCATCAGATCGTCTGGGACGCCGAGCGTCGGGTGCTCGTCTCGGGCGATCTCTTTCTGGGTGTGAAGGTCCGGGTTGCGCATGCGAGCGAGTCACCGCGCGTTCTCGTGGCCAGCCTTCGCGCCGCCGCGGCGCTGGAGCCGCGCTTGATACTCGACGCGCACCGCGGCGTCGTCCGCAATCCCGGTCCCTTGCTCGCCGCAAAGATCAGCTGGATGGAGGAAACGATCGACGCGATCGATGCGCTGCACGCCGACGGAATCGCCGAGCGCGAGATCCGGCGCCGCGTGCTCGGGCGGGAGGCGCCGGTCGGCTGGGCGAGCGGGGGCGAGTATTCGAAGCGGGCGTTCGTCCGCGCGGTGCTTCGGGAACGGTGAGATTCGCTCGTCCCACCCTCACGCTCGTCCTGTGACGGCGATCTACCGGTGCATCGGCAGCTTCGTATCCGTCTCGTCGGCCTCGAGCGGCGTCTGGCTCGCCTTCGCGAACTCGTCACGCAGCAGCTTCATGTTCCGCTCGCGCTTGTCGAGCAGCCGTTTCAGCTTGCGCGGCTCGTGGCGCGCGTGCGCGTACGCGGTGAGGAGCGGCAGCGCGACCGTGGTGTCGAGGTAGCACACTACGGCATCGGGAAGGCGATCGGGATCGATCTTCCCCCAGCTCACCGCTTCGGCCGGTGTCGCGCCGGACAGGCCGCCGGTGTCGGGCCGCGCGTCGGTGATCTGCAGGAAGTAGTCGTGTCCCTTCTCGTCGATGCCGAGCACCTCCTGAATCTGCGGCTCGGTCTGCAGCGCGAAGTTCTTCGGGCTGCCGCCGCCGCAGATCATGATCGCGCTCTTCCCGCCTCCGCGCTTGGCCGCCAGCACGATCGACGCCGTCTCGTTCACGTCCGCGTTCGGGTCGATCACGCACTTGTTCCCCTCGAGCGCCAGCGCGGCGATGTTCATCCCGATCGACGAGTCGCCTGGTGACGACGTGTAGATCGGCACGCCGCACTCGTAGGCGACGCCGAGCAGCGACTTGCTGCCGATGCCGAGAGCCTTCTCGCGCTCGCGCACGTACTTGCCGCACAGCGCATGAAACTCCGCGCTGCTCATCGGCCGTTGAAATTCCTTCCCCTGAATGATCTTGCGGAAGAAGGCGTCCGTGCTGAGCAGGACGTCGTAGTCGAAGAAGATGTCGTAGATGCGGACCACTCCTTCCTCGCGCAGCACCGTATCCGACGCTTGCGGATTCCCGCGGTGCATGCTGAGACCGAGCCCGAAGTGCGTGTCGTGGTAAAGGTTCGCGCCGGTCGAGATGATCCAGTCCACGAATCCGGACTCGATGAGCGGGATGAGCGCGGCCATGCCCAGACCGGCCGGCGTGAGCGCGCCGGTGAGCGTCAGACCGACGGTGACGTCGGCGTCGAGCATCCGGTTCGTGAACAGCTGACACGCTTCGCGCAGTCGTGCGGCATTGTAGGCGAGGAAGGTCCCGTCGATCAGGTCGGCGGCGGACTCGGTGCCGTCGATGCGCCTCGGCTCGATCCTGTCCCCCCGCAGAAACTTCGACCGCTCGTGAGACGTGTGCTGCTCGCCCTTGTGCTCGCGCTCCTCGGCGGCGCGCTTCTGGGCGCTCTTGTTCCCCGCCGCGGACGCGCCGCCATGCCGCGACGCCTTGAATCCGCTCCGTGCACGACCATCGTCCTTTTTCGCCATTCTTGGATCTCGGTGGGTTACTGCTGCCAACTGATAGAACTGCGGTCAACGGATTGAAGGGCGGTTTAGTTCAGTCGACCGCCCCTCAAGGAATGTCCTTGTTCGCCGTCGCCTTTCCGGATTCGATCACGATGTTTGCCGCCTCCGCTGGATCGTCCGTGAGGAACATCAGGTCCAGGTCACCCGGCGAGATCTTCTTCTCCACCAGCACGCGCGACTGGAGCCAGCGGATGAGGCCAGCCCAGTAGTGCCGCCCGAAGAGGATCACCGGAAACTGGTAGATCTTTCCCGTCTGGATGAGCGTCAACGCCTCGAACGCCTCGTCGAGCGTCCCGAAGCCGCCCGGGAAGATGATGAATGCGCTCGAGTACTTGATGAACATCGTCTTCCGAACGAAGAAGTACCGGAAGTTCACCAGCGTATCGACGTATGGATTCGCGCCCTGCTCGAACGGGAGCTCGATGTTGCAGCCGATCGACCGGCCGTTGGCGAGCTTGGCGCCTTTGTTGGCCGCTTCCATGATGCCCGGGCCCGCCCCCGTGATGATCGAATACCCCGCGAGCGCGAGCAGGCGCCCCGTTTCCTGGGCGGCGAGGTATTGCGGATCGTCCGGCGAGGTGCGCGCCGACCCGAAGATCGACACGCCCTTCTCGATCGATGAGAAGTTGTCGAACCCTTCGATGAACTCGCCCATGATGCGCAGGACGCGCCAGGTGTCGGTCCGCGTGAAGTCGCGGGCGCCGCGGCGATCGCTGCCGGGGATCTGCAGCAGCTTCTCGTCTTCCGTGACCGGTCCGACGAAGTCGCGCAGGTCGTCGTCGACTTTGCGGGCGGCACCCGAGACACGTAACGGCGACGACTGTGACGGTGGCGTGCGTCCCGCCGCCCGGTGTCCCGCCTCCGTGCGTTCGCGCAGCCCCTCGGTCGCCTCGGCCTGCGCGACCGCCAGCTGCGCCGGACCCGCGCGCTTACCCGATGCCGTTCGAGGCGCACGCGCGCCCTTCGGGGCCTTCTTCGCCTTCGCGCCGGTCGTCGTCTCCGGCGTCGAGCCGTTGCGCGTCGATCGCGTCGAGTTGTTCTTGCGTGTTGGCATGCGTGAGTGTAGTCGAATGGGCGCGCGTCGCGCCAGCGAGCGCCGCGCGCTTGCTTGGCCCTGGCAACCCGATGTTTCTTACGCCATGCCGCACTCCGAGACCGCGTGCCGGTAATTCTGCTCGTCGCCGACGGCGCGCGCCCGGATGCGCTCGCCGGCGACCTCACACGCTATCCCGCGCTGCGACGGCTGCGCACCGAGGGCGCGCTCCACGAAGTCACGTCCGTGTTCCCCTCGGTGACGGGCCCCGCATACACTCCCTTCCTGCTCGGCCGTTTTCCCGGGCCCATCGGATTGCCCGGACTGCGCTGGTACGACCGGTCGCGCACCGCGTGCGGATGGCCCGACTACGCGCGCAGCTACGTGGGATACGAGATGTGGCGCGTCGACGGTGATCTCGACGCGAGCGCGCCGACGATCTTCGAGCTGGTCCCGAACAGCATCGCCGCGTTGAGCGTCGTGACGCGGGGGCTGTCACCCGAGCGCCGGATCGGCACGCTCACCCTGCGCTCGGCGCTGCACGCGGCGCTCACCCACTTTCGGGGCGACCCCGCCCGCTGGCTCGAGCTCGACCGCGCCGTCGCCGACGAGATCGTCCGCCGGATGCGCGACGACCAGCCCGACTTTCTGTTCGCCGCCCTCACCGGCGTCGACAAGGCGTCGCACGCGCGCGGCCACGACGACCCGCTCGTCGGCGACGCGCTGGTCATCGTGGACGACGTCGTCCACCGCCTTCGTGACGACGCCGAGCGGGTCGGCCGGTGGCACGAGACCCATCTGTGGATCGCGAGCGATCATGGCCACAGCGCGGTGCACACCCACGACGACCTCGCGAGCCTCGTCGCGAGCGCCGGCCACCGCACCGTCGCGCATCCCTTCGCGGTCGGCATCGCGCCGGCGGTCGCCGTGATGGTGAGCGGCAACGCAATGGCCCACCTCTACGTCGACCTCGAATCGCGCGTCCGCCGTGGATGGCGAGGACTCGCGGCGCAGTGGGCGCCACTCGCCGACGCCTTGCTCGCACGGCCGTCGGTCGATCTCCTCCTGCTCCCCGACGTCGACGGCTCGTGCGACGTGCGACACGCCGAGCGTGGCACGGCGCGGGTGCGCCACGATCGAGGGCGTTTCTCCTATCTGCCGGAGACCGGTGACCCGCTCGGCATCGGCAGCGCCGTCGAGGGCGACGCCGACACGCTCTGGGAGGCGACCATGCACACCGCCTATCCCGATGCCGTCGTCCAGATCGCCCTGCTGGCGGCGTCCGCGCGTGCGGGCGATCTCATCCTGTCGGCGGCGCCGGGCTACGACTTTCGCGATCGATACGAGCCCATTCCGCACCGCAGCGCGCATGGCGCGCTCCATCGCGAGCACATGCTCGTGCCGCTGCTGACCAATCGTCCGGTGGCGCGGGTGCCTCGTCGTACAACGGACGTGTTCGCCAGCGCGCTCGACGCGTTGGGTGCAGAACCGCCCGTCGTGCTCGACGGGCGCTCCTTCCTCTAGCGTCCTCCGCTCACCCGCCGCGCGACCTCGCCCCGCCGGCCACCAGCTCGTCCGTCTTGGCGAGTGCTTCGCTCCGCGACAGGAGGGCACGAGCGACGTCCGGCGCCCTTCGCTGGGCGAGCTCGGCCAGTCGTGTCAGGAACTCGAGCATCGCCGCCGCCGAGACGCCGCGCTCGCCATTCTTCCAGAGCGTCACCGCCCGCCATTGTCCGCGCCACGTGGCGCGTGAGAGCATCTTGACCTGCTCGTGCTCGTCCAGCACGAACGTGCAGCGCGCCGCACGGATCGCGGCGGTCTCGGCCTCCCGCAGGTGCCCCCCGGTGAGCGCCCAATGTTGGATGCGTCCCTGACGCATCGGCAGCTTGTCCGGATCGATCGGCCGGAGGTCGAGCACCTGCCGCATGACGAGGATCCCGGCAGCGAGCGCGGCGATGCGCGTCTCCTCCGCCGCGGTGAGCTGCGTCTCGAATCGGTTGATCTGATCGCACCGCGCGACGAGGTCGGCGAGTGCTTTGGGCGTCGGCGCGTCGGCGGACTGAGTCACGGGAAGCTCGGCATCGAGGTGTCGGCAAACAGCCGCGAGTGCACGGGGGGCGCCGTAACCTGGGTCACCTTGGCGCGCTCGTCCGTCGCAATTCCGTATCGAAGTCTCGAATGCCGAGCGCCCATGTGCTGCTGTTACCCCCGTTCACGCATTTCGGGTCGTCCGCGCGGGCCGCAGCATTCCTGGTAGCGAGAGGAGTGCCCACGCCGCTTCGAGGATGATGAATCCGATGCGGCGGTCGAGCACCGCGACGTAGGTGAGCAGCGCCGAGCCGACGAAGTTGAGCGTGTTGAACGCCCGGCTCTCGCGCTGGAGCCAGCCGCGCTGCAGCGCCAGGTAGCCGGCGAGGATCATCGCCGCGCCCGCAAGCGAGATCAGTTGATCGAGGAGTCGCATTCGAGCAACTTATTCAGGATGCGTTGGACTCGCCTTACGCTGAGGCTCGCACTGCGGGCCATTCGACGTCCCGCCACCGGGACGGCGCTGCTTCGCGTGGCGTGGCGATTCCGCCGCCGCCACTGGTGGCGCCGCTTTCCCTTTCTCCCGCTGCCGGCGACCGACTACGTCCGTTGGCGGTTGCACACCGCCTACGGTGACTACGACGTCGTGCCTCCGGCCGAGGACATCGAGCGCTACGCGCGATGGGCGGTGCGGGACTCGTGATCGACGCGCTCGCCGACGCGCCGTCGATCGCGCCATCGCCGGCCGAGCTGACCCGGCGCGCGAAGGCCCACGCCTACGCGCTCGGCTTCGATCTCGCCGGCGTCGCCGCGCTCGGCCCCGCCGATTCAGCATCGGTGTTCGACGACTGGATCGACGCGGGCTACGCCGGCACGATGGAGTATCTGGCGCGCGGCGCGGAGAAGCGCCGCGACACGCGGCTCCCCGTTCCAGGCACGACGCACGCGCTCGTCGTCGCGCTCGACTACGGTGGAAAGGAGCCGAGCGGTCCGGTCGCGCGGTATGCGCGCGGGGATGACTATCACGACGTCATGGAGGCCCGCCTGCGTGAGGTGCACGCGCGCCTCGAGCGCGATGCCGGCCGCACGATCGCCGGCAAGCCGTACGTCGACACCGGCCCCGTTCTCGAGCGCGATCTCGCGCGGCGCGCGGGACTCGGCTGGTTCGGCAAGAATACGAACCTGATCAATCCGGATCGCGGATCGTTCTTTTTTCTCGGCGCTCTGGTGCTCGATCTCGAGCTCGAGATGGATGCGCCGTTCGAGGCCGACCGCTGTGGTACCTGTACGCGATGCATCGAGGCGTGTCCGACCGGCGCGATCGTCGCGCCGCGCACGCTCGATGCGACGCGGTGCATCTCGTATCTCACGATCGAGCTGCGCGAGGAGATTCCAGTCGCGCTACGCGAACAGATTGGCGAGATGATCTACGGGTGCGACATCTGCCAGGATGTTTGTCCGTGGAACGTCCGCTTCGCGCGCGAGCTGCCCGACGATTCGCCATTCGCGCCACGCGAGGTACTCGCTGGCAAGGACGCGCGAACGCTCGCGTGTGAGTTGCTGGCGATGAACCAGGAGGAGTTCTCCGCCGCGTTCAAAGGCTCGCCGATGAAGCGGGCGAAGCTGCAAGGGCTCAAGCGAAACGCCACGGTAGTCCTGGCGAACGCCAGTGTCGCGACAGACCTGCCGACATTCGAAGTCCCCGATGGAGGCTGACCGAACTGCCTCACGGCTGCTGCCGGACGATCACGAATCGCTTCCCGTCTGGCGACACGTCGTACATCGTGTTGATCTCCATGCGATACGGGGCCCGGAACAACACCGTCTGTTCGCCGGACGTCGGTGCTTCCCCGCCCGCCGCGGGCTCGAGCCCGA
>DASXHF010000040.1:0-7196 GCA_036488775.1 Gemmatimonadaceae bacterium | reverse complement strand
GTCTCCACCACCGGTGCTGGTGCGGGCGCCGGCGCTGGTGCCGGAGTGGCCGCAGTGTCCGGCGGTGCGGATGGTTCCTTGCTCACCGGAATTCGCGTCGACGGTTGTGCACGCCGAGTCCTGGTGGTCTGAGCATTCGCTGACGACGCCGCTACGGCGCCCAGCGCCACGAGAGTCAAGATGCCTGTGCGCATCGCTCCACTGTTCATCTGATACCTCCGCTGCACGTCCCCCAAATCGCAACTCCCCATGGGCGGTGAATGGGTGGGCCGCAACGGCAACGACCACGTCGTTGCGTCCCACTCGACGCATGTCGCCGAGGAAACCGCGCATAGGCGCAACGGATGTGCCGCATTCCGCGCCGCGCACACGGCGTCACGATATGTGACGTGCGTCACGCGCTAATTGCGGTATCGCTCAGATCGCACAACTCTCGTCGTCGCAGCTGGCCTCGTCGTTTCCCGCGACGACCACCAGTTTCGATTCGCCATGCGCACGCCGCAGCGCTTCCAGCAGCATCTCGGGCGACTGTGCTCCCGACACGCCGTAGCGCTCGTCGATCGCGAAGAACGGCACGCCGGTAATGCCGAGGCTGCGCGCACGCGCCTCGTCCGCGCGCACGGCGTCCGCGTACGCATCGCTGTCGAGCGTCGCCTGCACTGCGGCCGGCTCGAGGCCCGCATCGGTGGCGAGATAGAGCACCGTCGCCTTGTCGCCGATCGGCGCGCCTTCGGTGAAGTACCCGCGGAAGAACCGCTCGACCACCGCCTCGCGCAGCCCAACCGTCGCGGCGAGGTGAGCCACTCGGTGCGCGTCGAAGGTGTTGCCGGGCTTCATGATGTCGAAGCGGAACTCGAGTCCCTCCTTGCGCGCCTCTGCCGCGACACGGGAAGTCATCGCTCGCGCCTGCTCGGCCGACACCCCGTACTTCTTGGCGAGCAGGACGTCCTGCGATTCTTCGTAGCCCGACGGCGCGTTGGGATCGAGCTCGAAGCTGCGCCAGATCACCTCCAGCTCGTCGCGATGCTCGAACTCGGCGAGCGCCTTCTCGAACCGACGCTTGCCGATGTAGCACCAGGGACACGCGATGTCGGACCAGATCTCGACTCTCATGAATGGCGACCGTGAGGGGTTGTCGTGCTCGGTCATGGATCAACTCCGCGAGCGCGACGAAGATTCCTCCACGCATGGGCCACGCCTCGTCGAAGGCCGACGGCCGTTGCGAGTCGCCTGCCGGACACTGCAGATTCGCGGCACCGTCCCGGTCTCATCCAGGCACCTCGGAGCTACTCGTGTCTTTCTCGCGTCGCATCGCGTTCGCTCTCCTGCTCGTCACACTCTCCCCGCCGACACTCGCCGCGCAGCAAGTCGACTCGGCGCTCCTCGGCTCGTTGCGATGGCGCATGATCGGTCCGTATCGCGGCGGACGCACCGTCGGGGCCGTCGGCGTGCCCGGACAGCCGAACGTCTTCTACATCGGCGTCAACAACGGCGGCGTCTGGAAGAGCACCGACTACGGGCGCGTCTGGCGTCCCATCTTCGACGATCAGCCGACCGGCTCCGTCGGCGCGCTCGCCATCGCGCCCTCCGATCCGAACGTCATCTACGTCGGCAGCGGCGAGGGATTGCAGCGCCCCGATCTCTCCACGGGCGACGGCATCTACAGGTCCACCGACGGTGGCGCGCACTGGACCCATCTCGGCCTGCGCGACGGGCAGCAGATCCCCGCCGTCATCGTCGATCCGCGTGATCCCAACCGCGTGTTCGCCGCGGTGCTCGGTCACCCGTACGGGCCCAACGTCGAGCGCGGCGTTTTCAGGTCCACGGACGGCGGCGCCAGCTGGACCAAGGTGCTTTACAAGGACGAGAACACGGGCGCCGTCGACGTCGTGTTCGATCCCGCCAATCCCAACACGATGTACGCCGACTTGTGGGCGGGGCGTCAGGCGCCGTGGGAAGTGGGCAGCTCGTTCAATGGACCCGGCAGCGGTCTGTTCAAGTCGATCGACGGCGGAACGACCTGGCGCCAGCTCGCGACCGGACTTCCGTCGGAGGGACTCGGCCGCATCGGCATCGCGATCGCGCCGAATCGGCCGGGCCGTATCTATGCGCTCGTCGACGCGTCGCGCGCCGGCGGATTGTATCGCTCCGACGACGCCGGCGAGAGTTGGGCGCTCGTCAACGCCGATCCGCGTCTCTGGGGGCGTGGCTCCGACTTCGCCGAGCTGCGCGTCGATCCGAAGAACGCCGACGTCGTGTACGACGCGAACGTCGTGACGTGGAAATCCACCGACGGCGGTCGCTCCTTCACCGCCTTCCGCGGCGCGCCCGGTGGCGACGACTATCACCGTCTCTGGATCAACCCGAACGACCCGCGGATCATCCTGCTCGCGTCCGACCAGGGCGCGATGATCACCGTGAACGGCGGCGACAGCTGGAGCTCGTGGTACAACCAGCCGACCGCGCAGTTCTATCACGTCACCGCCGACAACGCCTTCCCCTACCGCCTCTGCGGTGGACAGCAGGAGAGCGGATCGGCGTGCGTGTCGAGTCGCGGCGACGACGGTCAGATCAACATCCGCGACTGGCATCCGGTGGGGTTGGAGGAGTACGGCTATGCCGCGCCCGACCCGCTCGACCCCGACGTCGTGTACGGTGGAAAGCTCACGCGCTACGACCGTCGCACGGGCGACGTGCAGCAGATCGCGCCGAAGGCACTCCGCGATTCGGGCTATCGCGTCGTGCGCACGCAGCCGGTGATCTTCTCCCCTGTCGACTCCCACGCCCTCTACTTTGCATCGAACGTCGTCTGGAAGACGCGAGACGGCGGCGCGCACTGGACGCAGATCAGCCCCGACCTCACCCGTCCCGCTCCGTCCGTGCCGTCGAACCTCGGCATCTTCACCTCGCTCGATCCCGAGAAGGGCAAGCACCGCGGCGTCGTGTACACGCTGGCGCCGTCCTACCGCGATGCGAACGTTCTGTGGGCCGGCACCGATGACGGATTGATTCAGGTCACCACCAACGGTGGCGCCACCTGGCGCGACGTCACTCCGCCCGCGCTGCGCAACCGTCCATGGGCCAAGATCTCGCTCATCGACGCCTCACGCTTCGATCCGAAATCGGCGTATGCCGCCGTCAACACCTTCCGGCTCGACGAGCTGCACCCGCACGTCTTCCGCACCCACGACGGCGGCGCGACCTGGAAGGAGATCGTCACCGGTCTCCCCGACGGCGCGATCGTCAACGTCGTGCGCGAAGATCCGGTGCGCCGCGGACTCCTCTACGCCGGCAACGAGCGCGCGGTCTACGTCTCCTTCGACGACGGCGACCACTGGCAGTCGCTCCGTCTCAACATGCCGGCCACTTCCATCCGCGATCTCGTCGTCAAGGACGATGACATCGCGGTGGCGACGCATGGACGCTCGTTCTGGATTCTCGACGACGTGACGCCGCTCCGGCAGCTCGCCACGGCCACGACCACCGCCGCCGTGGTGCTCTTCGCGCCGCAGCGCGCCACACGCGTGCGCTGGAACAAGTACACCGATACTCCGATGCCTCAGGAGGAGCCGGCCGGCGACAATCCCCCTGATGGCGCGATCCTCGACTATTACCTCCAGTCGCCGGCCGACGTCGTCACGCTCGAGATTCTCTCTCCGACCGGACAGCTCGTCCGCCGCTTCCGGAGCACCGATCCGGTCGAGCTGCCGGTGCCCGATCGCAACATCCCCGATTACTGGATCCGCCCGCCGCAACGGGTGTCCGGCGCCACCGGCATGCACCGCTTCGTCTGGGATCTCCATTATCCCACCCCCGCGGCGCCGCACTTCGAGTATCCGATCTCGGCCACCTACATGAACACCCCCGCCGAGCCGCGCGGACCATGGGCGTCGCCCGGCACCTACACCGTGCGGCTGTCGGCCAACGGGCGCACCGTGTCGCAGCCGCTCGTCGTGCGCATGGATCCGCGCGTGAAAGTGGCGCCGGTGGTTCTCGCACGGCAATTCGCGCTCGCGACGCAGCTCGTGCAGGCGCTCGATCGAGTCGCAGCGGCGCAGCGCCCCGCGGCGACGCGCGATACCACCACGACTCCGGCGGCGGCAGGCACCACGGCGTCACCGGGCGCCGGACGCACTCCGCCCGCCGACCGCGCCTCGCTCGGCCGACTCGCCGGCGAGCTCGCCGATCTCTACGCGATCGTCGAGGGCTCCGACGCCCCGCTCACGTCGCAGACCGAAGCCGCGATCGCCGATCGCCTGCGGCAGGTCGACACGCTGATCGGCGCACGTCGATAAATTCATCCAACCTTCTCCCTCCCGTCACCGGACTCGCATGCGCCTTCCGCACCGTCGTCTGCTCTCGCTCGCCCTCACCTGCATCGCGACGTCGCAGCTCGCGACGACCGCACATGGACAAGGACGTCCCGCCGCCGACGTCGCCGGTTTCGATCCCGCCCGGCTCAGCGGAATGCGATACCGGATGGTCGGCCCCGCGCGCGGCGGTCGAGTCACCGCGGTCACCGGCGTGGTGCAGGAGCCGCATACCTTCTACTTCGGGTCGACCGGTGGCGGCGTGTGGAAGACCACCGACGCTGGCATCACCTGGCACAACGTCTCCGACGCGAGCGGCTTCGCCACCGCGTCCATCGGCGCGCTCGACGTCGCCGACTCCGACCCGAACGTCGTCTACGTCGGCACTGGCTCGGCGGGCATCCGCAGCAACGTCTCCATCGGCAAGGGGATCTACAAGTCGATCGACGCAGGTCGAACCTGGCGCTTCGTCGGCCTCCGCGACGCGGGACAGATCGGCGCGATCGTCGTTCACCCGACCAATCCCGACGTCGTCTACGCCGCCGTCGTCGGCAATCCATTTGCCATCGGGCCGACTCGTGGCGTTTATCGGACGCGCGACGGTGGCGCGACCTGGCAGCGCCTGCTCTTCCTCTCCGACAGCACGGGCGCCGTCGACATCGAGCTACAGCCCGGCAATCCCAACGTCGTCTTTGCGTCGATATGGCATGGCGCGCGTCGCCCCTGGACCATCATCAGCGGCGGCGCCGAAGACGGCATCTACAAGAGCGTCGACGGGGGAGACCACTGGTCCAAGCTCGGCGGCGGTCTGCCGACCGGCGTCGTCGGCAAGAGCAACCTCGCTCTCTCGGCGGCGACGCCGAACCGGGTGTATGCCCTCGTGGAAGCGAAGGTCGGCGGCGGCCTCTATCGCTCGGAGGACGCGGGCGAGCACTGGACGCTCGTCAACACCACGCCGGGCCTCATCACGCGCCCGTTCTATTACGACCACGTCGACGTCGATCCCACGAACGCCGACGTCGTCTACGTCGGGACGGAAAGCTTCTACAAGTCGACCGACGGCGGGCGCACCTTTCGCACGATGCGGACGCCGCACGGCGACAATCAGGGCATGTGGATCAATCCGCGCGACGGTCGCATCTTCATCGAGTCCAACGACGGCGGCGCGAACGTCACGCTCAATGGCGGAGTGACGTGGAGCACTCAGGAGAATCAGCCGACCGCCGAGATCTACCAGGTCGCCGTCGACGAGCAGTATCCATATCGCCTCTACGGCGCGCAGCAGGACAACAGCACCCTCATCGTGCCGAGCCTTCCCGTCGGCGCGAACGGGCTGGACGATCCGATTCAGAGCTGGAGGCAGGGACCCGGCTGTGAGACGGGACCGATCATCCCCAACCGCACCAACCCCGACACCGTCTACGGCGGCTGCAAGGGCCAGTTCAGCCGCATGAGCCTTCGTGTCGGACAGGAGCGGCAATACTGGGTTGGCGCGCAGTCACTCTACGGCAACGCGAATCAGGATCTGCGCTACCGCTTCCAGCGCGTCTCGCCGATGGAAGTCTCTCCACACGAGCCGCACACCGTCTACTACGGCTCGCAGTACCTCCACCGCTCGCGCGACGAGGGGATCACCTGGGAGCGCATCAGCCCCGACCTCACTGCGAACGATCCACGGTACCGCGCGACCATCTCCGGCACACCGATCACGATCGACGTCACGGGCGAGGAGATGTACGCGACGCTGTACGCGATCCGCGAGTCGCCGCTCACTCCGGGCGTGATCTGGACCGGCGCCAACGACGGCCCGGTCTACCTGACGCGTGATGCCGGCAAGACCTGGACGAACGTCACGCCGAAAGACCTCCCGCCCGGTGGCCGCGTCCAGAACATCGAGCCGTCGCCGACCCGTCCCGGCGCCGCGTACATCGCCGTGCTGCGCTATCTGCTCGGCGACTTCCAACCGTACATCTACAAGACGGAAGATTACGGGAAGAGCTGGACCCGGCTCACCACGGGAACCAACGGGATCCCCGCCGATGCGCCGACGCGCGTCGTGCGTGAAGATCCCGATCGACCGGGCCTGCTCTACGCCGGCACCGAGTTCGGGATGTACCTGTCGTTCGACGACGGAGCGCACTGGCGTCCGTTGCAGCTCAATCTGCCCGTCACGCCCGTCACCGACATTCGAGTGCACCGGCAGGACCTCGTTCTCTCGACGCAGGGACGCGCCTTCTGGATCCTCGACGATCTCACGCCGCTGCACGCGATGAGCGACGCATTCGTCGCATCGCGCGCGCGCCTCGTGCGGCCGCGCGCCGCCATTCGCTATCGCTACCGCGCTGGCTTCGGCGGCATCGAAGGCGATCGCGGCGCGAGCGACGATACGCCGCAGTATCCCGCTCCCGGCGCGATGATCGACTACTGGGTCGGCGCCGCGGGCACGCCGCTCACCCTCGACGTCCTCGACGCCGCCGGCAAGGTCATCCGCAGCTTCTCGAGCGACAGTGTGCGCGACACCTCGTTGGTGCGCGCCGGCACGCCACGGTTGACGACCCGGGCTGGTCTCAATCGCGTCATCTGGGACATGACCTATCCCGGTCCGTGGGGCGCCGGCGGCGCGCAGCGGGGACGGAATGGGCCGATGGCGCCGCCGGGCACGTACACCGTTCGCCTCACCGCGAACGGTGAGAGCTTCTCCGAGCCACTCACTCTCCGCGCCGACCCTCGCGCCACTCGCGACGGTGTAACGCAGAGCGTCCTGGCCGAACAGTTCGCCCACAACATGCGTGCGCGCGATCTGCTGAGCGACGCGAACCGTGCCGCCGAGGAGTTGCGCGCGCTCCGGCAGCGCGCGACGCACGGCGATAGCAGCGCTGCTGTGCC
>DASXHF010000022.1:0-4175 GCA_036488775.1 Gemmatimonadaceae bacterium | reverse complement strand
TCAGTTGACCGCAGTCGGAGTCATCGGAACTCCGCCAAACACGCTCCCGCTCCCCCCTCGTATCCCGATCTGAAGTTCTGCTGACGCTGGTCGCGCGACCCGTGGCCCGTCATCGACGCCATTCGCACGAGTCGCGCGTCGTACCGTGGATCGCCGCTCAGACGGAGCGGAGGGTCACCGGCCGCGGCCATCCCAAAGAACGCCTCCTCCAGATCCCCTTTCTCGAGCGAGCCGTCCTGCTTGGCGCGCTGCGCAAAGGCCCCGGCGAGGCAGTCGGCAGTCGCCTCGTTGCGGTAAGGAACGGGCGAGTCTTCGCCCACCTGCATGGCGACGGCGTGTCCCACCTCATGGGCGATGATCCCGATCGCCGCCATGTCGCCGTCAGTGCCCAGCTCCTGGGCCGCGATCTTGGCCTGCCGAGCGACGAACACCTCGTCGAAGTAGATGACGTTGCGCGAGGGGCAATAAAGCGCGTTGTCGCCGCGCAGGAATCCGCAGGCGGTGCGGACGGGCCCGCGGAAGCGTACCACGGACGGGACGACGAACCGGGCGCCGATCCGGTCGAAGTCGGCGGTCCACATAGCGGCGAGGGCGCTGAAGGCGGCGCCGATCTTCGCGTTCGAGGCAGCGATGTCCCGCTCCGTGACCACCACGGCGGACGGCGGGGCGGCGATGGGGTCCTGCATGGCGGCCGCACCGGCGGCGCTCGTGAGCACAAGAACGATGGCGAGCCCGCTCCGGCGGGCCCAGCGTGCGAGCAATTGGGGCATTTGGCACCTCCAATCGACATACCCGGTGCGCACGGGTTGGTTCGAGGGCCATGAGCCGGGCCTCCCACCCCGCGCACACTTCTCGCACTTTCATTAGAACATGCCACCGGACGCCCTCGCCCTCTTCCACCCCACCGTCCAACGGTGGTTCGCCGAGACGCTCGGCGAGCCGTCGGCGCCGCAACGCGCGGGGTGGCCGGCGATCGCGGAAGGCGAGGATACGCTCATCCTCGCTCCGACGGGGACGGGAAAGACCCTCGCGGCGTTCCTCTGGGAGCTCAACGCGCTCATCACCGAAGGGCTCGAACACCCGCTCGCGAACGCGGTGCACCTGCTCTACGTCTCGCCGCTCAAGGCGCTCAACAACGACGTCCAGCGCAACCTCGAGAAGCCGCTCGCGGAGCTGAAGGAACGGTTCGAGCGCGAAGGGATCAAGTTCCCGGAGATCCGCGTCGGCGTCCGCACGGGCGACACGCCGGCGTCGGCACGCGCCCGGATGTTGCGAAAGACGCCGCACATCCTGATCACGACGCCGGAATCGCTGCACATCCTGCTCACCAGCGTGCGCGGTCGCACGATCTTCAGCGCGCTCCGCGCGGTGATCGTCGACGAGATCCATGCGGTGGCGGGCACGAAGCGCGGATCGCACCTGGCGCTCACGCTCGAGCGGCTGGCCCGTCTCGCGCCCGAGGCACCACAGCGTATCGGACTGTCGGCGACGCAGAAGCCGTTGGACGAGATAGCCCGGTTCCTCGGCGGGTGTGAGCCTGGTGAAACGACCGCCGTCTTCCGCCCCGTTCGAATCGTCGACTGTGGGCTGGTCAAGCGGATGGAGACGAAGGTGCTCTCGCCGGTCGACGACCTCGCGAACGTCGGCGGAACGATCTGGACGTCGGTGGCGCCCCTCGTCCTCGACCAGATCCGCGGCGCGCGCACGACGCTGGTGTTCGTCAACAACCGCGCGCAGGCGGAACGAATGGCGGCGCGCGTCAACGCGCTGGCCGGCGAGGAGCTGGCGCTCCCGTACCACGGCTCGCTCTCGCGCGAACGCCGATTTATACTCGAAGAGCGACTAAAAGCGGGGGAGCTGCGCGCGCTCGTCACCACCAGCTCGCTCGAGCTGGGCATCGACGTCGGCTCGGTGGACCTGGTGGTGCAGCTCCAGAGCCCGAAGCGGGTCGCGGCGGCACTGCAGCGCGTCGGCCGAGCGGGTCACTCGCTCGAGGCGACGTCGCGCGGCATCTTCATCCCGACCTTTCGCGACGATGCGCTCGAACAGCTGGCGATCCTCGACGCGATGCGCACGGGCGACGTGGAGCCAACCAAGGTCGTACAGAACGCGCTCGATGTGCTCGCCCAGATCGTCGTCGCCTGCGTGGCCAGCGACACGCCGGAGTGGACGAGCGCGGAGCTCTTCGACTTCGTGCGCCGAGCGTACCCCTATCACGATCTCAGCCGCGCAGCGTTCGACGAGGTGCTCGGCATGCTCTCCGGCAAGTATCCGAGCGACGTGGCGGGAGAGCTGGACGCGCGAATCCACTGGGACCGGATCACGGATCGACTCACGCCGACCCGCGGTGCGCGCATGGTGGCGACGATCTCCGGCGGCACGATCCCCGATCGCGGCCTCTACACCGTCAACCTCCCGGACAAGACTCGACTCGGTGAGCTGGACGAGGAGTTCGTGCACGAGTCGCGCGTCGGCGACGCGTTCCAGCTCGGCAGCTCCACCTGGCGCATCCGCACGATCGAGCACGATCGCGTCGTTGTCGTGCCGGCACCGGGCGCACCGGCGCGGATGCCGTTCTGGCACGGGGAATTCATGGCGCGCTCGAGCCACCTCACGCCACGCGTCGGCGCGCTGCGCCGCGAGCTCGACGAAGCCCGCACGCTCGAGGACCTGCGGGCGATCGAGGAGCACCACCACGCGGACGAGCCGACGACGCGGTCGCTCGTGGAATACGTGCAGGCGCAGCGCGCGGTCACTCGCATCGTGCCGGACGAATCGCATCTGGTGCTCGAACATTTCCGCGACGAGGTCGGCTCCGTACGCATGGTGCTGCACGCGCCGTTCGGCGGACGGGTGAACGCACCGTGGGGAATGGCGCTCGGCCGGCGCATGCGCGAGCGGCTCGGCGTCGACGTGCAGGTACAGACGACGGACGACGGGCTGATGCTCCGCCTCCCCGACCTCGGTTCGGCACCGCCGACGGAGATGATCCGGATGCTCGGCGTGGAGGAAGCCGAGTCGCTGGTGCTGGAGGAGGTGGGGCAGTCGTCGCTGTTCGGGGCGCGGTTCAGGATGAACGCCGCCCGCGCGCTACTGCTGCCGCGCGGCAATCCCCGACGCCGCATGCCGCTCTGGCTGCAGCGGCTGAAGGCGCTCGATCTGCTGCAGGCGGTCCGCAATTGGCCGTCGTTCCCGATTCTCGTCGAGACGTACCGTGACGTGCTGCAGGATGCGTTCGACATGGCGGCGCTGCGCGAAGTGCTCGAAAGGATCGCGTCGGGTGCGATCACGATCCGGACGGTGGAGACGGAGATTCCATCGCCCTTCGCGGCGTCGCTGCAGTTCGGGTTCGTGATCGATCACATGTACGGGAAGGATACGCCGCGCGCCGAGGAGCGTGCGGCGCTGCTGTCGCTCGATCGCGCGCTGCTGGACGAGTTGATGGGCGGCCAGGGCGCCGACGACGCGACGCTCGTGATGCTCGGCGAAGTGCTCTCGCGCCGGCGCGGTACGGCGGCTGGACGCCAGGCGCGCGACGCGGACGAGCTGGCGGTGCTCGTCGACCGGGCGGGCGATCTGACACGCGCGGAACTGGAAGCGCGCGTGGCGCCCGCTGTCGAGCTACGGCGCGGTGACCCGATCGCCGCGCTGTTGGAGAGCGGGCGGCTCGTGGCGGCGCAGCTGCCGACATCGAACGGCGAGGAGCGACGCTTTCTGTTGGTGGACAGCTACGCGCGATATCTCGCGGCGTTCGGTGCCGAGCGAATGGCGAGGTTGCACGTGGGCAGCGCGGTTACCCCGGCATCGGCAGAGCAGGCGATACCGGCCCCACTCCGCGAAGCGGCGCTCACGGAGCGCGCGGCGCGACGCGAGATCCTCGCGCGATTCGTGTCGCTCGCCGGTCCCGTGTCGGTGGACGACGTGCGGGCGCGCTACGACTTCGACGCAGCGTGGGTGCAGCGCCGGCTCGAGGAGTGGGAGCGGAACGGGGTGCTGGTGCGCGGCGTGTTCGGCGGCGACCGCGAGACGCCGCGCTGGAGCTCGCGCCGTCTGCTCGAGCAGGCGAGACGGCGCGAGCTGGCGCAGGCGCGGAAGCAGATCGAGGCGGTGCCGGTCGAGACATTCGCGCGGTTCCTGCAGCGGTGGCAGCACCTCACGCCGGACACCCAGCTCAC
>DASXHF010000001.1:0-6101 GCA_036488775.1 Gemmatimonadaceae bacterium | reverse complement strand
CTGGCTGCCGAACGTGACGTCCGACTTGTTCGCATCCATCTCGGCCTTCTTCGCGAGCTGCTTGTTGAGCTCGATCTGATACAGGCGGTTCTTCAACATCTTCATCGCCGTCGCCTTGTTCTTGAACTGCGACCGCTCCTGTTGCGACGCGGTGACCACGCCGCTCGGGATGTGGGTGATGCGCACCGCCGAGCTGGTCTTGTTGACGTGCTGCCCGCCGGCCCCGGAGGCCCGGTAGACGTCGATCTTCAGATCCTCGTCGCGGATCTCGATGTTGATGTCTGTGTCCACCACGGGATAGATGAACACCGAGGCGAAGCTGGTGTGCCGCCGCGCCTGCGCGTCATATGGAGAGATGCGCACGAGCCGGTGCACGCCGGACTCCGCTTTGAGAAAACCGTAGGCGTTCAGACCCTTGATCTCGAGGACGGCGCCCTTGATCCCGGCCTCCTCGCCCTCGCTCTCGTCCAGGATGTCGACGGTGTACCCTTTTCGCTCGGCCCACCGCGTATACATGCGCTTGAGCATCTCGGCCCAGTCCTGCGCCTCCGTCCCACCGGCGCCCGCACTGATCTCGAGCTGGGCGTCGCGGAAGTCGTCCGGATGCGAGAGCAACGACCGAAGACGGAATTCCTCGAGGGCGTCGCCGAGTCGTGTGAGCTCGGCGGCGAGCTCGGCATCGAGCTCCGCGTCGGGCTCGACGTCGAGCAGCTCACCGAGCTCGCGCGCGCTCGCAACGCGAGCCAGCAGCGATTCGAACGGCTCGACCCAGTTCTTCAGTACCTTGACCTGCTGAACCACCTCTTGGGCGCGCTCCTGGTTGTTCCAGAAGTCCGCGTCACCCATACGCGCCTCGAGAGCGTTCAGCTCCTCGCGCTTGTGGTCCAGGTCAAAGGTACCTCCTCAGCTCGGCGAGCTGATCGTCGTACGAGGACAGCAGCCGGGCGCGATCACTCTCCGCCATGTCGTTCTCTCTCCCAAGTAAGACGCGAGCCGTCCGGCTCGAGAGCGGACGGCTCGCACGGTCACGTGACACCGGAAAGATAGCGCCCGCGGCCGCAGACTAGAAGAGCTTCTTCCCCGCGGCGAGCACGTCGTTCAACGCGTCCTGGAAGTGCGTCGTGGTCTCGGCGAATTCACGCCCGACCTGCTCGACGTACTCTTCATAGCTCTTCTTGATCTCCTCACGGAAGAGCTGCTTCAACGTGCCGTCCCGCAGTCCCTCCTCCCGCTTCTGGGGAAAGTACGTGGCGATGTCGGACACGAGGGCGCGAGCCAGGCGCTTCGCCTTGGCGTTCGGGTCGTTCGCGAGGAATGGATTGATCGGCGGTCGAGCCGGCGCCGCGCCGGCGGCTGGCGGCGAGGGCGCAGTCGACGCGCGGGGCACGGCAGGCGCTTGGGGCGCTTGAGCTTGAGGCGGTTGAGCTTGAGGAGCTTGAGGCGCCGGCCGTACAGGCGCGGCCGGTGCCGACGCCACTGGCGGCGGCCCCACGCGCGGAGCTGGCGCCGACGCCGGGGGAACCGTCTGGCCCGCCGCGGGTCGCGAGGACGCGGACGGCGCCGTTACGGGAACCGAGAGCACTGACGGTCGAGGCGCGAACGGCGCCGCAACCGGTGGGGCCGGCGCTGGCCTGGCCGCCGGCGCGGCGACCGGCATTGTCGGTGACATGGGCGACGACGCCCCCCCGCCACCTGGCGGTGCACCCGCCGGCGGCCGCATGAAGGGGACGGCCGGGCGCGAGGTCGCCTGGGCCACAGGAGCGCGATGGGACACGGGTGCCACCGGTGCCGCTACCGGAGACATCGCCGCGGGCATTGCCTGCGGGGCCCGCGGGCTCGGAGCCGGTGCGGAGGCCGGAGCCGGCGTCGACCGCGGTGCGATCACGCCCGCACGGGCCGCCACCGGCGGCGGAGAAGCCGGAACGGGAAAGGCCGAGGGCGTGCCGCGTAGACCGCCGTCCACTGCGGCGCGAGAAAACGATGACGACCCCGATGGCTGTGGCGCAGGCGTCGGCCGTGGAGGCGGGACGGATGGCGCCGAGGGGGCGCTGGGCCGAGACGCGGCGGCCGGCGGCGCGGCGGGCCGAGGCGCCGCGGCAGGCGGCGTGCTCGCTCGCGCCGAGTTACCGCGCGACGGCTCGACGGCGAAATCGCCGGCGCCCGCCGAAATCGTGATCACCCCCCCGCACACCGAACACCGGGCGCGCACCGTCGGCCCCGGCACCTTGTTCGGGTCGACGCGGAAGACTGAGCGGCACTCCGGGCAGATGACGTTCATGCCTTCTCTCCCGCGGGAACCGCCGACGCCGAACTGGAGATCTTCTCGACACCCGAGGGCTGGCTATCGGTGCGCCGGTCGACCGAATACACGGAGCCGGGCAGCGTCTTGGCGTAGCTCTTCATCTCCGTCGCGAGCTCGCTCACCTGCGCGGCGTGCGTGAAATGGCGGCGGTCGTTCGTCACCACGCCGATCGACACCGTCATCAGGGGCACGCGGTGCAGCTGTCCGCGCCGATCCTTGCCGAAGAAATAACCGGCCCGCCGGTCCTGCTCCGAGTACTGATAGGGGATCAACAAATCGAACACGTTCACGATCTCGGCGCACACTTCGGTGATGCACGCCGTCGGGATGACGAAGATGAAATCGTCGCCACCGATGTGGCCGACGAACCCGTCTTCGCCGCACACCCCCTTCACCACGTCGTGCAGGATCTTCGCGAGGATGCGGATTACCCGATCGCCGTCGTAGTACGAATAGCGGTCGTTGAACTCCTTGAAGTGGTCCAGGTCTGCGTAGCACATCGCAAACCGAACCTCTGCCTTGAGCCGGCGGGCGACGTCCGCTTCGATCTCCGCCGCGCCCGGCAGTCGCGTGGATGGATGTACCACGAGATCGCGGTCGGACCGGCGCAGCATCGCATCGAGCCGCGTCAACAACTCGGCCGTGTCGATCCCCTCGCGTACCACTTCGTCCGCGCCGGACGCGAACGCCTCGGCGAACGCCCGGTCGTCATCGGCCGACAGGATCACCGCTGGCACCACGCCGGTATACGAGTCCCGCTTGAGTCGGGCGGACGCGTCGTAGACGACCTGCGGCGTCGAGCGCGCGTCGAAAGCGACCACTCGCGGCCGTCCGCGCAGCGACATCGCCATCAGCTCGTCGACATGACGGACCGTCTTCACGACGTCCGCCTGCCGCGCGAGCCAGTCGGTCAGCGCGGCAGGCGGAGTGGCGTCGTCCGGAGAGAAAAGGATGGCGCTGTTCTTGACCACGCAGAGGGCCGACGGGGGTGGAGGGGCAAGATAGGACGCGCGAGAAGTGAAGTCAAACCGCGACGCCAGTAGAAGTTGCGCGATCGATCCGACCGCGCGCCAGTTCAGAAGTAGAAAAACGCCATCGCGAGCATGCCGTAGACCAGTAGCAGAAACGCGCCCTCGAGCCAGTTGCTTTCGGCGTCGCGCACCACCGCCGTGGCCACGGCCACCGCAAGCCCCACCGACACCACTTCGAACGCGCTGAACGCAAGATCCATCGGCTGACCGAAGGCGAGCCCCGCGAATACCAGGATCGGCGCGATCAGCAGCGCCACCTGCGCACTCGACCCCACCGCGATCGACACCGCGAGGTCCATCCTGTTTTTCGTCGCCATCAGCACGGCCGAGCTGTGCTCCGCCGCGTTGCCGATGATGGGAACGACGATCAGCCCAACGAACACCTCCGACAGGCCGACGCGACGGATCGCCTCTTCCGTCGAGCCCACCATGATCTCCGACAACCATCCGACGAAGGCCGCCGATCCGAGCAACACCAGCGTCGACCGCGCGAGCGACCAGGCGGGTCCCTGTGAGCCATGTGACTCCTTCGCGACGTCCCGGGCCTCACCGAATACGGAGCGGTGGGTCCCCATCGTGTAGACCAGCGACAGCAGGTACCCGGCCGCCAGGAGTATGGCCACGCCGATCGACACTCGGCGCGTCAGCGCGCGCGTCGGATCGGTGTGCGTCGCGTGGAACAGCGCGGGAATCACCAGTCCGATCACTGCCACCACGAGCAGCGAGATGCTCAGGCCGGCGAGCGCGACACTGAATCGCTGCGACTTGTGCCGCAATCCCCCCGCGAGCTGCGCCGCGCCGAGGACGAGCAGCAGATTTCCGAGCACCGAGCCCGTGATGGAGGCCTTCACGAGGTCCACGAGTCCGGCGCGGAGGGCGAGCAGGGCGATGATGAGCTCCGCCAGATTGCCCAGCGTCGCATTCAGCAGGCCGCCCAGCATGGGACCGGTGTAGCCCGCGATCTCCTCCGTCGCACGGCCGAGGAATCCGGAGAGCGGCACGATCGCGAGCGCGCTCAGCGCGAACACCGCGACCGGTGACGCGTCCATCAGGTCCGCTCCGATCGCGACCGGAACGAAGATCAGGAGAGCGGGCAGGATCTTCACGATCGTGCTGCCTGGCGATACGTGCTCAGAGCGGTGTCGCCTCGTCGATCAGCATGATCGGAATGTCGTCACGTACCGGATAGCGGAGTCGGCATGCGGGGCACACCAGCGATGGCTCCGTTTCCCGATGGTCGAGTGGCCCTTTGCATTTCGGGCAGACCAGAATCGCGAGCAGCTTCGGGGAGAGCGTCATGTCGAAGAATCGTCGTGAAGGCGATAGCCGAACCGTCGGACCGCGCTTTCGCTCTTTCGCCAGTTCGGGAGGACTTTGACCCAGAGGTCGAGGTACACTGGAGCGCCGACGAAAGCTTCCACCTTGGCCCTCGCCGCCTTCCCGATGGAGCGGATGCGTTGGCCTTTCGCTCCGATCAGGATTCGCTTCTGGCTGTCGCGCTCGACGTGGAGGACCGCCCGAATGTACACTGGGGTGCTCCCCTCCCGAAACTCCTCGATCTCGCAGGCGAGGCTATACGGAACCTCTTCGTCGAGCTGCTCGAGCGCCGTCTCGCGAACCAGCTCGCCCACGAAGAAGCGGACGGACGCGGTGCTGATCTCGTCTTCGGGATAGAGGAAGGGACTGGCCGGCAGCGCCGATCCCAGGTCATTGAGAAGGGAATCCAGCCCCTCGCCCGTGAGCGCTGAGACGAACCGTGCATCGGGTAACGCCGCGGCGAGCTCTTGGCGCTCGGCCGGGCGAATCGCGTCGACCTTGTTGAGCACCGTCCAAACCGGGGCGCTTGGGGGTGCCTCGAGCTCCGCGGCGTCGACGAGCGGCGGCGGTACGCGGTCGGTGGCATCGGCGAGGTAGATCACGATGTCGGCGTCCTTGAGCGCACGGAGCGCGGTGCTGCGCATGGCGCGCTGCAGCTCGTAGCGGGGATTCAAGAGACCCGGCGTATCGAGGATGATCATCTGGACGTCGTCGGTCGTTCGGATCCCGACGATGCGGTCGCGCGTGGACTGCGGCTTGTCGCTGACGATGCTCAACTTCTCGCCGATGATGCGGTTGAGCAGGGTGGATTTGCCCGCGTTGGGCTTTCCGACGACGGTGACGATCCCGGCGCGAGGCATGAGCGATGAGTCTAGGCGAAGGTTGTCTCGCTGTGGCGTACATAGTACGTCGTACGTCGTACCTGGTACGATGTACTGAGTACCGGCGATTCGGCGACGATGACTCTGCTGCGCCGAATCGCGGGTACGCGGTACCCGGTACCACATACCCGGTACTGGGTAGGCCTGAAAACGAAACAGCCCACCGGCGACGCCGAGTGGGCTGTTTCTAAGGGGGTGCCGGCGATGGCCTACTCTCCCGCGTCCTCTCGGACGGAGTACCATCGGCGCTGTAGGGCTTAACGACCGTGTTCGGGATGGGAACGGGTGTGGCCCCTACGCTCTAATCGCCAGCGAAAACAATATGAGATCGATCGAATGCACTGGTGTGCAATCTGACAGCGGAGATATGGTAGATCGTGGTTGAACGAATCCGGAACAATGCGTTGCTCTGCTTGCAGTTAGTCCACTTTTGGGAGTGGTCAAGCCACACGGGCGATTAGGACCGCTGCGCTCGGAGTGGGTTACCCCACGTCCACGGGCGGCCTATCGACGGGATGGTCTCTCCCGGCCCTTCAGAGGGCTCAAGGCCCTGGGAGTGTTCATCTTGGG
>DASXHF010000289.1:0-13285 GCA_036488775.1 Gemmatimonadaceae bacterium | reverse complement strand
CTTCCTGCCCCTCGATCTCGGCTCGATCTCCGGGTTCACGACGAAGTTCCAGCTCTACACCGTACCGGGCCAGGTCTATTACCAGGCGACCCGCAAGCTCGTGCTGCAGGGCTGCGACGGCGTGGTCTTCGTCGCCGACAGTCAATCGCGCCAGCTCGCCGAGAACATCGAAAGCTTCCAGGATCTGCACGCCAACCTGGCCGAGCAGGGCGTCGACCCGCGCACCATGCCGCTCGTCGTGCAGTACAACAAACAGGATCTGCCCAAGGAGCTGATCCTGCCGACGGAGGAGCTGTCCGACGCGATCAACTTCCGCGGGTCGCCGGAGTTCGCGGCCGACGCGCTGCACGGACCCGGCGTGTTCGAGACGCTGCGCGGGATCTCCGAGCTCGTCCTGCGCCGGCTGAGCGCCGCCGGCGGCTCGTCGACCGCAGCGGCCGGCGCCGGAAGCGGCGGAACGTAGCGCATGCGAGTCGACCAGCGCGCGCGGTTCGACAATTACGTCGTCGGCTCGGCCAACCGGCTCGCCGTCGCCGCCGCGCACGCCGTGTCCGACGCGCCCGGCGCGGTCTACAATCCGCTGTTCATCTACAGCGCCGCGGGGCTCGGCAAGACGCATCTCATCAACGCCATCGGCAACCAGGCGGCGTCGCGCAATCCCAACGCCACCATCGAGTACATCTCGCTCGAGGACTTCGTCGAGCAGCTGCACGCCGCGATCGCCACGGCGGAGATGGACCGGTTCAAGCAGCGCTACGGCCGCGTGGACGTCCTGCTGCTCGACGACATGCAGTTCCTGACCGGGCGACGCGAGACGCAGAGCGAGCTGCTGCGGCTGTTCAATTCGCTCCAGGGGAGCGGACATCAGATCGTCATGACCAGCGATCGGCCGCCCGCCGAGATCGCGGACGTCGATGAGCGCCTGCTGAGCCGGATGACCGGCGGGTTGATCGTGGACATCGGTGCGCCGGACTACGAGACGCGCGTCGCGATCCTGCGCGCGAAGTGTGAGGAGCGGCACGCCAGCTTCCACCCCGGCGTGATCGAGGAGCTCGCGCGCGCCGAGTTCACCAACGTGCGCGAGCTGCAAGGCGCGCTCAATCGTCTGAGCGCCCATCAGGCGCTCGACGGACACCTCACGCCGTCGCAGGTCGCCGCGCTCATCGGCGTGCCGGAGCCGGCGGGCGCGCCCCCCGCGCCCGCGGCGCAGGACGAGTTCCTCTCCTTCCTCACGGACATCGCGAGCGCGGTGGCGGCGCACGTCGAGCCGTGGAAGGTTCGCGTGGGCGAGGCGGTCGCCTACTGGTCGGGCGAGGGATTCCGCACGGCCGCGCTCGAGCGCATGATGGCCGAGCGCGAGGCACCGGCGAACTACGAGGCAGTGATCCGCGGCTTCACCCAGGCGATCGAGCGGCTGCGCGAGCTCGAACAGCAGGCGTCGAGCGTCGATCCGGCGCTCGGCGGCAGCGATCTGTTCCGCGATCCCGAGCGCCTGTCCGAGGCGACGGCGTTCGTCGAGCGCGCGTTGGCCGGCGCTGTTCCCCCCGCTGGTCCGCAGCCCGCGTTCGCGCGCGAGTCGTTCGAGGAGAGCCCGTCGAATCAGATGGCGGTGCGCGCGGCCGACGCGGTGGTCGCCGAGCCCGGCCACCGCTACAACCCACTGTTCCTCGCCGGTCCGAGCGGCGTCGGCAAGACGCACCTGCTCAATGCGATCGGCAACGAGCTCGCGCAACGGGCCGGGGACGGCGCGCACTATCGTGTGGCGTGCGTCGGCGCGCAGCTCTTCATGGACGAGCTCATCGCGGCGCTGCAGGACGGCACGATCGAGCGGTTCCGCGCCCGCTATCGCGCCGCCGATGCGCTGCTGATCGACGACGTGCAGTTCGTCGGCGGCAAGGAGCGTACGCAGGAAGAGCTCTTCCACGTGTTCAATCATTTCCATTCCGCCGGCAAGCAGCTCGTCTTCGCCAGCGACGTCCCACCCAAGCAGATCGAGGGACTGGAGGACCGGCTGCGCTCGCGCTTCGAAGGCGGGCTCGTCGCCGAGCTGTTCGCGCCCGACCGCACGCTGCGGGAGAAATTGTTCACCCGCTTTCTCGCCGACGCGCGCGTCTCGCCGACGCCCGAGCTGCTGGCGTTCCTCGCGGAACGCTCCGCCGCGAGCGTGCGCGAGGTGATCGGAATCGTGCACCGCCTGATGGCCGCCGCCGAGTCGGTGGGTGCGGCACTCACGCTCGCCGTCGCCCGGGAGGAGCTCGAGCCGAGCGGTACCGGCTTCCACGTCGCCCCGACGACGGTGCGGCAGGCCGCCGACGTATTCTTCCTCGACGACGAGAAGATCGTGTGGGAATGGCCCGACGTGTCCGGCCGCCTCGTCGAGGAGATTCGATAGATGGCGATCAAGGGCAGTCTCAAGGAGGCCAGCCTCCCCGACGTGCTGCAGCTCCTCGCGATGGGGAAGAAGACGGGCTGTCTCGCCGTCACCCACCGCGCGAACTTCGGCTACATCTACTTCGACAAGGGGAAGATCTCCTACGCCTCGATCGTCAACCGACGCGATCGCATCGGCGACATTCTCGTGAAGGCGGGGAAGGTGACGCAGGCGCAGCTCGACGCCGCCATCAAGGCGCAGTCGACGCACCGCGACAAGCGCATCGGCGAACTGCTCGTGGCGCAGGGCGCGATCACCAAGGCCGCGCTGCACGAGCAGATCCGGCTCCAGATCGAGGAGGCGGTC
This sequence comes from Gemmatimonadaceae bacterium, assembly GCA_036488775.1. Lineage (GTDB taxonomy): Bacteria > Gemmatimonadota > Gemmatimonadetes > Gemmatimonadales > Gemmatimonadaceae > AG11. The sequence continues at coordinate 10,548 of DASXHF010000289.1, read as the reverse complement.
TACTTCCTCTTCACCTGGATGCAGGGAACGTTCAACTTCGAAGCGGACGTCCTGCCCGAGGAGCAGGACTTCCAGGTCTCGATCAACCCCGAGTCGCTCCTGCTCGAGGGCGCGCGCCGCGTCGACGAGTGGACGCTGATCGAGAAGAAGATCCCCGCGTTCGACCTCGTGTTCGACGTCGACCGCCGCAAGCTCGACGAGAGCGGCGTGGGGCTGACCAAGGAGCAGGAGGTCGTGGTGAGCTTCCTCGACGGCCGCCGCGACGTCGCGCAGGTGATCGACACGTCGGGGCTCGGTGAGTTCGACGTCGGCAAGGCGATCTACGGTCTCGTGAGCGCGGGCTTCGCCCAGCGCGTGGGCCGGACCAAGAACGTCGAGCCGGTCGTCAGCGACACTCGTATCGACGAGCACCGCAACCTCGGCATCGCGTTCTACAAGACGGGAATGCTCGACGAGGCGATCCGCGAGTTCCGTCGCGTGGCCGAGCTCCGCGAGGCCGACGGCGAGGCGCTCTTCTTCGTCGGGCTGGCGTTGCTGCGCCAGGGCAAATGGCAAGAGGCGGTCGCGGCGCTGCGCGAGGGTGTGGCGCTTCCGGGCGCGCGGCCCGCGGCGCTGCACAATCTCGCCTATGGTCTCGAACGGCTCGGCAAGTTCGACGAAGCGAAGGCCGCGCTCGACGAGGCGATCCATCGCGGCGGCGCCAAGGACGCCCGCATCCAGACGTCGCTCGGCGTCGTCGCGCTCCGGGCCGGCGACGTGAAGGCGGCAAACGCCGCGCTCACCGCGGCGCGGCCGCTGTTCGGCACCAAGCCGCCGACGGCCGCGTGGTTCCACTACGCCTCGCTCACCGCCGCGCTCCTCGGCGATCTCGAACGGGCGCTCACGCTGCTGTCGGAAGGCATCTCCCTCCACCCGCACGCCGCGCCGCTGCACAACAACCTTGCGGCGGTGCAGGAGCGGCGGGGCTATCACCCCGAGGCGATGCAGGCGACGGAGAAGGGACTGCAGGAAGACTCGGGGCTGCCGCAGCTGCACAAGAATCTCGGCGACTGCCACTACCGCGCCGCCCGGTACGAGGACGCCCTCGAGTGCTATCAGCGCGCGATCAAGCTCAACGCACGCCTCGGCGACGACATCTATCTCAAGCTCGGCAACATCCGCTACAAACGGCAGGAGCGCGACGAGGCGATCCGCTGCTGGGAGCAGGCACTCGAGCTCGACCCGGACAACGCGATCGTCCGCACCAATCTCGAAGCCGTTCGCCAGGTGCTCTGAGCGTGACCGACCGGATGGAGAGCGAGTTCACGGCGCTCACGGCGAAGATCGCCCGCGACCGCGGCTTCGGCTGCGCGAGCTACAAGGACAAGTGCCTGCGACGGCGCATCGCCGTGCGCATGCGTGCGCGCGGCGTGCACACGTACGGCGACTACGCGCGCGTCCTCGATCGCGACGACGCGGAGTACGATCGCCTGCTCGACGCGCTCACCATCAACGTCACGAAGCTCTTCCGCAATTGGGAGACGTACGACGCCATCGCCGAGAAGGTGATCCCGCCGCTGTGGGCGAGCGCCGCGTCGCCGATCCACGTCTGGAGCGCGGGCTGCTCGTCCGGCGAAGAGCCATACTCGCTCGCCGCGCTCTTTCACCGCCACGCGGAGCACCGCGGCCTCGCGTCCAAGGTGGCGACGCGCGTCCGCGTGCTCGGCACCGACATCGACGCGCGGTCGCTCGCCGCGGCCGAGGTAGGCGCGTTCGAGGAAGGCGACTTCGCCGATACGCCCGACGATCTTCGCGAGCGGTATTTCAGCCCAGCGTCGCCGTTCGCGGTCGTGCCCGAGGTGCGCCGGCTGGTGCGGTTCGAGCGGCGCGATCTGTTGAGCGAGGAGGCGCCGCCGGGACGCTACGATCTCATCACCTGTCGCAACGTCCTGATCTACTTCGATCGCGATACGCAGGAGCGGCTGTTCGACAAGTTCCACCGCGCGCTCGCGCCCGGTGGCTTTCTCGTGCTGGGAAAGGTCGAGACCCTGCTCGGCGCCGCCCGCACCCGCTTCGCGTCGGTCGACGGGCGCGAGCGCATCTTCAGGCCGATATGAGCAAGGCTCCGCCGGACGTGCGCGTGAAGGTCGCCGACTATGCGGTTCGCCGCGGCGCGCACGTGCTGAGCACGATCGGCCTGGGCTCGTGCGTCGCGATCGCCCTCTACGACCGCTCCACGAAGATCGGCGGCCTCGCGCACATCCTCCTTCCGAGTCCGGCCATGTCGCACGAGACATCGAATCCGGCCAAGTTTCCGGAGACGATCGTCCCGTTGATGATCGAGGAGATGCGGCGCCTCGGCGCCGGCGATCCGACCCGGATGAGCGCCAAGATCGTCGGCGGTGCGAGCATGTTCGGCCAGCTGATCACGGGCACCGGTGTCAACGTCGGTGAGCGCAACGTGAGCGCCACGCGCGACGCGCTCGCCGCGGCCCGCGTCCAGCTCATCGGCGAGGACACGGGACTCGACTACGGCCGCAGCGTGTACTTCCATCTCACCGACGGACGCGTCGAGGTGCGCTCGCTCAAGAAGGGAGACCGTGTCATCTAACGGCGCGGCCACGGTGCTGGTCGTCGACGACAGCGCGTTCATGCGGCGGTTGATCAGCCAGATGATCGACGCCTCGCCCGACTTCCAGGTCATCGGCACGGCGCGCAACGGTCAGGACGCGCTGCGGCAGATCCATGCGCTCGACCCGCGCATCGTCACGCTCGACGTCGAGATGCCCGAGCTCGACGGCCTGCAGACGCTCGGCTACATCATGAGCGAGACCCCGCGCCCCGTCGTGATGCTGAGCGCCGCCACGACGCAGGGGGGAGTCGACCTGACGCTTCGCTGCCTGGAGCTCGGCGCCGTGGATTTCGTGCGCAAGCCGTCCGGGCCGATCAGTCTGGATCTCGAGTCGGTCTCGGACACCCTGCTCGCCGCGCTGCAGGCCGCCACCGAAGTGAATCTCACCGGAGTGAAGCTGCTGGCGCGGCCGAGCTTCGTTCCCGTAGCGCCCCTTGCCGCGCTGACCCCCGCCACGGGCGCCACCGCGATCGTCGCCATCGCGGCGTCGACCGGCGGTCCGCGCGCCTTGGCCGAGGTGATCCCCAACCTGCCCGCCGACCTTGGGGCGGCAGTGCTGGTCGTGCAGCACATGCCACCCGGGTTCACGCGCAGCCTGGCTGGACGTCTGGATCTCATGAGCCGCCTTCGGGTGGCCGAGGCGTCGGAAGGGGAGCCGATCCAGACGAACCGGGTGTATCTGGCGCCCGGTGGGCTTCACATGCGCGTCGTCGACGGCGACGACGGGCTCCCGCGCATCGCCTTGGACGCCTCGCCGCCGATCTGGGGCGTCCGCCCTTCCGCCGATCCATTGTTCTCCTCGGTCGCCGGTCGATTCGGCCCCTCGGCTGTCGGCGTCGTGTTGACCGGGATGGGGCGAGATGGAGCCGAGGGGTTGCGAGCGATCCGCGAGGCCGGCGGGCGCGGGGTGGTCCAGGACCGAGCGACGTCGACGATCTACGGGATGCCGCTGGCCGCGTTGCAGCGGGGCGGGGCGGAGGTGGTGGCCGGCCTGTCCGACGTAGCCGCAGCGATCGTGTCGCTGCTGGCGGAGGGGCCGGCCGCCGAAACTCTCCGTACCGGTCGCCAGCGGCCCGAGCCGTAACGTCCGCCGGCCCGTGCTCGTCGTTCTGTGAGGCACAGCTCGCCGGTTCCTTCCGATCTCGCCCGACGCAATGGGAAAAAAGACACGTGTTCGCTACGGCGAGCTCACCCCGAACCGGCCGATCGCCGCGATTCCGGGGCCGCAACGGGCCCCCACGCCCAGCGCCCCCGTTCGCGTCGTCGCGGCAAAGGCCCCGTCGCGGACCCTCCGGGAGCGCGCCTCGGCGCGCAGCGGCCTGGCGGAGGTGCTCATGTTTCGCGTCGCGAACGAGCACTTCGCCGTGGAGCTCGGCGTCGTCGAAGAGGTGATCGACATTCCGCCGATCCATCACGTCCCGGAAATGCCGGACGCCATGCTCGGTGTGATCACGGTGCGCGGGTCGCTCACCTCGCTCTACTCGCCGCGCCGCGCGTTGGGGCTTCCCCCGGCGGCCGGCGCGTCGGCACTCGTCTTTCGCCGCGGCCGGGCGCGGGTCGCGCTCTCGATCGACGATGTCGACGACGTGGTGACGCTCGACCTCGCCACTCTTCGCGACGCGCCGGATCCGACGTCGGATCGCGCGCTCGTGCTCGGCGTTGCCAGGCATGGCGCCGGTCTGATCGCGCTGTTGGACGCGGAGGCGCTGCTCGGCGCCTGCGCCGCCGCACCCCTCCAGGAGACTGCATGACCATCGTGGCGGACAAGCTCGTCACCTTCCGGCTCGGCGACGACCACTTCGCGGCCGACATCTTCGCCGTGGAGCGAGTGCTGCGCTACGTCTCGCCGACGTCGGTGCCCGACATGCCGGCGTATATCGAAGGGGTGATGGATTATCACGGCCGCGTCGTGCCGATCGTGAATCTGCGCCTTCGCTTCGAGCTGCCGTCGGCGGCCGTCGCGGCCGAGACACGCATCCTCGTGCTGAACGTGTCGCAGGAGTGGATCGGCGTCGTCGTGGACGCGGTGACCGAAGTCGCCGCGCTCGATCGCGCGTCGATCGCGCCGCCGCCGAAGATCTTTCGCGGCCTCTCGGGCGATTATCTCAAGGGCATCGTACGTCGCGGCGACCGGCTCGTGATCCTGCTCGACGTCGAACAGCTTCTCACGTCGACCGAGCGCATCGCCCTGCAGCAGGCAGCGGCCAAGGAACACGCGCATGGCTGATTGTGGTGCTGCGTACCGGACGCGCGTCGCCGCGATCGGCGCGCGGCTGGACGCTCCTTCGGCGACGGGCGAGCGCGACGCGTTGCGCGCGGATCTGATCGCGCTTGGCAAGGCGCTCGAGCAGGATCTCGCCGAGCTCACCGCCGTGAAGGACGAGGCGAAGTCGCTCGTGGAGAAATGGAAGCTGCTTCAGGCGAGCCAGGCGCCGGTGTTCACCGCCGAACGCCCCGTCGTCGCCGACCACATCGGCGCGTCGACGTTCATCGAGAAGGGATGGAGCCGCATCTCGCTCGGCGACTACGTCGGCGCCGAAGAAGCGCTTGGCAAGGCACTGCAGCTCGCGCCCAACGATCCGCAGTCCGAATCGCTGCTCGGCTGGGCGCAGATGCTCCAGGAGAAGTACGACGACGCGCTGCTGCAATTCCAGAAAGTGCTCATGCGCGAGCCGAGCAATGCGCTGGCGCGCATCAACGTCGGATATATCTGTCTCAAGAAGCGCATCTTCGGCGAGGCGATCGAACATCTGTCGCGCGCGATCCGGCTCGATACCGATCGCAAGGCGACGCTCTACGCGCACTTCTATCTCGGGCTCGTCTATCTGGAGCGCGACATGTTCGAAGACGCGCAGACCTTCCTCCAGAAGACGCTGGTGCTGGGCCCCAATCTGATCGAGGCGCACTACGAGCTCGGGCGCGCGTTCTGGTTCAACGGACAGCGCAACGAGGCGGTGCAGGCGTGGCGCAACGGCTTCACGGCGAACAAGTTCAATCCGTGGGGAAAGAAGTGCGCCGAGGTACTCCAGACCGTGGAGCAGGGCGGAGAGCCGTAGCGCTGCTCCTCGCCGTCCTGCTGTGCTGCGGCGTGCGCGTCGCCGGCGCGCAGGACGACGCGCCGCGGCGCCTCGACGCCGGCCGCTTCACCGCCGTCTACTATCCGCGCGACGACCTGCTCGCCCACGCGCTGCTCTCGAGCGCGGCAAAGAACGACAGCTTTCCCTGGCTGCCCCGTCCGCGTCAGCGCGTGCTGATCGCCATCGCGCCCGACGCGCAGCGTTTCCGGGCCTGGGCCGGCAGCGGCGCGCCCGAGTGGGGGGCGGCGCTTGCGTTCCCCGAGTCGCGCCGCATCGTGATGCAAGGAAGCGCGGCGAGCTCCGAAGCGGGGAATCCGGTCGAGGTGCTGCGTCACGAGCTCGCGCACCTCGCGCTGCACGAGCGACTCGGCGATCAAGCGGTTCCGCCCCGATGGTTCGACGAGGGCTACGCGAGCCTGGCGGCGCGCGAGTGGCGGCGGGAGGATGCGCTGTCGGCGAACGTCGCGCTCGCGCTACGCGGCACGCCCACGCTCGACCAGCTCGAGCAGAGCTTCGAAGGTGGCTCGACGGCCGCGCAGTCGGCGTACGCGTTGAGCTACCGCGCGGTGACCGATCTCGCGCAGCTCGATCCCGATCGCGGGCTCACGCTGTTCTTCGACTACTGGGCGCACGGCGCGACGCTCGACGGCGCCGTGCGTCGCGCCTTCGGGGTGACGCTGGCCGGGTTCGAGAAGGATTTCCGGTCGCGCACGCGGCGGCGCTATGGCGGGCTCGCGCTGTTCGCGGATCTGTCGCTCGTGGTGTTCATGCTCACGCTGCTGGTGCTGCCGTTCTACGTGGCGCGCCGTGCCCGCGACCGTCGTCGGCTGCGAGCGATGCTGGCGGCCGATGCGGCGGCCGAGGAGGCCGAGCGGCAGAGTGCGCTGGAGGCACTGTTGGGCTCCGTCGGCGGTCCGGCGTCCCCGGGCGACTCGGGCGACGTTCCGGGCGGCGCCGGAACTACGTAACCGACGACGGCGTCGTTGCTTGACACGTTCCTGAGGCCGGCGTACACTAGTGGTCCATGGCACAACTCGACACTGTGGCGCCGTCGCGACCCCTCCTCTGGTGGGGGATCGCCGTAGTGGCAATTCTGCTCGGTTACGCCGATCTCGCGCGCGGCGGGACGACTATTGCACCGATCTTGCTCGTTGCCGGATACTGCGTGCTCGTCCCTCTGGCGATCCTGAAGTCGTGACGGCTGACTGGCGCGAGCGGGCCGCCTAAAAACTGCAAGGAAGTACCTGGCGGACGCGGCCGGCGAGGGCTTCGTCCGTGTGAGCGTTCGCCGGGCGAATAGCTCAGTTGGTTAGAGCGCCTGCCTTACACGCAGGATGTCGGGGGTTCGAGTCCCTCTTCGCCCATGTAGCATGGCGTGGGGTGCGCGATTTGGCGGACCCTACGGGGTATTGCCGGGGTATAGGGATCAACGTTTTGGAGGTAATGACTGTGAAGGCTCCGTATCGCTCTGCGCTCTCGGCTGCGGGACTCTTGGCGGCTGTTGCCGCGACGGTCGTCCCATCCGCCGCCCGCGCCCAGCGCCAGCAGGCACCCGGCCCGGATACGAAGCGGGTGCTCGTGACCACGTTCCGCGGCGACGTCGAAGGCGGCGTTCGTACGGCCGACGAGATCCGGAATCGCGTGGCGAATGATTTCAACATTCGCACGCTGATGCCCAATAGCAAAAAGGACATCGACGCGACGCTCCTGCAGTCGGGCTATCGTGCCGACTCGGCGTTGAGCCCGAACGACATCAAGGAGCTCGCGAAGCTCCTGCGGGCCGACGAGGTCATCGACGGGACCGTGGTGAAGACGCCGGCCGGCTACCGCGTGAATGCGCGCTTCTTCCTGCCGCGCGACGCCGGCCTGTCGCAGCCGCTCGTCTCCACGGAGTCGAACAACCTTGGTGACGTCGCCAGAGACGTCGTGCACGAGTACGATCAGGCGCGCAAGCAGCTCCAGGCCAACCAGGAGTGCGAGAACGGCATCCGGGACAAGAATCTCCCCGCGGCGATCGCGGCCGCGCGCCGGGGCATCCAGACCTATCCCAAGGCCACACTCGCACGGCTCTGCCTCGCCAGCGCCTTCCAGGCGATGAAGTCCGCGCCGGACTCGGCGAGAAACGGCTGGGCCGACTCGGTGCTCGCGGTGACGAGGGAAGTCACGGCGCTCGACAGGCAGAGCGGCATCGCCTACCGGCTGCAATACGACGCCTACAAGGCGAAGAACGACACGGCCAACGCGCTGCAGTCGCTCGTCGGTCTGATGAACGCTGATCCGACCAACAGCACCTTGCGCGAGCAGGTGATCGCCGAGCTGGTGCAGTCGGGCAAGCCCGAGGTTGCCATCCCGATCACCAAGCAGCTCGTCGCCGACAACCCGGGCGATCCGCAGTACGCCCGCACGTACTGGCTCGTGCTCCGCGCGGCCAACCGCCACAAGGAGGCGGTCGACGCAGGTAAGCAATACGTCGCGCTGGACACCGCGGCGGCGGATTCAGGCTACTATTTCCGGCAGGTATCGGATCTCCGCGCCGACAGCGCGTTTGCGCCGGCCGCCGAGATGGCGGCGCAGGGCATCGCGAAGTTCCCCCGGAGCGCGACGTTGTACCTGTACAAGGCGCAGAACGAGCGCAGCTCGGGTCAGTTGCCCGCCGCCCGAGCGTCGCTGACGCGAGCCCTCGAGCTTGACCCGAAAGTGCCGGCCGCCACGCTCCTGGTTCCGCTGGATTACGATCTGGGTGACGTTGCGGGTGCGATCACCGCGGCGAAGGCGGATGTCACGGCCAACGCTGCCAACAAGGACCGTGATGCAGCTCTGCTCCTCACGGTCGGCAATCAGGCCTACAAGAAGGCTGTCGCGTCCAAGAAGATGGAGGACTACAAGACCGCCTTCGATCTCGTGAAAGCATCGGACGACATGAGCCCGAGCGACAATGCGGCGCTCCTGCTCGGCGTCACCGCCTTCTCGCAGATGCAGCAGCACGGGCAGGACCTCCAGAAGTCGAAGAGCTGCGCGGATGCGCGTGCGACGGCTGAGGATCTGACCAACATCAACACCTACATGCCCCGCGGCGGCAAGGTGAACGCCGAGGCGGCGAAACAGATCCTCGGCGCCGCCGCCCAGTACCAGGCCTACGTCGACGGTTCGGTGAAGAAATACTGCAAGTAGCGCGTGAGACGTGAGACGTGAAGGGCACACCGGACTCGGTCCGGTGTGCCCTTCGTCGTTCACCTCTCACGCGTCACCGTCTTCCCCGGGCAAGTGCTGTACGTGCACCAGCAAGTCCCCTCGCCGCGCGCGATAGTCGCACGTCTGCGCTTCCACGCTCTCGCCGTCCAGGTTCACCATCAACGGCTCGGCGCTCGCGACCTTGAGCCAAGGGAGTTGGGCGTAGTGCACGCCGGGCAGCCCCACGTGCTCTCCCTCCTTCACGCGTAGCGACAGCTTGGCGAAGTCGCGGCGCGACATCGCCTCGATCACGCAGAGATCGACGAGCCCGTCCGTCACGCTCGCATCGGGCGTCATCATCGTGCCGCCGCCCGTCACGCGGGCGCTGCCGACCGCAAAGGCGAGAAAGTCGGTGTCCAGCTCGAAGCCGGCGCTCTGAAACGATGCGTGCCGGCTCTGCTCGCCCGCGAGCTTCCGGATCGCCGTGATGGCGTAGGCCAGAGGACCCAGCGACGCCTTGAAGTCGGCGGGCGTTTCGGCCGTCGCCTCCGCGCCAACGCCCCCGGTGGAAACGTTGAGGAAGCGACGGCCGTTCATCGACGCCGTGTCGATGCGCACGGGCTTGCGCCGCAGGATAACATCCATGGCATGATCCGCGTCCTCCGGAATACCGGTCTGCCGGGCGAAGTCGTTCGCCGTGCCGAGCGGCACCACGCCGAGCGGAATGTCGCGCCCGTCGAGACCGTTCACGACCTCATTGAGCGTTCCGTCTCCGCCGCAGGCGATCACCACGTCGGTACCCCGATCCGCCGCGTCCGCCGCCAGCATCTCGCCGTCGCCGGCGTTCCAGGTGATGCGGACGTCCGTCGCATGTCCGCGCTCTCGTACCCACGCCACCATCTGGCGGAGCTCGGGCAGGTCGGCGCGCCCGCCGTGGACGATGTAGGTGAGATGCTTCCGGATCGCGGCCATGAACCGAAAGCTAGGGCGGTCGGTCGCCACGCGCAGCGGTCGGCGGCTGAACGGCGCTGACGTGGCCCCGCCGCCAGGCACCCGCGCACGCCACACCTGGGACAGCAGCTACCACGCACCCGCGCTCGTCGAGCCGGTGCTCGAGTTGCTGGGCCATGCGCCGCTCGTCCTCGATGGCACGCTCGGCGGGGGAGGGCACAGCGAGGCGCTGCTCGACGCGGGCGTGGCGCGCGTCATCGGCATCGACCGCGATGCGGACGCGCTCGCCGCGACGCGCGGGCGACTCGCGGCGCAGGAACGTTCCGGCGCCTTCGCCGCTCATCAGGGCAACTACGCCGACGTCGACTCCATCCCGCGGCTCGCCGGCCTGCGCTTCAACGGTATCCTCCTCGACCTTGGCATTTCCTCTCATCAGATCGACGACGTCTCGCGCGGCTTCTCCTTTCGGGAGGGCGCCCCGCTCGACATGCGCATGGGTGACGATGCGCCGCGGTCGGCCGCGGAGCTGCTCAGCGACGCCCCCGAGGCCGAGCTCGGTCAGATCTTCCGCGACTACGGCGACGAGCCGAAAGCCATGCGCCTGGCGCGCGAGATCGTCCGTCGCCGTACGACGCGACCCTTCGTCACGAGCGACGACCTCGTGGGCGCCATTCGCGGTGCACTCGGCGCCCGAACGGGCCCGGCCGAGTTCGCCCGACTGTTTCAGGCGGTGCGCAT
>DASXHF010000275.1:0-2864 GCA_036488775.1 Gemmatimonadaceae bacterium | reverse complement strand
ATCGCGACGGGCACAGCCGCCATCCTTGCCTTCACAGATGATGACGTCCGGGTCGCACGGAACTGGGTATCGGAGATCGTGTCAGCGTTCGAGCGCTACCCCGATGCCGATTTCGTCGGCGGCAAGGTGTTGCCGCGCTGGCCGGCTCCGCCTCCGAAGTGGCTGACGCCTGCTCATTGGGGCGCTCTCGCGCTGACCGACTTTGGCGACACGCCATTCGTCGTCGACGCGCGCAAGCCGCTGTGCTTGATAGGAGCAAGTCTCGCGTGCCGGCGCCGATTGTTCGATGCAATCGGGATGTTCGATCCACGATTCCAACACAAGCCCGGTACGGTATCCTCGGTGGAGGATTACGACCTCGAGCTCAGGGCTTGGCGGGTCGGGAGGCGCGGGATCTACGTACCGAGCGTCGTCGTCACGGCAGATGTCCAGCCCGAGCGGCTTGGCAAGCGCTACCACCGTCGCTGGCACCGGGATCACGGCCGGCTGTTTCCGACTCTGTTGCGGCCGGGTGAAGGGTTCGCTTCGGACGGTGCCCTGATCACCCTGCCCGCGCGGGACCGCAGGCTGTTCGGCGTCCCGCTCTGGATGCTGCGGCGAACCGGGAGTCTCGCATGGGCCTTCGTGCGCGCCGCATTCGCCCGCCGGCCCGATCGCGCCTTCGAGCTCGAAGGCGCGTTAATAGAGCACCTTGCAACGATCTCTACCAGCCGAGGTGGCATAAATTAAGCGTTATAAACAACCGATCACGGACGAAACCGCTCGGGTGAGCGCTGAGGTGGACGCAAAACCAGGAGGGGACGGTGCGGCTGCAGTCGATCCGGCATTTTGCAAGCGCAATCGTCGCTATCGGGATGGTCGGTAGCGCCGCCCACGCACAGCAGCCGACTCGGCGGGCGCCAAGTCAGGAACGCATTCCGACCAAGAAAGACGTGCCCGAGCGCGCTCAGAGCGACCTGCGCATCCCGACGCGAAAGGACGTGCCCGACCAGCCCGTTGCCGCAGCGCCGCCCATCGTGGTGCCGGGCAAGAACATGGTGGTCTACGCACGGCCCGTCGTGACGCGCATCGTCACGTCCGAGTCGGGAATCCCCGTCGTGCTGGTCGAGCGCGCCCCGACCGTCGGCGCGCCCGGCGTGAACTGGCTTCCCCTGCTCGGCCTGCTCGGCGGAGCGGCGCTGATCGGCACGCTCGGCAGCACGAACGGCAGCGGCGGTGATACCGTGGCGACGACGACGCCACCTGTCGTGCCGCCGACTCCCGTGCCGCCTGTGCCCCCGGTGATACCTCCCGTGACGCCCACGGTTGTCCCGGAGCCGGCGACGATGGCACTCGTCGCGACGGGGCTGGCCGGGATCGCGTTCGCTCTACGCCGACGGAAGACAGCTCGAGCGTGAAGAGCTGCTCGAACGCCTTGAACGGCGGGAGATCGAGCCATAGCGAAAGCTGTAAGCATTGAGCTCTAAGATCACTACGCCAAACGGAAGGGGCCGACGACATCGTCGTCGGCCCCTATTCTGTTTGAACGCCGTCATTCCTGGAGCTTTGGTACTTACAGCTTTCGCTTATGGCTCGATCTCACGCCGTTCCGAAAGCTGCCTAATCGGCGCGTATCGACCCCGACCCCACGTCCACTCCCGATAGCCCGAGCGACGCAGCCGAGGGCTGCGACGGGCTCCGCTGCGGACCGCTACCGTCTCCGCCTACCGGCGCTCCGATCGCGCGCTTCACGTCGTTCGCGAGATCCGAGATCTTCGCCTCGATCGCGCCGTGAAAGCTGCTCACCACCTGGGACACGAGCTCGTCGAGCACGCCGCCGATGCGGCCGCTCGCGCCTCGCGTCGCGACGACGGTGGCCGCCGCGGCTTTCACGTCGGCTTTCGATCCACTCAACAGCACACCTGCACCCACGGCCAGCGCGAGCGCCGGCCACGGATGATCGCGCACGATCTGCGCGACGTTCACCTTCTGCTCCAGCTCCTGCAGCGTGTCCGAGATCCGGTTGCGTGTCAGCTCGATGTCGCGCCGGACGTCAGCGGGTGTTTCAGCCATTCCTTGTCCTCCTTGAGCGTCGCGACCGTCTCCCGTGGTGCGAGCGCGGACGGCGAGAGCATGTGACGCCCCCGCGATACGAACCAGGCGGCGACGCCGCCGGTGATGAGTGCGAACAGCAGCGCCGCGAGCCAGTACATGTCGCGCGGCAGCCACTGATCGCCGATGAGCAGCACGACCCCGGTGAAGGTCGCGAGCGTCCCGAGTAGGATGAGCACCCCGCCGACGGCCACGAACGCCGTTCCGCGTCCAGCGGCTGAGACGACCGCGCCGAGCTCTACGCGCGCGAGACGAATCTCGCCGCGAACCAGCTCGGCGCTCCCCTCCGCGAGATCGCGGAGGAGGGCGCCCACGCTGCGGCGGACGTCGGCATTATGAGCGACCGCCACGTGCGCCTCTTACTTTCGGAACGCTTTGCCGAGCAGGTAGCCGACGCCGACGGCGACGGCGAGCGTGCGCCCCGGATGCTCCTTGACCTGGCGCTCGAGGCCGGACTTCACCCCGTCGAGGTCGGCGTCGCGGAGCCAGTCGGCCGACGCCTGTAGCCCACCGGCGAGCTGATTGGTCACCGCGGCCACGCGGTTGTCGTCCGCGATCATGCCGGAGCTTCCACCCGTCGCCGCCGCGCCGGCGATCTGCCCGCCGCCCGCACCCTGCGTGCGCAGCTTCTCCGCGCCCGACTCGAGCGCGTTGGCGAGCGAGTTCTTCAGGTTGCCTGCCTTGTCGCGTACCTGCGAGCCGACATCGGACAGACGATCACCCGCCGTGCTCGCGACGTTCTTCGCGCGATCGGCGATGCCGCCACCCAGCTC
>DASXHF010000249.1:0-2479 GCA_036488775.1 Gemmatimonadaceae bacterium | reverse complement strand
GGTCGCGCTCGAGGGCCGGCGGATCGACCAGCAGGCCGACCGCCGCCGCGACGCCCTGCGGAACCAGACGTTCGGCTTCATCTTCCAGTTCTACCACCTGCTGCCCGAACTCAACATGCTCGAAAACGTGCTGATTCCGGCGATGGTCGGCCGCTCGGTCTGGGGCTGGTTCCGGGAGCGCCGCGCCGCCGAGCTGCTCGACCGGGTCGGGCTGGGCCACCGCCTCAAGCACCGGCCGCGGGAGCTGTCCGGCGGCGAGATGCAGCGCACGGCCGTCGCCCGGGCGCTGTTGGCCAACCCGCGCGTGCTGCTCGCCGACGAGCCGACCGGCAACCTCGACGACCGGGCGACGCGCGGCATCTTCCAGCTGCTGCGCGAGATCAACGCCGCGGGAACGGCGATCCTCATGGCGACGCACAATCTCGAGCTGATCCGCCGCCAGGAGTTCCGCACGGTCGAGATGAATCGCGGCGCCGTCGTGTTCGACTCCGCCGACCAGGCGCCGACGACGGCCCAGGAGCTCTGATGCGTTCGTTCCGCGACGCATTCGTCACCTTCCGGCGGTCGCCGCTCCTCAGCGCGCTCAGCGTCACGACGATCGCATTCTCGCTCTTCGCGCTCGGTCTGTTCGGCCTCGTCGCGCTGAACATCCGCCACGCGCTCGATACGGTCGAGGAGCGTGTGGAGATCCGCGCCTTCATCGCCGACAGCACGCCGATCGAGTCGGTCGCGCAGGCGGCGGCCGACATTGCCGCGTACCCCGAAGTGCTCTCGGCGCAGCAAGTCACGCAGTCGCAGGCGCTCGAACGAGCGCGTCGCGAGCTCGGTGAGTTCCGCGACGTGTTCGAGGGCGCGGTGCTCCCGGCGTCGATCGACATCAGGCTCCGCAGCGGGTTCCGCGATCCCGCCAGCGTGAAGCGCGTCGTCGCGCGGGTGAAGGCGTTCGGCTTCGTGGACGACGTCCGCTACGGCGAGGAATGGATCGAGAAGCTCTACCGGCTGCGCACGATCGCGAGCATCGCCGGCCTCGTCCTCGGTCTCGCCTTCGCGGCGGTGTCGATGATCATCATCGGCGCGACGATCCGCATGGCGGTGTTGTCGCGGGCGCGCGAGATCTCGATCATGCGACTGGTCGGCGCAACCGACTCGTACATCCGGCGCCCCTTCCTGCTCGAAGGATTCGCCAAGGGGGTGCTCGGCGGTCTTCTCGCCCTGCTCCTCACCTGGTTGGCGAGGCTGCTGATCGACCGGTACATCATCGAGACGGTGTTCTTCGACCTGCGACTCGACTTGCTCGGCCTGCTGTTCGGCGCGCTCATCGGGCTCGTGGGCAGCGCGCTGTCGATCGGGAGGCATCTACGCAGCGTGTCGTAGGTCGAGCGCTGTGGGCCGCCGCGCTCGGCGTAGCGCTCGCGCTGACGCTCGCCGCGCCGACCCGTGCGGGGGCGCAGGGCGTCGACGCCAAGATCCGCGCGCAGCGCGAAGAGCTCGACCGCATTCGGCGCGAGCGCTCGGATCTCGAGCAGCGGATGGCCCATCTGCAGGGCAACGTGCACGACCTCCGCGAGGAGTTGGCCAATCTCGACCGGCAGCAGGTCGCCACGGAGCGCGTCCTTCAGGCGCTCGACCGCCAGATCGCCTCCATCAGCGGCGTGGTCGCCGAGACCTCCGAGCGCATGGGGTCCGCCGAGTCGGAGCTCACCCAGCGCCGTGCGACACTCCAGCGGCGGCTGGTCGAGATCTACAAGCGCGGTCCGCTGTACTCGGCCGAGGTCCTGCTGACCGCCCGCACCTTCGGCGAGCTGGTCGCCCGCTACAAGTATCTGCACCAGATCGCAGTCCACGATCGCGTGCTCGTCCAGCGCGTCGAGGCGCTGCGCAACGACATCGCGCACCAGCGGAGCGAGCTGGTGAAGCTTCGCGACGCCGTCGAGGAGAATCGCGGCGACAAGCAACGTGAGGAGGAACGGCTCGCGATCCTGAAGCGGATGCGTTCGTCGAGCCTGCAGGTCGCGCAGCGCACGGGCGTGCAGCTCGAGCGCCGCCTCGCCGAGATCCGCCGGTCGGAGGCGCGGCTGACCAACGTCATCGCCGCGATCGAGGCCGAGCGGCGCCGCGCCGCTGCCGCGCGGCCGAACGCGCCTCACGTAGCGAGCACGCTCAAGACCGCCGACGCGGGGCGCCTCGACTGGCCGGCCGACGGCACGCTGCTCTACCGGTTCGGACGCGTCGTCAATCCGAACAACACGACCACGCGATGGAACGGCGTAGGAATCGCTGCACCCGTCGGCACTCCGGTGAGAGCGGTAGCACCCGGCATCGTGGTGAGCGTCGGACAGCTCGGCACCTACGGCCTGACGGTGATCCTCCAACACGGCGGCGGCGACTACTCGATCTACGCCTCGCTGAATTCGGCCGCGGTGCACAAAGGCGGATCGGTGAAGAAGGGTGACGTCATCGGCACGGTGGGCGTGTCCGA
>DASXHF010000200.1:0-7878 GCA_036488775.1 Gemmatimonadaceae bacterium | reverse complement strand
TTGCACTTCGGGACTTATTCGGATAAGCTATTCGGGAGCTGTTCGGGCAGTCATCGGTGGGCCGAGCCGGCCGCCGACCACTCATGCCGTATGGGGCATATGCCGCTCACGAAGCGTCAACGCGAGATTCTAAACTACCTTACGCTCTACTCGGAGCAAAACGGCTATGCGCCGAGCTTCGAGGAGATCGCCGAGCAGTTCAGCTACAACTCGCTCGCCACGGTGCACGAGCACCTGAGCAATCTCGAGCGGAAGGGGTTCATCAAGCGCTCCTACAACGAGAGCCGCGCGATCGAGATCCTGCCGAGCGATCTCCTGCCGAAGGCGATCGAGCTGCCCCTCCTGGGCGCGGTGGCGGCGGGCGTGCCGATCGAGGCGATCGCGCACCAGGAGACCCTCGCGGTCCCGGACTCGTTCATCCGGCGCGGGGGCAATCACTACGTGCTCCGCGTGCGTGGCAACTCGATGATCGACGAGCAGATCCGCGATGGCGACTTCGTGATCATCAACGAGCGCCAACGCGCCGACAACGGCGAGATGGTGATCGCGATGCTGCACGGCAACTCGGCGACGGTGAAGAAGTTCTACCGCGAGCGCGACGGGCGCATCCGTCTGCAGCCGGCGAATGAGACCATGGCGCCGATGTACGTGCACGAGAACGACATCACGATCCAGGGGATCGTCGTTGGGGTCATGCGACGCTATTAACTACAAGGGCGAGTACGAGAGTACGACCTGGTAGCACTAGTACCGAGACTGGCATACCGACCCCACGAATGCGGGGCCCCGTTCGGAGAGGGTATCTCGGGCGAGCAGCCATCCCGAACGGCATGGATGACAGGCCTCGCCGCGCTATCCTCGACGAGCGTCCCCAAAGTCGTTGCAGTTCTCCGTGTTCTCTGAGTACTCCGTGGTAATTCGCTCTTCAAGAGCATTGAACCACGGAGAACATGGAGAACGCGGAGGGAACCGCTCTCCTTGTCGTTAGTTGACTTCAGCCGTACGCCCGCCTGAGCCGTTCGAGTGCCGCGACTCCGACGCCGTCGCGGATTCCGATCCTCGCCGCCTCGATCGCGTCGCCGAAGTTCTTTGGGCCTCCGTCCGACACGTACAACGCCGCCGCCGCGTTGAGCACCACGGCCGCGACCGCCGTCGGCGCCGCGTCGTTCTCCAGCACCGCCCGGACCAGCGCCGCATTCTCCGCCGGCCGTCCGCTCGCCAACTCCTCCGCCCGCCCCTTCTTGATTCCGTAGCGCGACGGATCGAGCGTCCACGCCTGAATACTCGCCTCCCGGATTTCCTGGACGTGCGTCACGCCGAGCGGCGAGATCTCGTCCATGCCGGGCTCGCCGTGCACGACGAGCGCGTGGACCGTGCCGAGCGTGTGCAACGCGCCGGCGATCAACGCGACGCGGCGCGCGTCGGCCACACCGACGACTTGGCGTCCCGCCGAGGCCGGGTTGGCCAGAGGACCGACGATGTTCATCACCGTCGGAATCGCCAGCTCGCGGCGCACCGGGCCCACGTGTCGCATGGCCGGGTGCATGAGCGGTGCGAACATGAACACGATTCCAGCCTCGCGCAGCACGCGCTCCATTACCGTCACCTCCGCCTCGATCGGTACACCGAGCGCTTCGAGGACGTCCGCGCTGCCGCACTGGGTGGTGAACGAGCGGTTGCCGTGCTTCGCGATGCGCACGCCGAGTCCCGCGGCGAGCAGCGCCGCCGCGGTCGAGATGTTGAACGTGGGAACGGTGCCACCGCCAGTCCCGCAGGTGTCGACCAGGTCGTCCGGACGATCCGCCTGCAGCCGGACCATGGCGTCGCGCAATGCGGCCGCGGCGCCGGCGACTTCATCCGGCGTCTCGCCCTTCACGCGCAGGCCGATGAGCAGCGCCGCGAGCTGTGCGGGCGTCGCCTCGCCGCTCATCACGGCGCCGAACGCCTCGCGCGCCTGCAACTCGGAGAGCGAGCCGCCCATTGCCAGCTGCCGAATGGCCTGCTGCAGCGGCGGCACCGCGGTCGCCGACACAGTTAGCCGACGCCGAGCGTTTCGAGCATTCGCTCGGGGAGATGCGACTGCGTCGCCACGAGCCCGATCACGAGCGCCAGGAGGCGAACCCGCTCGACGTCTTCTTCCACGAAGATTCCGTGCATCGCGCGGTTGGTCAGGTTCACCACGCCGACCAGGGCATCGTGGTACACGAGCGGGAAGCTGATGAACGACCCGGTGGTGAAATGCTCGTCGTGCAGCAGCGGATGGTTCTTTGCCTCGTCCACGTCGCGCACGAGCAGCGGCTGGCGCGTTGCGGCGACCTTCCCCGCGACCCCTTCGCCGATGCGGATCCGATACCCCGTCGGCACGTTCGGCGCGAGCCCGCGCGCCGCGGCGAGGTAGAGCGTCTCGTCGTCGGGCGCGGTGAGCAGCAGCGAGCAGCGCTGGGCGCCCATGTCGTCGCCGACGAGGGTCAGCAGGCCGTTCACCATCTCGCGCGGATCGTCGGTCGTGGCGTCGAGCGTGAGCACGCGATCGATCAGGTAGAGGGTGCGCGTCTTCTGACGCAGCGCTTCGCTCCGGCGATGCAGCTCGATGTGCGCCTTCTCCAACTGATCCACGGCCGCCGTCACCTGCCCCTCGACCGCCTCGGCGCGGCGGCCGGCGCGACGGGCATCTTCCAGCGCCTTCGCGGCTTCGCGCTCGAGCGCGACGAGCCGCTCGGGATCCGCACCGCGCTGCGCACCCGCGGCCTTGGACAGCTTCTGCTCGAGCGCGGCGAGCTTGCGCTCGTATTCGCCGTGAACCCGCTGGGTGACGTCCTCGAGCGTGTGCACGGCTTCCTCGCGCGCCTCTCGCTCGAGAAAGCGCGCGAAGGCGAGATCGAACAGCGCGGCGGAAGGCCCGAGCCGCTCGGAGGATCGGGCGCCGAAGAATTTGCGCGTCTCGTAGAGCACGATCACGGCGGAGAGCTGGCCGTCGAAGCGCAGGCCGCGGAGCGAGAGCCAGCCGACGTCGGCGAAGCGAGCGAGCCCGAACAGCCCCGCGAACTCGTCCGACTGGTCGCCGAAGTCGACGAACGTGCCGCCGGCCGCCACCGCGATGCGCTCGCGCGTGGGCAGATGATCGAAGGTCGTCTCGAGCCGCTCGCGCGACACCGCGTCGCCGGTCGGGACGAGCCGGTCGACGAGCATCGAGCGGCGCGCGTCATACCGCACGAGCGAGACCTGCGCGAACCGGTCGACCTCCGCCAGCGCATCGGCGAGCGCGAGCAGCGCGGCCTCCAGATCAGGCGCGACGCTGAGCGCGTGGGCGAGCGTGGCGAGAGTGCGAGGGGGCATCCGGCGGAGAGAAGTGCGGCGCCCCGAGAGAGGCGGCGAACTCGAAAGTTCGCCGCCGCGCAGAGGCAAAGTCAATTGGGCGCGGCGGCGGTACAGAGAGGACCGCGATCGCCGGCCAACGCAACAGTTTTTCTCCGGCCTACCTCGTACCACGTACCTCATCCTCGGTAGGCCTGGACAGCAACCTTCTCCAGGATAGTTTTGTGTGCGATGCCGACTCGCATGCTGCAGCTCGTGTTGCACTACGATGGCACGGGTTTCAGCGGATGGCAGCGGCAGCCGGATCGGCGTACCGTGCAGGCAGTCCTCGAGGAGTCGCTCGCGCGTCTCTGCGGTGGACCGACCCCGGCGCTCGGCTCCGGACGAACCGATGCCGGCGTGCACGCTCGCGGACAGGCGGTGGGCGTTCGCGTTCCCGAGCGGTGGACGCCCGTCTCCATGCGGCGAGCGCTGAATGCGGTCTTGCCCGACGACGTCTGGGTGGCCGCTGCGCATGCCATGCGAGATGAGTTTCACGCCCGATTCAGCGCCGTGGGACGGCGCTACAGCTACTACGTCGGCACCGACGAGGCCGCGGCGTCGCCCTTTCGGCGCCGCACGGAGTGGCACGTCACGCGGCCATTGGACGGCGGTGCTCTGGCTCGCGCCGCCGCGACCGTCGTCGGCGAGCACTCGTTCCGCGGGTTCGCCGTGCGCGGCACGGCGCCGCCCGACGACGATCACCGCTGCCGCGTGCTCGATGCGCGGTGGCGCGAGCGGGCGGGACCGGACGACGCCGCGCGCGGGCTCGTGTTCGAGATCGAGGCCAACCGCTTCCTGCATCACATGGTGCGGTTCCTCGTTGGCACGATGATCGAGGTCGCCGCCGGCCGGCGGCCGTTCGACTCCTTCGCCGCGCTGCTCGAGGCCGAGACCAACGACGACGTCGCGCCGCCAGCACCGGCACACGCGCTCTTTCTCGACCAGGTGCGCTACCCGACGGACCTCTATCTTTCGGACGTATGAAGATCTTTCTCGCCACCGCCCGCACCGAAGACGTCGCCTGGGGCGCGGCGCACGGCATGCTCGACGGCGTCATCACCACGCCCGGGGCGCTCGCCGCCGAGGCGGCCGGCGACGCGCGCGCGCATCTGCTGGAGCTCGGCCGCCTCGTGCCCGGGCCCGTCTTCGCCACCGTTCAAGCGCTCGACGCCGCCGGCGCCTACCGCGACGGCAAGGAGCTGGCGCGCCTATCCGATCAGATCGTCGTCCAGCTCCCGCTCGTCGAGGAGACACTCGGCGCCATGCGGCGTCTGCATGGCGACGGGGTACGCGTCGCCGCGACGCACGTGTTCACCACCGCGCAGGCGCTCCTCGCCGCGCGCGCCGGTGCGTCGAGCGTCGTGATCGCCCTCGATGCGCTCGACGCGGCGGGACACGACGCCATCGGCGTGGTGCGCGAGGTGCGCGCGGCGTTCGACAGCTCGCGCGCCGAATGCGACGTCGTCGCCATCAACGCCGCGTCGCCGCACGAGTTCGGCGCCTGCGCCGTCGCCGGCGCGGATGCGGTCGGCGTCTCCGAGACATTGTGCCGCGCCCTCCTCGTCCACCCGCTCACCGACCGCGGCGTCGACCAGTTCATGGGCGACGTGGCGCAGCTGCGGCGTGTATGGCCGGTCGGATGATGCGCTTCGGCTTCTGGGTTGCGTGCGCGACGGCACTCACCGCGTGCAGCGGCGGCACGCGTGACTCGGCGGCGCAGGTCGCCCGCACCGACGACGCCCCGCGGACCTCCACGATCCCCGCGTCGCGCCGCACCGCGATCACCGATGCCGTCGCGCGCGTCGCCCCCGCCGTCGTCACCGTGCAGACGGAGGTCGAGCAGCGCGTGCAGGCGGATCCGTTTGACTTCTTCTTCGGCGGGGGACGGAGCGGAACGCAGACGCAGGCAGGGCTCGGCACCGGCTTCGTCATCCGCCCTGACGGCGTGATCGTGACGAACGCGCACGTCGTCGCGGGCGCGACGCGCGTGTCCGTGATGCTGCGCGATGGGACGACATACCCCGCCAAGATCATCGGCACCGACGAGACTAACGACCTCGCCGTCCTCAAGGTCGACGCCCGAAACCTTCCCATCGCGCCGCTCGGCGACTCCGACAATCTGCTCGTCGGAGAATGGGCGATCGCGATCGGCAATCCCTACGGGTTCATGCTCGGCAACTCGGAGCCGAGCGTGACGGCCGGCGTCATCAGCGGTGTTGGTCGCAATCTCGTCGCGCGAGGCGAAGGCCCCTCCGCGTACTTCGACATGATCCAGACCGACGCGTCGATCAATCCCGGAAATTCCGGCGGCCCACTCGTCGACGCGACCGGCAACGTGGTCGGGGTCAACTCCTCGATCTACTCCACGAGCGGGGGCTCGATCGGGCTGGGATTCGCCATCCCGATCAATCGTGCGCGGCGGGTATCCGAGGATCTGCTCACCCACGGCAAGGTGCGCCGGCCCTGGATCGGTGTGCAGCTGGAGCAGCCCACGACGGGCAACATGCGCGACCTGATCTCCCGCGGTGCCGTGGTCGCGTCCGTCACGCCAGGCTCGCCGGCGCAGCAGGCGGGCCTCCGTGCGGGAGACGTGATCGCACGCTCGCGCAGCCGCGCGATCCGCAACCGCTTCGATTGGGATGCCGCGCTGCTCGACCTGCGCGTCGGCGAGCAGGTGCCGCTCATCGTCCATCGCGGTCGCAGTGACGTACCCGTGACCGTCACGATCGCCGACCTGCCCGAAGTGAGCGCGCCCAAGGTGCAGGTCCTGCGCGAGCTCGAGCTCGTCACCCTCACCCCCGCCATCCGCGCGGAGCGGAACGTTCGCTCCACCCGCGGGGCGCTCATCTATCACGCGAGCGACCGGATCACCCAGGAGCTCGGGCTACAGGCGGGCGACGTCGTCGTCCAGATCAACCGCACGCCCATCGCCTCGGCAGAGGACGTCTCGCGCGCGCTCGACTATTATGCGGGACGTGGCATGATTCGCCTCTTCTACGAGCGCCAGGGACAGTATTTCCCCGCTGACTTCGTGATCAGATGACCGGGCACGACCGGTACTCCTCGCCGCTCGCCGAGCGCTACGCCTCTCGCGCGATGCTGGAGCTGTGGTCGCCGAAGATGCGGTACGGCCTGTGGCGCCGGCTCTGGCTCGCGCTTGCCGAGGCTGAGCAGCAGCTCGGCGTGCCGATCCCGGACGAGGCGATCGCGCAGATGCGCGCCCATCTCGACGACGTCGACTTCGCCGCGGTCGCCGCGTACGAGCGGCGCTTTCGTCACGACGTCATGGCGCACGTTCACGCGTTCGGCGACGTCGCTCCGGCTGCGCACCGGTACATCCATCTCGGTGCGACCAGCGCGTTCGTCACCGACAACGCCGACTTGATCCTGATGCGGCGCGGGCTCGTGCTGTTGCGCGGCAAGGTGATCCGCGTGCTCCGCGCCCTCGCCGCATTCGCGCGCGAGTGGCGGGCCGAGCCCACGCTGGGCTACACGCACCTGCAGCCCGCGCAACCCACCACCGTCGGCAAGCGCGCGACCCTGTGGATGCAGGATCTGGTGCTCGATCTGGCCGACCTCGATCACCGCATCGCCACGCTGCCTGCCCGCGGCGTGAAGGGGACGACCGGAACGCAGGCGAGCTTTCTGGAGATCTTCGAGGGCGACCACCAGAAGGTGCGCGACCTCGACCGGCTGGTGACCGCGGCGATCGACTTCCCGGCGTCGATCCCGGTGAGCGGTCAGACCTACACCCGCAAGCTCGACGCGCAGGTGCTCGGCGTCGTGAGCGGGATCGCCGCCAGCGCGGCGAAGTTCAGCGCCGACGTGCGCATGCTGCAGGCATTCGGCGAGATCGAGGAGCCGTTCGAGCGCGATCAGATCGGCTCGTCGGCGATGGCGTACAAGCGCAACCCGATGCGCTCCGAGCGCATCGCGTCGCTGGCGCGCTTCGTCGGGACCCTGGAGCCGAACGCGAATCAGACCCACTCGGTGCAGTTCTTCGAGCGCACTCTCGACGATAGCGCGAATCGCCGCCTGTCGATCCCGGAGTCGTTTCTCGCCACCGACGCCATCCTCGTATTGATGGAGAACGTCGCCGCCGGACTCGAGGTGCATCGTGCCCGCATCCGGCGCCGCCTGACCGACGAGCTGCCGTTCATGGCGACCGAGGAGCTCATCGTGCGCGCGGTGCGCGCCGGCGGCGACCGGCAGCACGCACACGAGCAGATCCGGCGCTACAGCATCGAGGCGGCGCGCGCGCTCAAGGACGGCGCCGAGCACAACGATCTGCTCGACCGCATCGCGGCCGACGAGACGTTCGCCGTCACCCGTGATGAGCTCGAGCGCGCCACGGATCCCAAACGGTTCGTGGGCCGTGCCCCCGAGCAGGTGGACGAGTTCCTCGAGGAGATCGTCGGGCCGCTGCTCGCCGGCGCGACCGCCGAGGAGCCGCTGTTGGAGGACGTTCGCGTATGACCGCTGCTGCCACGCCTCCTCGCCTGCCGCCGCTGCCGCTTCCGT
>DASXHF010000178.1:0-9949 GCA_036488775.1 Gemmatimonadaceae bacterium | reverse complement strand
CGCGCTGCACCTCGGGGAACTTCGCGATCTCGTCCGAGGCAGCGGTGATCTGCTCGATCGTCGTGGACTGCGCGACGAAGCCGCGGATCTCCACGCGCTCTTCGATCTGCTGCAGCGCGTTGCGGATGTTGAGCGCCACGAGCCCGAACAGGCCGAAGGCGAAGAGCGAGAAGGCGATCGTCGTCACGCTCAACGCGCTGAGGAGCGGCGCGCGACGAAAGGCGGTGAGTGCGGTTTTGAGGGCGAGCATCAGTCCACCTCCGCGGCGAACGCCGCGGCCTCGGCGGAATCGTACACGATCGACCCGTGATTGAGCTCGAGGCAGCGGTACTCGGAGCTGCGTACGAGGTCGAGGTTGTGCGTCGCCATCACCACGGCCGTGCCCGACGTATTGATCTCACGCAGCAATTGGAAGATGCCGCGCGTGGCGCGGTCGTCGAGGTTGCCGGTCGGCTCGTCGGCGAGCAGCACGAAGGGGTCGTTCACCAGCGCGCGGGCGATCGCGACGCGCTGCTGCTCGCCGCCGGACAGCTCCTTGGGCAGCGCGGTGCCCTTCGAGACCAGCCCGACCTGGGTCAGCACGCGCGCCACCTTGGGTCTGATCGTCGCCGACGGCGCGCCGGTGACCTCGAGCGCGAAGGCGACGTTCTGCTCCACGGTGCGATTCTCGAGCAGTCGGAAATCCTGGAACACGATGCCGAGCTTGCGTCGCAGACGCGCGATGTCGCGCGACGTCGCCGTGAGCGAGCTCGCGCCGCTCACACGCACCTCGCCCTCGGTGGGACGCTCCTCCATGTACACGAGCCTGAGGAGCGTGGACTTGCCGGCGCCGCTCGCGCCCGTGAGGAAGACGAACTCTCCCTTGCCCACGCCGAAGGTGACGTCGTTGACGGCGGTGCCGGTGCGCGGATACGTCTTGGTGACGTGCGAGAAGCGAATCATGCCTGATGCGGGGCCGGCGAGGGCTCCTCCGCGCCCTCGAGCTCGATCAGGCTCCAGCTCGAGCGAGACGTCACCGTATCGACGATCGCCTTGAGCAGCCCGATGAGGATCGGTCCGAGCAGGATGCCCGCGAGCCCGAAGGTGTAGACGCCGGTGATGAGCGCGACGAACATCCAGTAGAAGTTGAGCACGCGCGAGCGGTCCGCGGCGATCTTCGGACGGAGGTACATCGAGATGAACAGCGTGTTCACGAGCGAGCCGATGATCACCATCGCGATCGCCGAGCCGATCGCATCGCGGAAGATGACGAGCCAGATCGCGACCGGAACGTACACGCTCCACGAGCCGACGATCGGGAAGAAGCCGATGATGAACGAGATGACGGCCAGCGCGCCGGCCAGCGGCACCCGGAACGCGAGGTTCATCCCGAGGATGATCAGCGACTTGAGCGTCTGCGTGAGCAGCGTCGAGTAGATCGCTCCGTACAGGACGCCGCGCACGTTCTGCTCGAGCGCGCGACGCAGCTCCTGGTATCGCGGTGCGATCTTGCTTGTCAGGTATGCCCCGATCGAGTCGGCTTCGACGAGGATGTAGTACGCCGTGAACAGGAAGATCGTCGCCGCCACGCTGAAGTCCGCCAGTGCGGATCGGAGCATCACCGGCAGACGAGTGCCGTACGCGGTCAGGTTCACCACGAACGCCCCGATGGCATCCGAGATGCGCACGCCGCGCAGGAAGGGCAGCCGCGAGAGCGCCCGGTCGATCTTGGTCGCGATCTCCGCCTGGTGCGCGCTCGTGTAGGCGACGACGTCGGCCATCTCGCCGTAGCTGTACCCGAGCACCACGAGCACGGGCAGGATCACGATCACCAGGGTGAGGATCGCCGACAGCGGCGCGCTCCGCACCCGCCGGTGGATCCACAGGTGGAGCGGGCGCAGGTAGAAACCGATGATGAGCCCGAGGATCGCGGCGATCACCACCGTGCGCACCATCCACAGGAACAACACCAGGACGACCGCGCCGAGGGTCGTCGTGATGAGGATGCGTCGCAGCTCGGGCAGCGTCAGGTCGCCGAGCCGCGCGTTGTGCCGGCGCTCGAGCCGGCGCCGCTCGCCGTCGTCCTGCGACGTCAGAATCAGGTCCGCCATCAGCGCAGCGCCTGCTCGATGTCCGCGATGAGGTCGTCCGCGCCTTCGATGCCGATGCTCAGGCGAAGAAATCCGTCGGGAATGCCGAGTCGCGTACGCTCGTCCTGGCCGATGTGCGCGTGCGACGTGAAGCGCGGCTCGCTCACGAGCGAGTCCACGCCGCCAAGGCTCGGCGCGTGCCGGATGAGGCGGAGCTTCCGCACGAACCGGTCGGCCGCCCGCCCCCCGCCGGTGAGCTCGATCGCCAGCATGCCGCCGAATCCGTCGAGCTGATCCCGCGCCACCTCGTGATCCGGGTGGGACTCGAGCCCCGGATAGTGCACGACGCGCACTTCCTTCCGCTGGGCGCACCACCGCGCGATCTGCATCGCGTTCTCGTTCTGTCGCTTCACGCGCACGTCCAGCGTCTTGAGTCCCCGTTCGAGCAGCCAGCAGGCGAAGGGGTCGGGCGCCTGGCCCCACACCATCATCTTCTGTCGCACCTCTTCGACGTAGGACGACGTGCCGAGCACCGCGCCACCAAGGATGTCGTGATGGCCGTTGAGATACTTCGTCGTCGAGTGAATGACGACGTCGGCGCCGTGCTCGAGCGGCCGCAGATTCACCGGGCTCGCGAAGGTCGAATCGACCACGAGCGCGATCCCGGCCTCTTCGGTCAGGTAGCTGATCGTCTTGAGATCGAGCACGCGGCAGGTCGGGTTCACCGGCGACTCGACGAAGATGGCCCG
The DNA here is from genome assembly GCA_036488775.1 of Gemmatimonadaceae bacterium. Classification (GTDB taxonomy): domain Bacteria; phylum Gemmatimonadota; class Gemmatimonadetes; order Gemmatimonadales; family Gemmatimonadaceae; genus AG11. The sequence goes on along the minus strand of DASXHF010000178.1, from coordinate 7,131 downwards.
CGTCTCCTTGCGGAGGCGCTTGCGCCACCCGCGGGGCTCCATCGGGTCCACCAGCGTCACCTGGATGCCGAGCGTGGTGAACTCCTCGGTGAACAGCGCCCGCGTCCCGCCGTAGATCCATTTGGACGCAAGCAGATGATCGCCGGGTCGCAACAGCGCCAGCAGCGCGCACGCCGTCGCGCCCATCCCGCTCGCGAGCAGCAGCCCGGCCTCGGCTTTCTCCAGTGCGGCGAGCCGGCGCTGCACGAGCTCCGCGTTGGGCGCGTTGCCGTAACGCGGGTAGAGCAGGCCGCTGTCGGTTCCCACCTCCTGCACGTAGCTCGCGCTCTGCACGAGCGGCGTGACGACGGGTGCGCCCGCCTCGTGCGTGCCCTCGCCCGCGTGGACGGCGAGGGTGGGAAGCGAGAGCGGGCGTTGGCGGCGCGATGGCGTCACGGCAAGGCGCGCCTCACGCGAAGTGCCCGCGCCGCGTGTGGGAGTCGAGGTCGGGCTTCACGACGCGCACGATCTCTGACGGCGCGACGCCGGCGATGTCGCGCAGCACCACGTCGCCCTTCCTCACTGAATCGTCGACGGACACGGTCGCGAGCTCCTGCCGGCGCGGGCCGTGCACCCACGCCAGCTCGCCGTCGGCGAGCAACCGCGCCCGCGCGTCGACGGGCGACATCCGCACCTGTGGCCCGCGTTCGGCGTCGCTCGCCCGCGTGCCGATGAATTCCGCCACGCGCAGCGGTCGGTTGCGCGCGTCCTCAGGCACGGATCTGCGAGAGCCCGCCGACTGCGACGTAGTCGTCGTCGAGACGCATCAGCAGCCGCCGCTTGTGCAGCCGGTCGAGCACGCGAGCGGTGTCGTCCTGCCGGGCGCCGAGGGCCTCGGCGAGATCGGCGGGCGCGGTGCGTCCGAGCTCGTACACCTTTTCCCACGCGCGTCGCTCGCGGTCATCCACGATGCCGACGATCCGTGCACCGTCGGCCGTCTCCATCACGAGCGCGAGCCCGTGCCGCTCGAGCACCGCCTCTATCGCGTCCCAGTGATCGTCCGTCACTCCACGGAAGAGAAAGTACGCCTCACGGTCCTCCCGCTCGGCGCGCCCGTAGCGGAGCAGGAGCTTGGCGACGACCTCGTCGGCGCACGAGAAGTCGATCATCCCGACGTGCGAGAAGTCGATCACCGTGAGCGACCGCTCGCGCGCGTCGGCGAGGAGCGCCTCGATCTGCGTCCGCACGGCGGCGCCGGTCGGTCGGGTGACCAGGTTGGAATAGAGCTCGCACGACAGCGTCTGTCGCAGCACCGAGCTGACGTCGATATGAATCATCATCGCGGGCCCCCGGAGACCCGCTCGGGTATCGTGACCTGAACTTGTGACCCCGGAAACGGGGCCAGCTTCTCCTCGAGTGGAACGTCGTCGTCCCAGCTCGGCACGATCGCGATCTTCGCCGTGCCGCTCCGCACGCTCACCTTGCCGTCCCACCGCCCGACGTAACGCCGCACGCCTGCAAGTCCTTGTCCGCGACCTGGGTCACGAAACCTACTCACACCGCGGATCACCGCTTCCTCCAGCGCGGACGCATCGTCCCACCGATCGCTGCGCACGCGGCCTGGCGCGCTCTCCAGCGATTGGCGAAAGCCGAGCCCCGCGTCGCAGACGGCGATCACGACGACACGGCGGTTGCCGAGCCGCTTGCGCCACGTGTAGGTCTGCACGGCGACCCAGCCGCCCCGGCCAGCGTGCTCGACGATATTCTGGCAGACTTCGGACAGCGTCATGGCGAAGCCGACCGTTGCCTTCGCGTCGATGTTGAGCTCCTTGGCCAGGATCTGTTGCGCCTTCTGCTGGATGCGACCCACGACGTCGTGCACGTCCTCGCTCTTCACCACCGGCGTGATCTCAAGCAGCACGCTCGACTCGCCGCCCCGCGCCTTCGGTACGGACCCGTGCAACTCGTAGATCTCATCGGCGTAGCGAAAGAAGCCGGTGCGCGCCCAGTACGAGCCAGTCTCCTCGGTCTCCGGCGCCGCGAAGCTCGCGCGCTCCGCCCGCGTCTGCCCCAGCGCGAGCAGCGCGGTCAGGCCGTACGGTGACGCCCAGCGCGTGTGGCGGGCGTCCACGAGCAGCCGGCCGTCAGGGGGAACCGACGCAAGCTGCTCCACCACCTGCTCGAACGTGTGATCGTCCAGCGAGGGAGGAACGGTGATGACGCTGGTCACGTGAGGCTGAGTTCTCCGCGCAGGTGGGCCGCGAGTCCGGTGGCGCCCCGGTGCCCGACATTCCGGGCCGCGGCCAGAGCGGCCGCCGTCATCGCGTCCGATAACCTATCACCGGCGACCATCCGAGAGAAATAGGTGGCACCCCACACATCACCACATCCTGTCGGATCGCCGGGCCCATTGACATTCACCGCGGGCACCAGTGCGGTCCGCAGCGCTCCCAGCGCACCGGTGCCGCCGCGGGGCGCCGTGGACAGCCCTTCTCGACGCGGCAGGTCACGAATCTGATCGAAGCCTGGCGCCGCGACGTAGACCGCGCCCCGCTTGCCAAGCGTCACGAGGAGGCAGGAGACCCCCGCCGCGAGCGCCGTCGCGGCGAGGCTCATCGAGTCCGGCGCGATCGTCGCCATCTCTTCCTCGTTCATCTGCAGAAAGTCGAAGCACGCACACCACTCCGACACGTTGGGGATCGGTCGCGGCGTGCGAAGGCCGTCGGGCTGCACGGCCATCACTTTCATGTGCAGGTCGCAGTGAATCGGGCCGGCGAAGTGGCGCCGCACGAGCTGCGCGGTCGGGAGGTCGAGCTCCCAGCCGCTCAGGAAGTTGATGTACAGCGCGTCGAGCTTCGCGTCGTCGAGCAGGGGCTTGAGCGCGCGCCAGTTCCACGCCGGGATCCCGCCCGTCAACGTCTCCGTGCGGCGTTCGTCGTCGATGTACCGGAGCTCTACGCGATGACAGGGATACGGGACCTCGAGGAGCGCCGCGTCGGGTGCGATCCGCCTGAGCGAGCGCAGAAAGACGCCGGCGCGTGCGGCGAGATCCTGCCCGACCTTCATGATCGGCACGATCTCCCAATCCTCCGGCAGCGCCGCGTCCAGTCCCGCGAGGCTGTAGGTGATCCCGCCCCACTCTTCGACTGCGACGGTCCGCGCCTCGCGACCATGGATCACGTCCCACACGAACGTGCCGATCACGCCGATGCGCTTCCGCCGCCGCGGCGCGGCGTCGATGACCGCGTCGCCGGAGGCCACAGGTGTCACACGCCGCCCAGATGCTGCTGTTTGAAGCTCGCCACGGCGCCCACGACGCCCGCCGTGCCGGGCAGCTCGCCCGGTACGATCCGGACCGCGTCCACCGCCGGGCTGAACGCGCGCCGCCGCACCTCGCGCTGCAAGGGACCGAACAGCGCGTCGCCCGCCGCCGTCACGCCCCCGGCGACGACGACGGTGTCCGGGTTGAAGATGTTCAGCAGGTTCGCGATCCCGGCGCCGAGATACCGCGCCGTGTCGCGCACGATCTCGCTCGCGACTTCATCGCCGGCCTTCGCCGCGTCGTACACTGTCTGCGCGGTGATCTGGTCGAGCCGGCCGTGCACCATCGACGGGATCACCGACTCGCCTTCCTCGCGCACCATGATCTCGCGCGCGCGCGTCGCGATCGCCGGCCCGCTCGCGTATGCCTCGAGGCATCCGTAGCTGCCGCACTTGCAGTGGCGCCCGTTCACGTCGATCGTCGTGTGCCCGATCTCGCCGGCGACGTCGGACGCTCCGTGATAGAGGGAGCCGTTGAGAATGAGCCCACCACCGATCCCGGTGCCGATCGTCAGCCCGACCAGGTTGTTCGATCCGCGCCCCGCCCCTTGCCACCACTCGCCGAAGGTCGCGCAGTTCGCGTCGTTGTCGAGCGTCGCCGGAAGTCCGAGCCCCTGATGGATCCGGTCGCGCAACGGGAAGTTCGTCCAGCCGAGATTGGGGGCGACGATCACGATGCCGCGCTCGCGATCCAACGGACCCGGGGCTCCGATGCCCACGCCGATGAAGTCGCGCCGCGCGGCGCCCGTCGCCTCCATCGTGTCCAGGATGACGCGGTCCACCAGTCCGATGATGCGTTCCGCCACCCCTTCGTCCCCGAGCGACGAGTTGGTGGGAATGCTCTGCATCGCGACGTGCTGCGCGCCGTCGAGCGACATCGCCCCCGCCGCGATGTTCGTTCCGCCCAGATCGACCCCGATGATGTACTGCCCGCGCGCGGAAGAGCTCATGCAAGGACGTCCGGGTTGAAGAGAAGAGCTCGCGCACGCTCGGCGACGAGCGAGGGCTGGAGCTCGCGCATACAGTGATGGTGACCCAGCGGACAGCGCTGCGGACCGTGACGGTCGCACGGCCGGCAGGGCAAGGTGTCGTGCCCCACCACGGACGCGCGCGGCGCCAGCGGACCGAAACCGAACTCCGGCACCGTCGGACCGAACACGGCGACCGTTGGCGTCCCCATCGCCGATGCAAGATGCATCGGTGCGGAGTCGTTCGTCACGAGGACCCCGCAACGGCGGATCAGCTCCGCCGAGGCGAGCAGGGAAAGTTGGCCGGTCGTGTCGATGACGCCGGGCGCCGCGACGGCGACCGCTCGCGCCAGCGGCGAGTCCGCCGCGCTGCCGACCACCACGATCCGTGCTTCGTCGGCGAGGATCTGCGCGAGCTCGGGATAGTACGGCCAGCGCTTCGTCGCCCAGACGCTGCCCGGTGCCAGTGCCACGAGCGGCCGCCCAGGTGCGACGCCGTGCGCCATCAGGAGTGCATCGACGTCGGCGCGCTCGCGATCACCCGGGAAGAGCGATGGCTCCAGCTCCGCCGGCGTCGGCTCGCGACCATTCGGTCGCGAGAGCAGGAGCAGTCGCGCCGCGTGGTGCAGGTCGTCCCGGTACGGGACGCGGCGGGTGTACAACAAACGGCCGGCCGACGTGTCGAACCCGATCCGTTGGGGAATCCGCGCCAGCCACGCGATCGCGGCGCTGCGCCATGACCCCTGGGCGAGAAACGCGACGTCGTACCGGGCCGCGCGCAGACGACGCGCCAGTCGGAGCATCCCGCCGACGCCACGTTCGGCGCCGCGCTTGTCGTACGGAATGATCGCGCGCACCGCAGGATGGTTCGCCAGCACCGCCGCCGCCGCCGGCGTCGTCACGACATCGACCGGCCCACGATTCGCGAGCTGCGACAGCAGCGGCGTGGTGAGCACCGTGTCCCCGAGAAACGACGTCTGGATGACGAGCGATGAGGACACGCGCGCCTCCGGTCAATCGACCTGGAGAACCGCCAGAAAAGCTTCCTGCGGGATCTCGACCGACCCCACCTGCTTCATGCGCTTCTTTCCTTCCTTCTGCTTCTCGAGCAGCTTGCGTTTGCGGCTCACGTCGCCGCCATAGCACTTCGCCAGCACGTCCTTGCGCACCGCCTTGACCGTCGTGCGCGCAATGACCTTCGTGCCGATCGCCGCCTGGATCGCCACCTCGAACAGCTGCCGCGGGATCAGCTCCTTGAGCTTGTCGGCGATCTTGCGTCCCCAGTCGTACGCTTTGCCCTCGTGGCAGATCACGCTGAACGCGTCGATCGGATCGCCATTGATCAGCATGTCCAACCGTACGAGATCGCTCGCCCGGTATTCCAGCATCTCATAGTCGAGCGATGCGTAGCCGCGGCTGATCGACTTGAGCCGGTCGAAGAAGTCGAGGATGATCTCGCCGAGCGGAAACTCCCAGTCGAACTCGACGCGCGCCTGATCGAGATACGTCATGTTCTTGTACACGCCGCGCCGCTCGGTACCCAGCGTCATGATCGGGCCGATGTACTCCGACGGCGCCATGATCCGCGCCTTGACGTACGGCTCCTCGATGCGGTCGATTACACCCGCGGCCGGCATCAACGCCGGGTTCTCCACGAGCGCCATCGTTCCGTCGGTCTTGTAGACCTTGTATTCGACGCTCGGCACCGTCTGCACGAGGTCGAGATCGAACTCGCGGGTCAGCCGCTCCTGCACGATCTCCATGTGGAGGAGACCGAGGAAGCCGCAGCGGAATCCGAATCCGAGCGCGGTGGAGGTCTCGGGCTCGTAGTTCAGCGACGCGTCGTTGAGCTTGAGCTTCTCCAGCGCGTCGCGCAGCGTCTCGTACTGCTGCGTGTCGGTCGGGTACATCCCGGCGAACACGAACGACCGCACCTCCTGATAGCCCGGGAGCGGCTCGCGCGCATGGTTGTCGGCGTCGAAGATCGTGTCGCCAGCGCGGGTCTCGCTCACCGAGCGCACGCTCGCGACGACGTAGCCCACCTCGCCGGGTCCGAGCTCGTCCGTCTCCACTTGCCGCAGCTGGTTGTAGCCCACCTCGTCCACTTCGTACACGGACTCGGAGGCGCCGAAGGTGATCTTCGTTCCCTTCCGGATGACGCCGTCCACCACGCGCACGCTCGGGATCGCGCCGCGGTACTTGTCGTAGTACGAGTCGTAGATCAGCGCGCGCAGCGGTGCTGCCGCGTCGCCCACCGGCGGCGGCACCTGCGCCACCACGGCCTCGAGCAGCTCCGTGATGCCGATTCCCGCCTTCGCGCTCACGCGCAGGATCGAGTCGGGGTCGATGCCGAGCAGGTCCGACACCTCCTGCGCCCGGCGCTCGGGCTCGGCGCCCGGCAAATCGATCTTGTTGAGAATGGGGATGATCTCGAGCCCCGCGTCCATCGCCAGGAACAGATTCGACAGCGTCTGGGCCTGAATGCCCTGCGACGCATCGACGACCAGAATCGCGCCTTCGCATGCGGCCAGCGAGCGCGACACTTCGTACGTGAAGTCCACGTGGCCTGGCGTGTCGATCAGGTTCAGCTCGTAATCCTGACCGTTCTTCGCACGGTAGGACATGCGGACGGCGTTGAGCTTGATCGTGATCCCGCGCTCGCGCTCCAGGTCCAGCGTATCGAGGACCTGGGCTTTCATTTCGCGCTTCTGCAGCATGCCGGTCTCTTCGATGAGACGATCGGCCAGGGTGGATTTCCCATGGTCGATGTGGGCAACGATGCAAAAGTTTCTGATGTGGTCGAGCTTCACGGCGGGACGGAAAGAGGCGAGAACTGCTTGCAGCCTCGTAATATAGCCCGCCC
>DASXHF010000177.1:0-3486 GCA_036488775.1 Gemmatimonadaceae bacterium | reverse complement strand
GCGCGGTATCGGCGATATGGCATGAATGGTCGGCGCGCCACGCCCAAGGATCGAGGCGCGGTGCAGCGGGAGTGGGGGTGAACGATCACGCAGCGGGTACGTCCTGTCTGGAGACGAGGGGCGGTGGTCGAAGCAACCCCGTTCCGCGCTCCCATCGTAGTCGCGGCAGAGCGCCTCCCTTGCGGCGGGCTTCCTGGTGGATCATCGTCCTTCCGCCGACTAATGCCCCGCCACTTCCCACCGGAGGTTGCCATGCGCCTCGTCATGCTAGGGTGTTTCGGATTGATCCTCGCTACCCCAGTTGCTGCGCAGCCCGCATCGTTGAGAAAAGCCTCTGACGCTCGAACCGAGGCGCTGAGGGCCGGCAATGCGAGGGAGTGGGCGCGATACACGACCGACGACTTCACGGTGACCGGGACGCATGGCACCGTCACCACCAAAGCGCAGCGCATCGCGGAGATCGATGGTCACCCGGCGACTGGAACACCCCCGACGATCGCCGATCGTCGGTGGCGCGAGCACGGCAGTGCCGTGATCGAGACATTCAGCTCCACCGGGAGTGCCGGAAACGCCACGCGGATCATGTCCGTGTGGGTCCGAGACGGCGGCCTGTGGAAGGTGGCTGCGGTGCAACTCACGGCCGTCGACTCGACGGCGGCGGCGGCTGTGCGCTGATCCGAAGACTGGGCGCTCAAAAGCCGAGGGTTCCCATGCACCAGCGAACGTTTCGCCAGATCGCGCTGCTCCTTGCGCTCTCGATCTCCGCGCAGGCGCAAGATCGCGGATCCGCTCGGGCCCCCGATAGCGCGTTCGCGAGCCTGGCACGGGAGGTCGTCTTCACCTCGGTGGCGTTCTCCCCGGCCGCCGCGACGCAGACAGGGCTGCACGCGTGGACGGAGCCGAGGAGTGGTCGTCATGTGCTCCTCGATTCGTTGCTCGACGACCTCTCCCCGGCCGCCATCAGGTTTCAGCGACAGTACTATCGGCGGGTACGCCGGCGCCTCGCCGCAATTCCCCGAGCTCGCCTCGACGCCCAGACCCGCGCCGATTACGACGCGCTTCGCGACGCGGCGGATTTCGCCCTGTTCAGTCTCGACGAGGAACGCCTCGTCAATCGGCGCCCTCAACTCTACGCCGAGCTCGCGGGCAGCGCGCTCTTCGCGAACATGTCGTTGGAGTACGCGCCGAAGGTCGACCGCGCCGCCCATCTGACGGCCCGCGTCGAGCAGCTTCCGGCGTTTCTGACAACGGCACGTGGCAACCTGACGGCGACCAACTCGATCTACACGAAAGTCGCGGCAGAAGAGACCGACGGCGTCGCGAACCTCATCACGGGGCCTGGGACGGAGTTCGTGAAAGGGACGCCGTCGAGTACACGCTATCTCGGCGCGGCGGCTCGCGCCGTCGCCGCCCTGCGCGCCTATCAGGTCTTCATCCGCGATACGCTGCCCCGTCGCGGCACCTACGACTGGCGTGCGGGTCCGACGCTGTATGCAGGCAAGTGGCGGTATTTCATGCACGTGTCGCGCAGTCCGGCCGAGCTGCTCGCGCTGGCGCGGGACAGCGTCCGCACGGCCCGACGCCAGATGCTCGCGATCGCATCACCACTGCATGAGCAGTGGTTTCCAGGGCATCGACACGACGGCGACGCCGACGCCCAGCTCAATGCGATCGTCGGAGAAGTCCTGACTCGGATCGGCGCCGAGCATGCGCATCGCGATTCGTTGCTCGAGGCGATGTCGGACAACATTCACCGCCTCGAGCGGAGAGTGCGGGAGCGGCGCGTCCTGTCGCTCGATTCCGTGCCCGGCCTGCAGATCATCCCGACGCCCGAGTTCCAGCGCGGCATCTACGGCGTCGCAGGGGCCGCCTTCGCGCCGGCGCTCGAGCCGTCACTCGCGAGCTTCTTCTGGGTCACGCCGATTCCACCCGACTGGTCGGCGGAGCGCGCCGAGGCGAAGCTGCGCGAGTACAACACGTACAAGGCACTCGACCTCTCGATCCACGAAGGGGTCCCGGGGCACGTGGTCCAGGGCGACTACGCCAACCGCATCACGCCCGAGTGGCGACGCCTCCTGCGTGCCATCGTCGCGGGAAACACCCCCTACGTCGAAGGGTGGGCCGTCTACGCCGAGCACGTGATGATGTACGACGCCGGCGTGGATGGCGGCGACGCGACGAAGATGCGGCTCACGGATCTCAAGGGCATGCTCCGCATCTACACGAACGCGATCGTCGACATCGGACTGCACACCGAGGGATGGCCGACCGATTCAGCCGTGGCGATGATGATGCGCGACGCCTTCCAGGAGCGGCCGGAGGCCGAGGCCAAGCTCCAGCGCGCCCAGCTCGACTACGTGCAGCTCGTCTCGTATCTGGCGGGCGTGACCGACTGGACGAGCTTCCGCCGCGAAGCGCAGCGCCGGGAGGGGAGCGCGTTCAATCTCTGCCGGTTCCACGATACCGTTCTCCTCTACGGGGCGTTGCCGATCCCGGTCGTGCGGCGCCTCTACTTCGACCGGGTGCCTCCGTCGGCGAGCATTCCGGCGGCGTGGTGCGGGAGCGCGGCCCCGCCGATGTGAGCGGCGTCTGTCCGACGCTTGGCATCCTCCACGGCTCTCGGTAAGGTGAGCCGCAGGCGGCGACGGCGCTTCGGCAAGCGTGCGGAGCCGCCCTTTGCCGAAGAAACCCGAATCTGAGGTGGTGGGTGAATCTACGAGCGCGAGTGAACGCCGCGGCCCTGGCCTCCCCATTTGTCGACGATCTGCTGACGGGGGTCGCGATGGCGTATGGCTTCTCCCTTATCGCTGCCATTCCCCTCGGGCTCGTGGGTATCCTCGCCATGGGCCACGTCTTGTTCGGTCATCGGCCGCTCACTGAGCTTCGCGACTGGGCGCTAACCGTCGTAGCGGTGCTCTCTTCGTATGCACTTGCCGCCGTGGTCGGCTCCCCGATCTTCGCCGTCTGCCGACCTATTCGAGGTCGGCTCTGGGGGTCCGCGCTGACCGGGGCGCTAGTCGCGCCAGTGATTTTCGGGAGCGTCTGGTTCATGGCGATCGTGATGTGGAATCCGGCGGGACAGATGCTCTTCGGCGACCGCGTGACAAGCAGGGCCGATTTTGTCGCATTCGGGCGGTTCCTGTTGCCGTTCATTGCCGCCGTCGGCCTGGTCGCCGGGCCGTACATGCGGGCCCGAATCGGCCGTCGAAAAGTGAGAAATGAGTGATCGCTCACCATACGAGCGACCGAAGTTGAAGACTCCCATGCGGCCGCCCGACGGCCACACGCTGTACGGCCACTGGTCGGGAGTCGGGCCCTGTAATTTCCGTGACGCTCCCGGCGTTGGGCATAAGCCGGCTCTGGTCCCACCATCGTTAGACCAGGTGCTCTTGCGACTGAATCAGTCGGTTTGGTCTAGTCGCATGATGCAGTGAGCTGGCGATAGAGCGTATCGAGTCCGGCGAGTGCGGCAGGACGAGGCCGCGA
>DASXHF010000174.1:0-12300 GCA_036488775.1 Gemmatimonadaceae bacterium | reverse complement strand
ACGTTGGGCGTGCTGCAGCTGCTGGTCGCGGGCGCGATGATCGGCATGCGACTGCCGCCGGTGCTGCGATCGCTGCACGAGGCGACCGGCGTGAGCATCTGGATCGCGGCGTTCGCGCTGGCGTATCTCGCGCGACTGGCGAGCAGGACGCCGACCCCGGCACTTTCGGCGGCGGCGGCGGACGTGCGAGCGGCGGAGCGGGCCGGCGCGCCGGCCGCGGCCTCGCGGCGCGCCCCCCAGCAGAGCGTAGCGATCATCGTCGCGCGGGGCACGGACCATTGAGCGGCGTCGTCGCGCGTGAAGGGGACGCGACGCGGAGCTTCGCCCGCGATCTGGTGTCGCTCACCAAGCCAAGGATCATCTCGCTGCTGCTGGTGACGACGATCGCGCCGATGTTCGTCGCCGGCCGGCCGGGCTGGGGACTCGTGCTCGCGGTGCTCGCGGGCGGCTATCTCATGGCGGGCGGCGCCAACGCGGTGAACATGTACATCGACCGCGACATTGACGATCGCATGTCCCGCACGCGGCTGCGTCCCATTCCGAGCGGGCGGATGCGGGCCGAGGCGGTGCTGGCGTTCGGGATCCTGTGCGCGACGACGGCGACCTTCCTGCTCGCGCACGTGGCCAACCTGCTGGCTGCCGGGCTCGCACTTGGCGGATTCTATACCTACGTATTCGTGTACACGCGCTGGCTGAAGCGCAGCACGCCGCAGAACATCGTGATCGGCGGCGCGGCCGGGGCCTTTCCTCCGCTCGTCGGATGGGCCGCGGTCACGGGACGGGTCGATCTTCTCGCCGTGTATCTGTTCCTGATCGTGTTCTACTGGACGCCGCCGCATTTCTGGGCGCTGGCGCTGTTGAAGCAGCGCGACTACGGCCGCGCCGGCGTTCCGATGGCGCCGCTGATCTGGGGCGAGCGCGAGACGATGCGTCAGATGCTGTGGTACACGCTGATCCTCGTGCCGCTCACGCTGCTGCCGGTGGCGTTCGGCGCACTCGGTCTGCCGTATCTCGTGATGACGGCGCTCCTGGACGGCTGGCTCCTCGTCGGAGTGGTGCGCGTGATGCGCGCGCGCGACTTCGTGCAGCCGGCGTGGTCGCTCTACAAGTACTCGCTGCTGTACCTCGCGCTGCTCTTCGCCGCGATGGTGGTGGATCGGGCGGTCGCGTGAGCAGCGCGTTGTGCGATCGGCCCGGGCGTCTCTCGACGTGACGACCCCGCTGTCCACGCCGGTCACGCCGAAGACGCGCCGAGCCGTGTCGCCGGCGCCGCTGCGGGCGCTGCTGCCGCGAGTCCGGCCGTACACAGGCCGCCTGCTCATCTGCGCGATCTGTCTGCTCGTCGCGGCGGCGGTAGGACTCGCCTTCCCGCAGATCGTTCGCCACCTGCTGGATGCCGCTTTCCAGCAGGGCGACCGCGCACTGCTCGACCGGATCGCGATCGGACTCGTGTTCGCGTTCGCGCTGCAGGGGCTGATGAACTTCGTGCAGGTGTTTCTCCTCACCAGCACGGCCGAGCGCGTCGTCGCGAAGCTGCGGGAAGACGTGTTCGCGCATCTGGTCCGTCTGTCGCCCGGCTTCTACACCGAGCGCCGGACAGGTGAGCTGACGAGCCGTCTGTCGGCCGATCTCGCGGTGCTCCAGTCGCTGATGGGGACCTGGGTGTCCGAGCTGTCCCGTCAGACGTTGTTTCTCGTCGGCGGCGTCATCCTGCTGACTCTCACGCATCCGCGACTCACGGCGACGACGCTCGCGGTGGTGCCCGTGGTGGTCGGGTCGGCGTTCTTCTTCGGACGCCGGCTGCGTCGCGCGAGCACCGGGGTGCAGGATCGCGTGGCGGAAGCGATGGGGATGGCAGACGAGGCATTCTCGCAGATCCGCACGGTGCAGAGCTTCGTCCGCGAGGCGGAGGAGACGAGGCGATATCGCGGGCTGCTGAGCGGCGTGGTGGCGGCGGCGGTCGCCCGGGCGCGAACGCGCGCGATGCTGTTCGGCATCGTCGGATTCGTCGCCTTCGCCGGTGTGGTGGCGGTGCTCTGGCAGGGGGGACGGCTGGTGCTCGAGGGCGTGCTCACCCCGGGGGCGCTGGTCTCGTTTCTCCTGTATGCGATCACGGTAGCGGCCGCGGTGGGAGCGCTGGCGTCGCTCTTCGGCAGCTATCAGGAGGCGCTGGGCGCGGCGCAGCGGGTGTTCGAGCTGCTCGGCATGACGCCGACCGTCGCGGAACCGGCGGATCCTGTCGCGCTCGCGCGTCCGGTGCGCGGTGCGGTCGCGCTGCAGGGCGTTCGGTTCCGCTACGCACCCGAGCTGCCGGAGGCGCTGACGGACGTGTCGTTCACCATCGCGCCTGGTGAGGTGGTGGCGCTGGTGGGTCCGTCCGGCGCGGGCAAGACGACAGTCGCCTCGCTGATCCCGCGATTCTGGGACGTGACCGGCGGGTGCATCGCGCTGGACGGTGTCGACATCCGCAACCTGTCGTTCGCGGACCTGCGTGGCTCGATCGGCCTGGTACCGCAGGAGCCGGCGCTGTTCAGCGGCACGGTGCGCGAGAACATCGCGTACGCACGTCCGGACGCGACGGAGGACGAGGTGCTGGCGGCGGCGCGCGCGGCGCACGCGATCGAGTTCATCGACCGGCTGCCGGACAAGCTCGAGACGCGGGTGGGCGAGCGCGGGGTGAAGCTGTCCGGTGGCCAGCGCCAGCGGATCGCGCTCGCGCGGGTGTTCCTCAAGAACCCGGCGGTGGTGGTGCTCGACGAGGCGACGAGCAGTCTCGACAACGAGAGCGAACGCCTGGTCGAGGAGGCGATGGAAGAGCTGCTGCGCGGCCGCACGACGTTGATCATCGCGCACCGCCTGCGCACGGTACGCCGCGCCGACCGCGTACTGGTCCTCGACCATGGCCGGGTGGTCGAGGAGGGCTCGCACGAGAAGCTCTCGACGGGGGACGGGGTGTACGGGCGGCTGTATCGGGCGGAACTGAGAGACTAAACGACCGGGCGCTGCGCGACGGAGCCTTTCACTTTCCCTCCAAGACGACGTCCGCTTTCGCGGAGCCGTGGGCCGGGACTTCCACCGGCTGCTCGACCCGTTTGGTGCGCTCGTGCCACGCGACCAGCGTGTATTTGCCCGGCGGAACTCCGTCGATGCTGAAGCTGCCGTCCGGCTTGGTCACGGCGAAGTACGGGTGGTCGAACACGGCGACGTAGCCGTGCACCCACGGATGATCGGCGTCGCGCACGACGACGAGGCCCGGCGACTTGGCCGGAAGCTCGGTGGGAATGACCTGTTCGTCGCGGCCGAGCAGCACCGCGGCACGCGGCTGCGGTTCGCCGGCGACGAGGAATCGCAGATGCTGACGGAAATCGTCGTGGCCGATGACGTTCACGGCGCTGCCGACGACCGCGCCCTGTACACGGGGCGTGAGGACGCACTTGTCGCTCTCCAGCTCGAGTCGCTTCTCGAGCGGGATCGGCTTGCCGGTGCGCACGCCCTCCAGCCAGACGACGACCCCGCCGATGCCGCTGCCGCGCTGTTGCAGCGAGCTGTCCGGGATGGTCGCGCCACAGACCGCGCTGTCGCGACCGGAGGGCACGGGGTCGAATGGCTTGAGGGCCGAACGCAACGTCACCGTGCCGCTCACCGCGCCGCCCGTGGCGACCGCCTTACCCGCATACGGCGTCGACGGTTGCGAGATCACCACGTCGCCCGCCGACTCCTGGTCGACGCGGTCGATCGCGCTCCGGGATGCCGGCGTCGCCGATGCCGAGCCCTTCTCACCCGTGCATGCGCTCGAGGCGACGAAAAGCGGGGTAGCGAACGCGAGAGCAAAACGGAGCGCGGCGGCGCGCGGTGGAGCAGCGGTCACGAGAGTTCGGATCGGTCGATGGGAAACGAGTTGAAAAGCAAGGGCTGAGCCACGGACAGGCCGGCCCGGACGCTCCGTGATCGCACGCGACGCCGGTGCGTCAGACGACGATCAGATCCCGCTGATACCGCGCCGGAGTGATGACTGCGCGCGTCGGCTCCAGGAATGCGTTCACCTCGCTGCGCATCCCGATCTCGCCGGCGACGTACACGCCAGGCTCGATCGAGAATCCCACGCCGGCGACCAGCAGCCGTTCGTCGCGCGTCTCGAGGTTGTCGAGATGCGGCCCCGCGCCGTGCAGCGAGCGGGCGTCGATCGAGTGACCGGTGCGATGAGTGAAGTATCGGCCGAACCCGCGTGCATCCACGACGGCGCGGGCGGCGTCATCCACGTCGCCGCCGCGCAGCGCACGGCCGTCCGCGACGGCGTTCCGCACCAGATCGATCGCCGCATCGCGCGCATCGCGCACGGTCCGCCACACCTCCTGTGCGCGCGCGGACGGTTCGCCGATCGACGCCATCCAGGTCTGATCGGCGTACATACCGCCGGGCTCGCGCGCCCAGAGATCGATCAGCAGGACGTCACCGACCTCGATGCGACGCGGGCGCTCCTGCGACGGCTCATAGTGCGGGTTGGCCGCGTTGGCGCCGGCCGAGACGTTGGGACCGTGGTCGGTGTTCAGGCCGGCGCGGTCGAACCGCTCGCGCATCCACATCATGAGCTCGTACTCGGTGCTCGGCGATGCCGAACGCGCCCGCTCACCCGCAACGGCGAACGCCTCGTCGGCGATGCGCGCGATGATCTCGGCCGCGCGCAGATGCGACGCGATGCCCGCGCTCGTCCACGTCGCGTAGAAGCGCGACACGAGCTCGCCCGAGGACACGATCGAGGATGCGCCGGCGGTGCGGACCATCTCGAGCACGCCGGCGGGCACGCGATCGAGATACGGCACGGCGTCGCCGGACGAGTACTCCATGGCGATGCGACGTCCCTTCACCATGCGTGCGATCGCAGCCTCGAGCTCGCGCCAGGAGCTGTACGTCGCGCGCGGCCAGGCGGCTGGCCACTGCCGCCACGCGACCTGCTCGATCGCGTGGCCAAGCCCCTCCGGGATCCCGTCGCGCGGCACCCACGCGAACACCCGGCGCGTGACCATTCCCTCGAGCGCGAGCAGGCCGTTCGCGACCGGATTGACCCCCTGGAAGTCGTACAGGAGCCAGCCGTCCAGACCGGCGTCGGCGATGGCGCGTTGAAGCGCGGGGAGAGTCTCGGGCGTCAACACGTCGCGGGCGGTGTGCAGTGAGAAAGGATCAGGCGGCGCTGCGCCAATCGGCGCGCCACTCGCAGGAGCCTTCGTGGCGCCCTTCGCAGCGGGTGTGCTCCACGGTGCCGGTATTGCCGACGAGCAAACGCAGCAGCTCGCGCAGGGTGGACTCGTAGTACGCGCAGCCCGTGCTGCCGGGTGCGACGCCGAGCGTGACGGACCGCGGCACCTCGAGCAGGACGTAGGTGCCCACGCGGCGCACGGTCGCGTTGAGGTAGCGCTGGGCGAGTCGCCTCACGCGGCGGAGCGCCATCGGCCGCGCGATGAACGACGGCAGCACGTGCAGCAGCTTGCGCGTCACAGGCGACACGGTCATGTAGGCCTCGCGCGCGAGATATCGTCCGGCGGCGCGGAGCACCGCCTCGGCGTCTGGCCGGCGGCCGATGAGACGGGCGAGCGCGACCGCCTCGTCCTGCGCGGTGCGCTGGTTCTTCTTGACTGCCGCCGTGTATCGCCGGATCTGCGTGTACACGGTGTCGCTCAGCCCGAACCGCTTGTTCCGGAGCTCGTCCACGAACTCGGCCTCGAGCACCCCTTCCGGGGTGTCGACGTCGCGAACGGCTTCGAGGAGGCTGAGCGGCAGAAGGGCGTCGACCGTAGCGAGCATACGACAACTCAGGGGACAGCGTCGGACAGCGAGTGGCGGAGGTAGCCGCGAAAGCTAGCGCGGATGGAGAACGCCCTCAATGGCTTCCGCACGCGCCGATGCTTGCCGCGGCATCGCAGCACGTCTACGTTGGCACGAATGCTCGCGCGATTCGGTGCCGGGCTCCTGGTGGCCGGAGCGATCGCGTGCGCTGCGTGGCGCGCCGGATCGCTGTCGGCGTCGGGCGCGGTTGCCGCGACGCTCGTCGGCGGCGCGAGCGTCGCGGGCGGATGGCAGTTTGGCGCCCTCCTGATCGCATATTTCATCGTGGCGAGCGCGCTCTCGGCCCTCGGGAGCGACGCCAAGGCACGGCGCACCGGTGCGATCGTCGAGAAAGGCGGCGCGCGCGATGCGGCGCAGGTGCTGGCGAACGGCGGCGTCTTCGCTGCGCTCGCGCTCGCCACGACGGCTGCCCCGACCGGAGGCGTCCTCGCGACGGCGGCCGTCGGCGCCCTCGCGGCATCGTCCGCCGACACCTGGGGCACGGAGATCGGCACCCTGTACGGCGGCGACCCCCGATCCGTGCTGACCTGGCGCATCGTGCCTGCGGGAAGCTCGGGGGCGGTGAGCGTGGTCGGCTCACTGGCGATGGTTGCCGGCGCGACGTTCGTGGCCTTCGGCGCGCGGCTGGTCGGCCTCGCCACCCCTGTGGTCGCCGTGGCTGCCGGTGGAACGTTCGGCGCGGTCGTGGATTCGCTGATCGGGGCGCGACTGCAGGAACGTCGGTGGTGCGAGTCGTGCGAACGACAGACGGAGCGGCGGGTACACGACTGCGGCCATCCGACCGTTTGCGCCGGCGGCGTGTCGTGGATGACCAACGACGCCGTCAACCTCCTCGCGACGCTCACCGGCGCTGCCGCGACGGCGGCATTCGTCACTCTCTAGCCAAGCCACGTGCCCCTCGGCTCTCGCGATGCGTTCGACGCAGTAGTGGTGGGCGGCGGGCCCGCGGGCGCCGCAACGTCGTTGGCGCTCGCAGGCGCGGGGGCGCGCGTGGTCGTGCTCGATCGCGCGCGTTTTCCGCGCCCCAAGCCATGCGCGGAGTATCTCAGCCCACAGGCGTCGCGACTGCTCGCAGCCATGGGCGCGCTCGACGCGGTGGAGCGCGCCGGTGCGGCACAGCTCGCGGGGATGGTGATCCGCGCGCCCAACGGTGCGTTGATGCGCGGCGACTTCGTCGCCGCGCATGGATATCCACCGTTTCGCGAACGCGGCCTCGCGATCCGACGCACGAAGCTCGATCCGATCCTGCTCGACTGTGCGCGAGCCGCCGGCGTCGACGTGCGCGAGGGAGCGCGGGTCACGGACGTCATGCGCGATGGAGTGGGTCGCGTGACCGGCGTTCGTCTGCTCGATGCGCACGGAACGCGCGAGACGGTCCACGCACCGCTCGTGATCGGCGCCGACGGGCTGCGGAGCGTGGTCTCCCGTCGCTTGGGACTCGCGCGCACGCGCCGGTGGCCACGCCGCCTCGCGCTGGTGGGACACTACGAGAACTTCGGGGACGTCGGTGATTGGGGAGAGATCCACGTCGAACGACGCGTCGGCTACGTCGGATTCGCCGCGGTGGGCGACGGGCTCACGAACGTCGCGATGGTGGTGCCGGCGACCTTCGCACGCGACGTGAGCGCCGACCGCTCGGCGTTCTTCGAGCGATGGCTGCGCGAACGGCCGCAGCTCGCACCTCGCGTGGCAGGGGCGCGGCTCGTCTCCCCGGTGCTCGCGACCGGCCCGTTCGCGTCGCATGCGCGGCGTGCGTGGGCACCGGGCGCGGCCCTCGTCGGCGATGCCGCCGACTTCTTCGATCCCGTCACGGGCGAGGGGATCTACGCCGCGCTGCGCGGCGCCGAGCTGCTGACGCCGTTCGCGTGCGCGGCACTCGGCGCCGCGACGGCGGCCGGCATGGATGCGGCGCTCGCCGGCTACGAGCGAGCGCGACGCGCCGAGTTCCGCGGGAAATGGATCGTGGAGCGGCTGATCGGCGCGATCATCGGCTTCGCGCCGGCGATCAATCATTTCGGCCGCACCCTCGAGGCGCGCAAGGACATGGCCGACCTGTTGATCGGCGTGACGGGTGACTTCGTGCCGCCGAGCGAGGTGTTGCGTCCCGGGTACCTGCTGAATCTCTTTCGGCGCCACGGCGGCGCGTCCGCCACGCCCGTTCCCGACGCATGACGATCGATCCAGACAGCTTCCGCAGCGTGCTCGGCCGCTTCGCATCCGGCATCACCATCCTGACGACGCGCGACCTCGAGGGACGCGACGTGGGGATGACCGTGAGCGCCTTCTGCTCGGTGAGCCTTCATCCCCCGCTCGTGCAGGCCTGCATCGACCGCGCGGCGTCGGCGTATCCCGCGCTCGAGAAGGCGACCCGCTTCGCCGTGAACGTTCTGGCGTCGGATCAGGAAGCGCTCTCGCGACGCTTCGCCGCAGTGGATTCGTCGCACCGGTTCGATGGCATCGGCTACGTGCGCGGCGAGAGCGGGCTGGTGCTGCTCGAGGATGCGCTCGCCCATCTCGAATGCCACGTCATCGCGCGACACCCGGCCGGCGATCACACGCTGTTCATCGCGGAGGTGGAGCGCGCCTCGGCGCGTGATGCACGGCCGCTGCTGTACTACCGCGGCGGGTACGCGCAGCTCGAGCGCTGACGGGATGACTGCCCTGTTGACGCCGCGCCGCCGACGTGGAGTCGAATACCTCGACGACCCGGCGACGAGCGCGGGGGTGCGCGAGCGGTCACTCGCCGACGTCGCGCGATCGAACCATCTGCTCGGCGGCACTCGCGCCGTGTTGAGCGAGCTGCGCGCACTGCTTCCTCTACTGAACGACAGCGGGACGCTGCTCGACGTGGGAACCGGGCTGGCGGACATTCCGATGCGCGCGCGCCAGCTCGCGGCGTCGCGTGGCGTGCGGCTCGACGTCTATGCCGTCGACGGCGTCGAGATGCTCGCCCGTCGGGCGTGCGGGTCGCTCGATGCGGCGGTCTGCGCCGACGCGCGGCGACTGCCGTTCGCCGACGCCAGCGTCGACGTGGTGACCTGCTCGCAGGTGCTGCATCACTTCGAGGAGTCGGACATCCCACGCGTCTTGCGAGAGCTGCAGCGCGTGGCCCGGCACGCGGTGGTGGTGAGCGACCTGCGGCGAAGCTGGCTCGCGGCGGCCGGCTTCTGGCTCGCGACGTGGCTGCTCCGCTTCCACCCCGTGACGCGGCACGACGGTGTCGTCTCGGTGCTGCGCGGGTTCACGGCGCGCGAGCTCGCGTCGCACGTGTCGGCATCCGTACAGCGCGAGGCGCGTGTGCGCCGGCGTCCGGGGTTCCGCCTCACCGCGACGTGGAGGCCGGTATGACGCTCGACGCGCCGCTGTATCTCGGCCCGATGCCGCAGGGCCGAGCGATGACGACCGTGGACGAGCGTGTCGTACGCGCGCCGCTCGCGCGAATCTTCTCACTCGCGGCCGACGTCGAGCGGTGGCCGGCGCTGTTGCCGCACTACCGCTTCGTGCGGTTTCTCGAGCGCCGCCGCGACGGCGGCGGGGTCGTCGACATGAGCGCATACCGACCCTTCGGCGTGCTGCGGTGGCCGACGTGGTGGCGGTCGCGGATGCGCGTCGACGCGCCACAGAGCGCCGCACGGCCGGCGGTACGCTTCACGCATGTGGGCGGTGTGACGCGCGGCATGGAGGTCGAGTGGACCTTCGAGGCGATGTCGAACGACACGTTCGTGCGGATCGTGCACGTGTGGGATGGGCCGCCCGTTCCGGTCGTCGGCACGTTCGCGGCGACGGCGCTGATCGGGCCCGTATTCGTGCACGGGATCGCCAGCCGTACGCTGGCCGGACTGGCCGCTGTAGCGGAACGCGGGGTCGGGTGACCGGGTATCTTGCGGTTTGAACTGGAGGGAGTCGTGGCAGAGCGGCGACGGGTGGCGATTACCGGGATCGGGGCAGTCACGCCCATCGGATCGGGTCCTCAGCGTCTCTGGGAGGGTCTGCAGACGGAGCGCTCGGCCGTTCGCACCGTGACACGGTTCGATCCGTCGCCGTGGCGCAGCCACAACGCCGCCGAGGTCGACGACTTCGACGCGAACGACTATCTCGAGCGGAAGAAGGTGAAGCGTCTGGAACGGTTCGGGCACTTCTCCGTCGCGTCCGCGATGCAGGCGATGCGCGATGCCGAGCTCGATCTTGCCGCGGAGGACCGCGAGCGGGTCGGCGTGATGATGGGCAGCGCGCTCGGCGGCCTCGGCTTCGCGGAAGGACAGCTCGCCGTGTTTCTCACCGAAGGGATCAAGTCGCTCGACCCCACGCTCGCGCTCAACGTGTTCACCGGTGGCTCGAGCTGCAACATCGCGATCGAGCTCGGGGTGCAGGGACCGAACAGCACGAATGGGATGAGCTGTGCCTCCGGGACCATCGCGATCGGCGACGCGTTCCGCGCGATCCGCGACGACTATGCGGACGTGATGTTCGCCGGCGCCGCGGAAACGCCGTTGGCGCCACTGTGCTTCGGCGCGTTCGCGATCATCCGGGCGATGTCGACGCGAAACGACGATCCGGCGGGCGCATCGCGTCCATTCGATCGCGACCGCGACGGATTCGTGATGGGCGAAGGCGCGGCGGTGCTGGTGCTCGAGGAGCTCGGACGCGCGAAGGCGCGTGGGGCGCACATCTATGCAGAGATCGTGGGATACGGCGTGTCGAACGACGCCCATCACATGACCGCGCCGCGCCCCGACGGCTCGCAGGCGGCGCGCTCGATGCGGCTCGCGCTGCGGGAAGCACACGTCCTGCCGCACGAAGTCGGGTACGTCAACGCGCACGGGAGCTCGACGCCGCTGAACGATCCGACGGAAACGCTGGCGATCAAGCACACGTTCGGCGAGCACGCGTCGGCGGGCCGGCTCCAGGTGAGCAGCACGAAGGGATACTACGGTCACGCGCTCGGCGCATCGGGGGCGATCGAGGCGGCGATCACGGCACTCGCGCTCGACCGCGGATGGCTGCCGCCGACGCTGAATCACGGCGCGCCGGCGGAGGGATGCGACCTGGACTACATCCCCAACCGCGGGCGGGCGGCCGACGTGGAATACGCGTTGAGCAACAGCTTCGGCTTCGGCGGGATCAACGCGGCGGTAGTGCTGAAGCGACACGACTGATGACCGCGAGCTGCGGTCAACTGACACGACGGCGGTCAACTGGTAGGACCGCGGCCAACTGATCGAAAAACGGTCAACTAATACAGCGGCGGTCAACGGACTGGACTGCGATCGATTGTGGTGGCATCATTCCGGCCGCTGGTGATCAATGAATCGCCGTCGGATCAGTTGACCGCAGTTCGCAGTCATCAGTCCCCCTCAATCATCCAACTCATGCGCGACAGCTGGCGTCATTTCGCAGCGGAATTCATCGGGATCTTCGCTCTCGTGTTCGTCGGCGGGGCGTCGATCATGTCGGCGCAGCAGTTCCACAACAGCAACGGGTTGATGGTCGCTGCGGTCGCGCACGGGCTGATCCTGGCGCTCATGGTCACCGCAACGATGCGCGTCTCAGGACATCTCAACCCGGCGGTGACGCTCGGCTTTCTCGTCACGCGGCGGATCGAGCCGGTGATGGCCGTGATCTACATCGTCGCGCAGCTGGGCGGCGCGGTGGTGGCGGCGCTCGCGCTCAAGGCCGTGTTTCCCCCCGATGTCGCCGTCGCGACGCGGCTCGGCGGGCAGTCGATCGCGCTCGACGTCAGCACCGGTCAGGCGATCCTGTGCGAGTTTCTGGCGACGTTCTTCCTGACCTTCGTCGTCTTCGGGTCGGCGGTCGATCCGACGGCACCCAAGGTCGGCGGCTTCGCGATCGGGCTCACCGTCACGGCCGACATCCTGGCGATCGGACCGCTCACCGGGGCATCGATGAATCCGGCGCGCTCCTTCGGGCCGGCGCTCGTGAGCGGCATCTTCGAGGGGCACTTCATCTACTGGCTCGGGCCGATCCTCGGCTCGGTCGCCGCGGCGCTGCTCTACGACGGGCTGTTCCTGCGGCGCGGCAGGGAGCCGGTGACCCACGGCGCCGTGCGGCCGTAGCGCCGCCGGCGCACGGACTCTGACTCAGGCCGTCCCGCCTCGACGAAGGCGGGACAGGCCTGCACCGGCGAGCGCCCCGATCGTGGCCGGAATCAGAGCGACGAAGCTCCCCCAGTAGCTGTTCATGGGAAAAGGCAGCGGGACGTGTGCCAGACGCACGTAGCCGTGGACCAGCGGCACGCCGAGTCCGGTGAGCAGGCCGATCGGTATGGCGAGCCGGGGGGCGCGAGACGCGAGCAGCGCCGCGGCGATGAAGAGAAGCAGCGCCGGCCCCTGCACTTCCTCGCTGCGCGTGTCGGCGAGGCCGATCGCGAGGCCGGCCGGTAACGCCCCACCGAGCGCGAGAGCTTCCAAGCGCGTCATGAGAATCCTCTCAGCGGGTGAG
>DASXHF010000142.1:0-1874 GCA_036488775.1 Gemmatimonadaceae bacterium | reverse complement strand
GTGCCGAGCGCCGGGTTGCCCTGCTGCGTCGACGTGAACAGGCCACCCACGCCATTCTGCTGCGTCGGCAGCGTCGGTCCGAAACCGCCGGGTACCGCGCCGGATCCGTCGAAGAATCCACCCGAGGGAAAGACGGTCTGGAGCTGATACGGTGGCGGCTGGGTGCCGCTCTGCCCGTACGCAATGCGCAGCTTCCCGGTCGAAAGGTACGGCAGGGTGCTGAGCCGGCCGAACTTCGAGAACACCCACGCGGCGCTCGCCTTGGGAAACCATGCGCTCCGGTTCTGCGGGCCGAACACCGACGCCGCGTCGTTCCGTGCCGCCGCGGTCAGGTAGAGCTGATCGAACAGGTCGGCCGTCACCTGCGCGAAGTACGAGCGCAGGCGAATGGTCTGCGTCGAGTCGAGCGGCGGCGCCTGGGAGTTCGTGTTGCCCAGCGTGTACGGCTGGGGCGCGATCAGCGAGTTGCCGACGATCGAGACGATGCGCGTGCTCCGCGAGTTGAGCTCCTGGCCGACCGTGACCGTCCCCTGGAAGTTGTCGTTGACGTGATAGTTCGCCGTGCCGGTGAGCAGCGAGTTGATCAGCGTGTTGCGCAGCGTCGCGTCGAGCACGTAGCCGGTGCCCGGGACCGTGCCCCCCGACGAGGACCACGGGAGCGATTCCAGACGGTCGTCGTGCGAGAAGTCGCTGCCGAGCACGTACGACGCGTGGAACCAGGTCAGTGGCGTGTAGTCGACGTTCACGCTGCCCAGCGCGCGTCCGACATTCGACCGCGCGACCGGGACGTTGGCGACGAAGAATGGATTGTCGTAGATGCGCGACACCTGATCCGATCCTGGCGCCGGGAACGGGTAGCGGTACGACCGCTGCAGGCCGGTCACCGGATCGAGGTACGGCTGGTTGTTGAAGTCCGGCGGCGAGCGCCACGCGCCGAGCAGCAATCCCGCGGTGTTGTTGCGGCTCTGCACGAAGTCCGCCTGGGTGTTGACGTACGAGCCGTTCACGCCGAACTGGAAATCGTTCGCGACGTGCTGCGATCCGTTGAACCGCGCCGAGTAGCGATTGAGCTGGTTGTTCGGGCCGACGATGAATCCCTGCTGGTTCGTCGCGCCGCCCGACAGATAGAACAGCGTGCGCTCCGTTCCGCCGGAGATCGACACGACGTTGTCGTACAGATGTCCGGTGCGGAACATCTCGCTCGCGTGATCGTACGTCGGCGTCCCCGCGGCGAGCGCGGGGCCCCAGCTCCCCGATGACGACCGGCCGAAGGTGCAGCCGGGTGTCTGCGCGACGTAGCAGCCGGGCGCCACGCCGTTCGAGCCCAGGCCGAAGCTGCGCTGCAGATCGGGCAGCTGGCCGTGCGTGTCGAACGACCCGCTCGAGCGGAACGAGTAGCGCGTCTCGCCCGCTCGACCGCGCTTCGTGGTGATGAGAATGACGCCCTGACCGGCGCGCGATCCATAGATGGCCCCGGCCGACGGGCCCTTCAGGATCTCGATGCTCTCGATGTCGTTCGGGTTGATGTCGAGCGCGCGGTTGGACGTCAGCGTCCCGCCGTTGCTGCCACCCGGCGCGAGCGGAGTGTCCTGCGAGGAATTGTTGATCGGCACGCCGTCGACCACGAACAGCGGCTGTCCGTCGCTCGCGGCGATGGACGTCAGGCCACGGATCTGGATGTACGTCGACGCCCCTGGCTCACCGGAGCTCGAGAGCACCTGCACACCGGGCGCCTTTCCCGCCAACGCATTCACGATGTTCGGCTCGGCCGATCGCCGGATGAGCGTGGAGTCCACCGTCGCGCGCGCCGTGCCGAGCTTCTCCGCCTCCGTCATCGTGCCGGCCCCGGTGACCACCACGGCGCTCAGCGACAC
>DASXHF010000002.1:0-2359 GCA_036488775.1 Gemmatimonadaceae bacterium | reverse complement strand
GCTCACGGCCACCGCCTGCTCGAGCCACGCACGCGCCGTCACCGTGTCGTGCAGCCGAAGCGCGACCGTCGCGGCGTCGGTGAGCATCTCGGGATCGCCGGGAAGCCGCCGCGCCGCTTCCCGGAACTGTCGGACGGCTTCCGCGTCGTGGCCCGCGTCGCGCGCCGTCCATGCGAGCTGGGCGAACGACCGGTAGTCATCCGGGTGGCGGCGCTGCATCTCCGCCACGACCGACGCGGTGGAGCGCCATACGGCCGACTCGTGCCAGGTCACCCACGACGCGACGAGGAGCAGCATCGCGGCCGCGGCGGTGGACGCTGGCGCGAAACGAACGCCGCGGAGCCGCACCGCCACGACGGCGATCAACAGGGCGACGCCCATGCTCGGCGCGTAGAGCGTTCGCCCCGTGAGCACCACGCCGCTCGGGAAGAGGAGATTGGCCGTCGGCATGAAGGTCGCCCCGAGTATCCATGCCCCGAGCCCGATAGCCGATGGCCGGCGAAAGTGCTGCACCATCGCCAACGTCACCGCGGCGACGAGCCCCACGCCGAGCACGATCATCAGCGGTGAGAGATTCGTGAGCTGGTCGAGCGTCGGGACGTAGTCGATCGCCGGTCGCACCGGCAACACCAGCATCGCCGCACTCCGCGGAATCATCGACAGGGCGATGCGGATGCGCTCGTCCGTCGTCGTGATGCGGAAGACCGGATTGGCGAGATCGCCCCCGAAGGTGCCGAGCACCATGAGCCGCGCCGCCAGCAGCGCGAGGGTGCCGACCGCCGTCGAAAGCGCCCACCGTGCGGCATACGGGCGCTGCGCGGGGCGGAGCCAGGCAGCCGCCAGGCCGAGCGCCGGCGCGACGACCCCGCCCTCCTTGCTCGCCAGCGCGAGCGCGCCGAGCAGCGCGGCGAGCATTCGCTCGCGACGCGCGGGCGGCGTGTCGCCGGTGACGAGCAGCATCAGAGCCACCATGGAAAGCGCCGACAACAGCTCTGCACGACCGACGACGGACGCCACCGACTCGGCGTGTACCGGCAGCACGGCAAAGAACAGCGCGCCGACGATGGCGGCCGATGGCGCGACGAAACGCGCGAGCAGACGTGCTAACAGCACCGCGACGATCCCGTGCAGGACGAGGTTCACCGCGTGCGGGGGCAGCGCCGAGGTGCCGGCGATCGCGCGCTCGACCGCGAAGCTCAGGAGTGTGAGCGGGCGGTAGAGGTGGAACGTCGTGTACCACCATGCCGACGTCAGCGCCGCCGGCACCGTGCGCAGCGACGCTATCGCCGGGTTCGCGATGATGATGGCGTCGTCGATCGCGAACTGGTTGGCGAGCGCCGGCAGATGCGACACGACCGCCGCGAGGAAGACCGCGATCTGGGCGCGAGGCGTGGGCCGGATATGGGCAGCCGGTTGCATACGACGGCTAGACTGACTCGTCTCGGCTCCGGCAACACCTGCAGCTGGATCCCGCTTGGCGTGCGCGGTCAACCCGCACTCACGTCCCTGGAACCGCCTGCGTGCCGTTCGGCCCGCGGTTGACCCAGAACCAGATCAAGGCAATCCCGAGCGCGGCGAGTGCCACGCCGCACACCGCTCCCCATCCGCCCACTCCCAAGGCGAACGTCGCGATGCCCGAGCCGAGCGCGCCGCCGACGAAGTAGCAGACCATGTAGATCGTGTTCAGCCGGCTGTGCGCCTCGGCGGGGAGCGCATACACGCGCGCCTGGTTCGAGACCTGCGCCGCCTGCGTTCCCGCGTCGAGCAGGAGCACGCCGGCCGCGATCCCCGCGAGCGTATGACCGGCGACCGCGAGGACGACCCACGCCACGATGTTGGCCAGCAGGCCGAGTCCCACCGTGGCGCGGGGGCTGCGCTTGTCGGCGAGCCGTCCGGCGATCGGTGCGGTCGCCGCGCCCACGATGCCGAGCAGGCCGAACGCGCCGGCCATTCCGCTGCCGTAGTGGAGCGGCGGCTCGCGCAGACGGAACGCCAGCGTCGTCCAGAAGGCGCTGAAGGAGAAGAACGTCAGCGCACCGAGCAGCGCCGCGTCGCGGATCACCGGCTCGCGTCTGAACAGCACGAGGAGCGACTGCAGCAGCGCGCGGTACGACATCGCCGACGTCGCCGGCGGAGCGAGCGGCAGACGCCGAAGGAGGACGACGGCGAGCAGCAGCATGGCGCCGCTCGCGTCGAGGAACACCGAGCGCCAGCCCGTGAGGTGCGCGAGGGCGCCCGCCACGACGCGCGCGAGGAGAATGCCCACGAGAATCCCCGCGACCACCTGCCCGACGACCCGTCCGCGAATCCCCGGCGGCGTCAACCCAGCCACGTACGGGATGATGAGCTGCGGGATCAC
>DASXHF010000344.1:0-8780 GCA_036488775.1 Gemmatimonadaceae bacterium | reverse complement strand
CTGTCGGCGACGAAGACCACGCCGTCGCAGCCCTGCAGCACGAGCTTGCGGGTCGCCTGGTAATAGACCTGGCCCGGTACGGTGTAGAGCTGGAACTTCGTCGTGAACCCGGAGATCGAGCCGAGATCGAGGGGCAGGAAGTCGAAGAACAGCGTGCGGTCGGTCTGTGTCGCGAGCGACACCATCTTCCCCTTTCGATCCTCCGGCACCTGCCCGTAGATGTAATGCAAGTTCGTCGTCTTCCCCGAGCGCCCTGGCCCGTAGTAGACGATCTTGCATGTGATCTCACGCGTGGCGTAGTTGACGAGCGACACGAATCAGGCGGCGGGAGGGGCGGGTGGGAAAATCAAGCTCGGCCGAAGAGAACAGCGAGATTGCGATCGAGGTCGCGCTCGAAGTGCTCGGCGAGCGCGGGTCCGGTCGGCGCGGCGACGGCGGGCGCCGCGGCCGCCAGCGACTTGACCAGCTCGTCGAAGTAGAGCCGGACCAGCCCTAGCGAGCTCTCCGAGCCGAATACCGTCAGGAAAATGTACGGTCCGCGCGGTGAGTGTGCTTCCGCGAGGAAAATCTGCCGGGCGCGCCCTTCGTGGTGCAACCCGCGGAAGGGACGTCCATCCAATTGACGACCCAGCTCCGAGGACGACGCATGGATGCCCGCCGCGAGCGCGCAGGCCGACATCACGTCCACCGCGCGCCCGAAGCCATGCTGCGCGAGCACCTGTCCGCTCGGATGCAGCAGCAGTGCGAGCTGTGCCTGCGCGTCCGACACGAACTGGCGGAGCGGCGCCTCGATCCACGACTCGACGACGGTCATCTTCATGCAGCACCGTCCGCTCCGCCCGCGCCGGCGAGACTTCCGCCGGCGGCGGCCTTGAGCATCTCGACCCGCACGAGGCCGACGTTCACCGCCGCTTCCGCGACGACGACGAGGACCAGCTCGCCACCGCCGACCGCGCAGAGCCGTCCATGCGGCGCTTCCAGCGACATGAAGGACACCGCGCCCATCCCGGCCGCTTCGGCCGAGAGCCGCGCCTTGCGATAGAGCGAGGCGGCCAATGCGGCGACGCGATCGCCGGACTGGCCGATCTGGAGGTTCGAGTCGACGACGATGCCATCGCGCTCGCTCACGACGAGCGCCGCGCTCACGCCCCGCTGCTTGGTGAGGGTATCGAGCATCGGCCCGAACGACGTCGGTCTCATTGCCGTCCTCCGAGCCAGCGGCGCGCCCGGTCGGTGCACCGATCGAGCAGGCGGCGGACGAGGCCGAGCGGCGTGGAGCGCGACGTCGCCAGCACGACCAGCGCGTCGCCTTCCGCCGGCGCCATCGCGACGACCGTCACCTCGGTCTCGAACACGATCGACGTCCAATCGCCCAGTGCGAGGTGGTGCGTCGCGCGCCGCGCGGCGTCGGTGACGCCGCTCAGCTCCGCGCCGACCTCCTGCGACACGTCACGTCCATCCCACGCGACGTACGCGCCGGCCATCACGAGCCCGTCACGATCGAGCAGCAGCGCGGTCTGCTCGGCATCGGTGAGAACGTCGGCGAACAGGAATCGCGTATCGTGCGCGGTTCCGGTCGGCAGACGCACCTCGCGCCGCGCGTCGGCGGCGGGGTTGACGCCGCTCGCTCGCGCCGCCCGCACGTTCGCCAGCGCCTGGGCAATGCCCTCGTCCGCGTCATCGAGCGCCGAGGCTTTTGCGAGGTATTGCTCGGCCTCGGCGAGACGGCCCTGCTGAAAGCACACGAAGCCCATGCCGCGCAGTGCGCCGACGTGGTCCGCGGCCAGACGGAGGACCATGTCCCACTCGTCGAAGGCGCGCTCGAGCTCTCCGCGATCGACGGCGATTCGCGCGAGCAGGTCGTGTCCGTCGGCGAGGTGCGGATGCCGCTCCAGCCCGCGCACCGTGATCTTGTGCGCGAGGTCGAGCTGGCCCTGCTTGCGCAGCGCTTCGCCCAGCGGCACGAAGACGCGACTGGCCGGGTCGCGGGCCAGCTCGTCGCTCAGGCGGCGGACGTCGTCAGTCACCGGCGTGCGCCTCCAACAGGTGGATCATGCGCGCCAGCGCTTCGAGCGCCGCGTTCACGTGTCCGACATCCGGCGCGGCGGGCGCGAGACGGAGATAGTGCTCCCAGCTCGCGCGCGCGTTGCTGAAGTCGCCGACGCGGACCGCCGCGAAGCCGAGATCCAGGTGCGCGGCGGGGAGCATCGGATCCGCCTGCACGGCGCGTCGCAGCTGCTCCACCGCGTCGCCGTACCGCGCCAGACGAACGAGCACACGCGCCGCGAGACGGTGAGCGTCGGGATTCGTTGGGTCCGCCGCGCACGCCTGTCGTGCCGCCGAGAGTGCGTCTTCGACGTTGCCCGCCGCCAGGCTCGCGCGCGCCCGCTCGATCGCCGAGGCGGCGCCCTGCACCGCGGCGAGCGACGTCGGCGTCGGACGGTCGGCCGGCCGCAGCTCGATCACGCCCGTCGTGACGAGACCATAGGCGATCTTCGCGACCTCGAACTCGCTGCGCCCGAGCGCGCCGGCGATGCCGCGCAGATCCAGCAGCCCGTCGATCATCATCAGGACCTCCCACTCGTGCGGCAGGAGGTCGAGCACCGACGCGCGATCGTCCTCCATCGGCGCGAGCGTGGGGATCACGCTCAGGCTCGGCACCTTGTCGGCGATGCGGGACCATTCGTCGATGCGGCGCGCGCCCTCCATGAGGAGCGATTCGGTGGAGATGCGGATGCGCGCGTCGAGCGGCACGTCGCCGATCACCCGCTCCTCGAACGAGAAGAACCCCTCGCGCCACGACATCAGCTCGAACACGACGCTCTCGATCGCCTGGCGGAGATGCCGCTCCATCTCGCGCTGCGTGATCACGCCGGCGAGCACCAGCCGGTCACCGAGCCCCGCATTCGCCTCGGCGTCGACCGCCTTCGCCGCGGCGACGTCGGAGGCGCTGATCTTTCCCGCCTGCCGCAGGATGCGCTCGATCGACGTCGGATTGCTCTTGACGCTGGCGTGGATCACGCGGCCGCCGTCGAACAGGACGAAGCCCTCGTCGTCGCGGAGATCGGACGTGACGCGCAGGGCTCCAGTCTTCCGGCTGAGATCGAGCAGCTGGAAGACGTCGTGGATGCCAAGCTCGCGCAGCGGTCCTTCGATCGCCATCGCTAGCGTCCTCCGGCCGCAGCCGCGGCGAAGATGGCCTGCAGGTCGGCGGCGGTGCGCGAGTCGCGCCGTGCACGGCGCGCGTAGTCGCCTGCCGGCTCGAGGTCGATGACCTTGCGCCACCGCTCGATCGCCTCGCGGAATCGCTTCTGCTCGTTCAGCAGGACGCCGTCGTGATACAACGCGCCGACGTGGCCCGGATCGAACCGCAGGATGCGCCGGAAAGCCAGCACCGCGTCGCCCTTACGTCCGATCGCCAGCAGCGTCTCCCCGAGCGCCAACAGCGCATCGAAGTGGTAGGGGTCGCGCTCGAGCAGCGCGATGAGCAGCGATAGCGCGTCGTCGCCGCGACCGGTCGCGCGACGAATTTCCGCGAGCTCCAGCGTCGCCTCGGCGTACGTGGGTACCGCGTCGAGCGCCGCCTCGAGCTCCTGTTCCGCCTCGCGCAGCTGACCGCGTTCACGCAGAAGCTGCGCGAGTTGGTAGCGCACCACCGCGAAGTCGGCATCGAGCTCCAGCGCGTGGCGGTATGCGCCGATCGCGCCCTCGTTGTCTCCGAGCGAGCGCGCGATGTCGCCCATCTTCTGATGCACGTCGGCACGCATCGGCGCGAGCTTCCGCGCCTGATCGAGCGCGGCCAGCGCGGCCGCCGGATCGCCGGTGTCGGCGCGGGCGGCAGAGGCGAGCATCAGCACGTCGGCCGTCGGCGCATCACCCGCGACGAGCGCTTCCGCGATCGCCAGCGCCTCCCGGCCGCGCGCCAGCCCCAGGAGGGCCCAGGCCTCTCCCATCTGGGCGCGCACGCTCTCGGGCTCGGCGCGCCGCGCCTCGCGATATCGTTCGAGCGCCTCGCCGTGCAGACCCTGCCGTGCGTAGATGTCGCCGAGCAGCGTGTAACCTTCCGGACGCGATGCCCCGCGCGCGAGCGCACGACTCACCTCGGCGGCCGCGCGCTCGTACAGCCCCATACCCAGGTAGTCCGACGCCATCGCGAACGGGTCGGCACCCACGACCGCCGCGGCGGGCGCGCCCGCCAACGGCGGCGGGGCGTTGAGCGACGTGAACAGCGTGTCGAGCACTCCCGAGTCGAATGCGAAGTCCTCGACCGCCTCCTCCCGCCGCTCGGCCGAGCCGAGGTCCGGCTGGATCGAGAGATCGGGATCCTCGTATTCCAGATCGATCGCCAGCTCGAACTTCTGCGCGACGTAGTACGGGTCGAGCTCGAGCGCGCGCTTCGTCTCGCGCAGCGCGCCCTCGAAGTCGCCGAGGTTCGAGAGCGTGAAGCTCAGGTTGTAGTGTGCTTCCGCGTATTCCGGCTTCGCCTGGATCGCGCGCGCGAAGGCATTGCGCGCGTCTTCGTACTTGCGGAGCTCCGAGAGCACCAGACCGACGCCATTCCAGGCGGCGGGGTCTTCCGGCTTCGTCTGCAGCACGGCGCGGTACGCCTCGAGCGCGAGCTGAAAGCGCTTCCCCTTGCTGAGCAGCAGGGCGAGGTTGAGCCGCGCCTTGGCGAAGGTCGGCTGCGCCTCGAGCGCGATGCGGAACGCGGCGACCGCGCCCTCGGTGTCGCCCTTGTGGTAGAGCACCACGCCGAGGTTGTTGTGCGCGATCGCGTAGCCCAGGTCCGCCTGCACGGCGCGCCGGTAGCTCTCCTCGGCGTCATCGAACCGGCCTTCCTGGTGCAGCACCACGCCGCGCTCGTTCCATAGCTTGGGACTCTGCGGCTGTGACTTGATCAGCTCGTCGTAGAGGTCCACCGCCTGCTTGGCCTCGCGGCGCAGCAGATAGACCTCGGCCATCGCCTGCAGGACGAGCGGCCGATCTTCACCGCGGTCGAGGGCCTTGCCGTATTCGCGCAGCGCTTCGTTGTAGTAGCCCTTCTGCCGGAACGCGAGCCCGAGGTTGAAGTGCGCCAGCTGTCCTTCGGCGTGCACCTCCATCTGCGCCTGCCGCGCACCCTCACGCGTGACGCTCAGCTCCTCCGGGCGCGTCTTGGCGCCGCCCTGATCGATCGCCAGGTTCGCCTGCGCGCGCGACAGCGTCGGGTTGAGCTGGATTGCCTTCCGGGTGACGCTCTTGGCATCCTCGTGCCGGCCCATGTCGCCGAGCACGAAGCCCATGAGGTAGAAGGCGTCGGGATTCTGCGGGTTGAGCTCCACCGCGCGCTTGAGCGCTTCGAGCGCGCCCTCGTTGACGCCGCGGTTGTAGAGCACCTCGCCGATGTAGAAGTTGACGACGGAGCTCGACGGGTCGAGCGCGAGGGCCTGCTCCAGATATCCGAGCGCGCGGTCGAGGTCACCGTTCGTCCGCTCGGCGAGCCCGAGCTGCACGAGCGCGCCGATGTCGTGCGGATGGTACCGCAGCAGCTCGGTGAACTGGGTGACGGCATCGGACGTCTGACCGAGCAGGGCGTGAGTCCGCGCGAGCTCCCAACGTGCGTCGCGGTCGGCGGGCCGCATGCGCAGCCGCTCCGCGAGCTCGGCGACGCGCTTGTCGTAGTAGCCGGTGTTGAAGTACGCGATCTCGAGGTTGCGCTGCGCGACCTGCATCTTCTGGTCGAGCTCGAGCGCGCGCATGAACGCGCCGACGGCCTCCTCGTACAACCCCTTGTTGTAGTACAACACACCGAGGTTGTTGTGCGCTCCCGCGTCCGACGGATCGATCCGCCGGGCAAACGAACGGAGGACCTCGCGGTCGCGTTCGGAGGTGAGTCTCTCGGGAGCGGTGCTCATGCGTCGGTCGACTCGCCGTCAGGCCACGCGCACGGCGCGCAGGATCGCCTGCAGCGACGCCGGATCCGGGAGCAGCAGGAAGAAGCCGCGCAGTCGCTCGGCGGAGTCGGTCATGTAGAACTCCGACTCGACGCAGAACACGTAGTCGCGGTCGCTGCCGAACTGGAGATACGCCGTCGTGAGGACGGCGTTGCTCATGTCCACCGCCAGGCTCGGGGGGGACGGGAGCAGCATCATCCCCATGAAGTCGCTCAGCGCGTTCATGTACGCGCTGCTCAGGATGTTGCCCGCCTCCTTGATCGCGGACTGCTCCATGTCGCCGAGGTCGTTCGACGAGCCCGTGGGGCGCCGCAGCATGAGCTCGGCCAGACGCACGGCCGTTGGCTTGGGGAACACGAGCAGCGTGCGGCCGGTGAGATCGCCGAGCATGTGCATCAGGACCGCCGCCACCGGCTCCTCGGGAGCCGAGACCTGCGGCGGGACCTCCTCGAGCCGCGAGACGTTGATCGTCGGCACGCTGATCATGATCGTGCTGTTGATCATCTGCGAGAGGGCCGTGGCGGCATGGCCGGCGCCGATGTTCGCCACTTCGCGCAGCGCATCCAGCTGTAACGCCTTCAAGGACCGAATTTCGTCCATTGCCCGTTCCATTAGAGAAGACTGCTCACGTCGAGGATCAGCGCGGGCGCACCATCGCCGAGGATCGTCGCTCCGCCGAACAGCGTGAGCCCATCCCGTACGCCGTCGAACTGCTTGACCACGATCTCCTGCTGTCCGATGAGCGCGTCGACGACCAGGGCCGCCCGGCGCTCCGCCATCTCCACCACCACGACCTGCTCCGATCCGCCCGCCCGCGGTCCGTCGAAGTGCATGAGCTGGCGCAGCCGCATGATCGGCAGCACCTCGTCACGAAGCATCAGCACTTCGCGGCCCTGCACGGTGGTCAGGACGGAGGACTGCAGCTCCACCGTCTCGCTGACGTGCGTCATCGGCACGGCGTACGTCTCGTCGCCGACGCGCGAGAGCAGCGAGCGTACGATGGCGAGCGTGAGGGGGAGGCGCAGCGTGACCGTCGTCCCTTCGCCGGGAACGGTCCGGATGTCCACTGATCCGCCGAGCGCGCGCACCCGGGTGTACACCGCGTCGATGCCGACGCCGCGGCCGGAGAGATCCGTGACCTGCTCCGCGGTCGAGAACCCGGGCCGCGAGATGATGCGGAGGAGCTCTTCGTCCGTCAGCGCGGCCTTCTCTTCGTCGACGAGCCCGCTCTCCTTGGCGCGGGCGAGCACCCGGTCGCGGTCGATGCCGCGCCCGTCGTCGGTCACGCGGATCGCGACGCCCGATCGGTCGCGGAGCGCGCTGAGGGTGAGGTGGCCGATCTCCGATTTCCCCTGCGCGCGGCGCACCGACGGCGGCTCGATGCCATGGTCGACCGCGTTGCGCAGCAGGTGGACGATCGGATCGCCGACCTCGTCGAGCATCGAGCGATCGAGCTCGACCTCCTTTCCTTCGATGGCGAAGCTCACCTGCTTGTGCACCGAGTGGGCGGCATCGCGCACGAGGCGCGGGAAGCGGTCGAAGACCTGCCACACGGGGACCATGCGGCTCGTCATGATCTCGTCCTGCAAATCCGCCACGAGCCGGGAGGTCTGCGTGACGGCGTCGGTGAGCGCGGGATCGGCGAGGGCGCTCGCGAGCTGCACCAGACGGCCGCGGGTGATCACGAGCTCGCCGATGAGGTTCATGAGCGTGTCGAGCCGCCGCAGATCGATGCGCACACTCCGCTGCTGCCGCACGCCGGTCGGCTGGGCCGCGCTGCCCGCCGCGGGCGTACCGCTGTCGCCGTTGGCGACCACTTCGGTGACGGTGAGCGCCGCCGGCACCGCGGCCCGGGGCATCGCGACGTCGTCGCCGACCTGCACCTGCACCACGTCGCCGGCCTGATGGAGGGTGGCGGAGATGTCGTTGGCGGTGCGCGTCGTCTTGAGACGCATCGCGAAGTCATGCTCGAACTGGTCAGCCTGCAGCGCCTCGAGCGGCGGGCTGACCGCGACGACTTCGCCGATCTTCCTCGCCGCCTGGACGACCAGAAAGGCGCGCACACCTTTCAGGCGCGTCGCCGGATCGAGCCGCACGCGCACCTGCTGTCCTTCGCCGGCGGCGGTCGGAGCGGTCCAGGCAAGGGCACCTCCCGCCGGCGACGGGTCGGCGGGCGCGGCGGCGCGTCCGGGAAGCGCCGGTGGCGCGGCCCGTCCCTCGGACTGCAGCAACGCGAGAACCGGCGTGACGTCCACCTCGCCGCGCCCCGAGACGGCCGCTTCGATCGCGCTCTCGAGCAGATCCGCCGAACGGAAGAGGAGATCCATCAGCGGCTCGTCGATCGCACGCGCGCCCTGGCGGACGCGATCGAGCAGCGACTCGAGCTCGTGCGAGAGCGAGGCGACGGCCGTGTAGCCCATCGTCGCGCTCATCCCCTTGATCGTATGGACGGCGCGGAAGATGGCGCCCACGGCCTCGCCTGTCCCCACGCCCCCGCTGCGTTCGAGCTCCAGCAGGGAGTGGTTGATCGACGAGACGTGTTCGCGGCTCTCGGTGAGAAAGAGCTCGGCGTACTGTGCGCTATCCAGGCGTCACCCCAGCACGCGTTGCACGGCCTCCAGCACGCGGCTGGGCTGGAACGGCTTGACGACGAAGTCCTTGGCGCCCGCCTGGATCGCTTCCACGACCAGCGCCTGCTGTCCCATCGCGCTGCACATCAGCACCTTCGCGTTGGGGTCGAACTTCGTGATCTCCCGAACGGCGTCGATGCCGCCCATGTCCGGCATCACGATGTCCATCGTGACGAGATCCGGCTTGAGCTGCTTGTACTTCTCGACCGCCTGAACG
>DASXHF010000294.1:0-13775 GCA_036488775.1 Gemmatimonadaceae bacterium | reverse complement strand
GAAGTACGCCGTGTTCGACGGCCGTGCGCGCCGGATGGAGTACTGGATGTTCACGCTCATCAGCACGCTCGTGAGCCTGGCGATCGGCTTTGCCGGCGGTAGGCTCGGCTGGAGCCAGCACACCATCACGACGGTTGCCGTGGTCTACATGCTTTTCGTCCTCCTACCCAGCCTGGGAGTCGCGGTGCGCCGGTTGCATGACACCGGCCGCTCCGGATGGTGGCTCCTCATCGCCGCGGTGCCGCTGATCGGTGCGGTGGTGCTGCTCGTGTTCGCGCTCCAGGAC
The DNA here is from genome assembly GCA_036488775.1 of Gemmatimonadaceae bacterium. Lineage (GTDB taxonomy): Bacteria > Gemmatimonadota > Gemmatimonadetes > Gemmatimonadales > Gemmatimonadaceae > AG11. The sequence continues at coordinate 13,489 of DASXHF010000294.1, read as the reverse complement.
AGCGAGCACGGCTCCAACGACTATGGGGCGAATCCGAAGACGTCGTTCGCGTAACCGACCGGGTTCGATCACGTCGGTCGTACGAACAAGAAGGCCGGTGATTCTCTCGAATCACCGGCCTTCTAGCTTCGGGCAGGCGATCACCGCCCGTGCTGTCTCCGCCGAACCGACTCCTTGTCCCACGCTGTCGTCTCGTAATCGACGACGACCGCCAGGTTGTTCGACACCGCAACGGCGACGAGCGACGTGCGCGTTCCCGTCGGCAGCCAGTACGTCCGCATCGCGGCCTTCTTCTCCTTGAACGCATTGATCAGCCGGGCGTCACCCTTGGTGTACGGCGGCTCGTATTCCTCGACGGTCTCCTTCGGCTGGCCGTACTGCCGTATCAGCTCGGCGCGGACCTTCTGATAGGTCGCGACGGCTTCCTCGTCTGGCGTGTTGATGACCATGCGGAACTTGGTGAGCTTCTGCTGGCCCATGAACGCATAGACGCGCGTCGCCGTGCGATAGAGGACGCCATCGTACCAGAGATCGCCGTCGTCGTCGGTCTTGTTGTAGTTGTAGCCGCGGGGCGACATGAGCTCCGTGACGCTGTCCGCGGATATCCCCCATGGGATCCCAGTGAGCGAGAACTCGGCTGGACGGGAGGGTGGAACGAATGAATTACCGTGGCCGGTCGCGCAGGCGCCGGCGGCGATGAGGCCGAGTGCGAGGCACACACGCGAGAATGCGCGAGCAGGTTGATGCATTGCGGTGTCCGGTGAGTAGACGGCGTGCAGCGCGGGGGGATAGCGCCGGGTGTCGTAGTTGGACGAGGCCGATACTTGTCGGTAACGCTGCGTTACAGCCGAAGCAATCGCTCCAGACGTTGTGATGGCGGATTTGGCGTCATATGTTTGCTTTCCAATGCAGCCATGAGGAAAGCTTCAGATGACAATGGGCGGAGGGAACGAGCGGTGATCGTCCGTTGTTCGGAGGACTGCGAGACTCGGGTTGCTATGCCTGTCCCCATCCGGAGGACAGCCGGAGGCCAATGCCATCCGAGGCTGAGGTCAGAGGCGAGTCGCGGAACGGGCGTCGTCGCGTGACATTGGGGTGGGTTCCGGTGTGGAGGGTGCATCGATGGGCATCCGATGAGCGAAACGCTGTGCGAGCGCCGTGAAACGCGGCCGTCCGCATTGTATTCCGTGAAGCCGCTCGTGTCTCCATATTGGCCCTGTCCGCCTACGCCTGAGCTTAGGATCAGGCAGGCACAACGATCATCGACGGGAGGGTGCCATGGTCGTATCGCTCGACGCATCCGACGGAGTAGTGCGGTGGCTGACGTGGCGCGCACGCCTCGCCGCCGGCGCGGCCGTTCTCGCATGGCTCGCGCTCGCGGCGGTGATCGCTTCGTCGTACCTGGGGCACTCGAATAGCCCGTACGGAGTGTGCTACAACGCGGCCGGACGTAGCGTGCCGTGCGCCGCCGCCGCGGCGCGCCGATAGTCTCGCGTGTTCTCCGAGTCGGCTGACCTCTACGATCTGATCGACTCCGGCTTCAGAGACTGCGAAAACGAATGACGACGGCTCGCGTGGCCACACCGGAAGACGCTCCCGCATTAGCCGATCTGCTCGGCCAACTCGGCTATCCGACGTCCGCCGAGAGCCTTCCAACACGCGTCGCGGCGCTGAACGCTCAGGGTGGAGTCGTCTTCGTGGCCGTCGCCGAGGAGGGGCGAGTCGTTGGCCTCGCCAGCGGTGCGCGTCACGCGACCATCCACGCTGACGGAGAAGTCGCGTACATCACGGCCCTCGTGACCGATGGCAATGCTCGACGGCAGGGTGTCGGTCGCGCGCTGCTCGCTGCGCTGGAGCAGTGGGCGCTGACGCACGGCTGCACGCGACTCTCGGTGACGAGCGCCGAGCACCGCGCGGATGCCCATGCATTCTATCCGCGGTGCGGCTTCCCCTACACGGGGCGGCGCTTCACCAAGCATCTCACGCCCTGACACCGCTGCAACAAGACGACGAGTTCCGGCAGGTCAGCGGTTTAGCAGCCCCTGGCCACCGATCGGCATAGTCACCGTCCTCGACCCGAACCCGGCAATCAGCGGACGTCCCTTCGCGATCGCGTTCTTCACCGACGGGAGACCGAGCGACGCCTGGTGACTTGCCTGGCTGTCCCAGACTTCGGTGATCCAGATGGCGTCGGCATCGGCGGGGTCGGTCGCAATGATGTAGCTCAGGCAGCCCGGCATGTTGGCCACCCCGTCGATCAGGATGGCGACGAGCGCGTCGCGCTGGCCCGGAACCGCGGTCATCTTGCCAATCAATCCGTACATGGTGAGAGCATCATGAGGAGCGTTGTGGTTGGCCCGCCACGCGGTGGGCCCAATCGCCACCAGCGCGGCGGTGGCGGTCAGGAACTCACGTCGGCTGATTTCCATGCGACCATTCTACACGTCGCGGGCCGCTCGACAATGAGCGACTGGCGCTCGCGACGAACGCTGCCAACCGTGACCGGCGCCCGCCCACATGTCCGGATATGACAAGAGCGGCGCGTCCGATGGGCGCGCCGCTCTTGCTCCGGACTTTCGAGAACTACTTCGTGCGGTGCCGGGCGTTCGTGCCGCCGCCGACCTGATGCCAGATCGTCTCCGCGTCAGCGAGATGCTCTTTGACGATGGGGATCGTCTGATCGACGACCTGCAGCGCTGGACCGGACGTCTGCGACCGGGCCATGTTGAGGTCATGCAGCAGGTGTTGATGCATGATGACCTCGTCACGCATGAACCGCCGGTCGAAGGTCGCACCGGCCGGTGCGTTCGATAGCCGGCTCATCATGCGGGCCGCGGTCGTCGCTTCCGCCGTGTCGCGCGGAGAGAGGAGCGGCGTGATGCCGTTCTGCGCCGCAGTCTGCTTCACGGTCTGCATGTGCGCCGAGTGCTCGGTCACCATCCGGCGCGCGAAATTCTGCACCGCGCTGTTCTGGGCACGATCCACACCGAGTTGGGAGAGCGCGACCTCGAGCGAGTCGCCCGTGTCGATGTGAGCGAGGACGTGTGCATTCGTCAGCGAGCTGACGTCGGCCGGTGCCAGACCAATCAGCGTGCCCGTCCGTCCACCGCGGTACATCGCGCCCGTGGTATCCATCCACGTGCCGCCAACCGTGTCGAGCCACATGCCGGTCGGCTCATCGAGCATGACGTCGCCACCGGATGTGGTCGTCGTGGCCGCCACGGTGGTGCTCGTCGTCGTGGTCGTGACCGGCGGATTGTTGCTCGAGCACGCCATGGCGATCGAGGCGGTCGCGATGGTAAACCATTGAATCGTTCGATGCTTCATGATTCGCCTCCTCTGAGAAAGTCGAGTCCTCCAAACGGCGCGGACTCGGCCAACAGCTGGCGCAAGAGCCAGACCGGTAGCACCCGATCGGGGGCGCCTTTCGGACACAAAATGCCGAGCTCGCAATCGCCGCTGAAGCGATATCAGAATCTCGCAGGCGATCCCGCGTGAGCTGCGTCTACGATGCGGAACATCGCACGCCGTAGTATGATCGACGCAACTCTTCCTACGGGCTCATGCGCTTTGGTCGCTTCGCTCTGAAAGCCGCTCTGGTGTCCGCGTACGCCGTCGCGGTCCACCCCGCCTCCGCCCAGCGCGACTCTACCGCGCTCCTTCCTCTGATCGCCAATCCGCGCGCGCGCAACGTGACGGCGCTCGACGGGCAGTGGCACGCGATCATCGACCCGTACGAGCTGGGATACTACGACTATCGGTCGAAGCCCAGCCGGAATGGGTGGCAGAGGAACTATCACCCGCAGAGGCCGACCGACGTGGTCGAGTACGACTTCGATCGGTCGGCAACGCTCGTCGTTCCCGCGGACTGGAACACCCAACGGCCGGAGCTGATGCTGTACGACGGCTCCATCTGGTACAAGCAGAGCTTCACACGCGCGTTGGCGCCTGGCCGCCGGCTCTTTGTGTACGTCGGCGCGGCCAACTATCAGGCGCGCGTGTTTCTCAACGGCACCGAGCTCGGCGTGCACGAGGGTGGGTTCACACCGTTCAACTTCGAGATCACGTCGCTCCTCCGCTCCGGCGACGCGCCCAACGACCTCATCGTGAAAGTCGATGCTCGGCCGCGACGAGCCGGCGTGCCGACGCAGAATGCCGACTGGTGGAACTATGGTGGCCTGACACGCAGCGTCCTTCTCATCGAAACGCCGGCGACGTTCGTGCGCGACTACGTCGTCCAGCTCGACGCAAAAGACCCGACGCGCATCAAGGGCTTCGTGCAGCTCGACGGGCCGAGTCCGGCGACGCCGGTCACGGTGCAGATTCCGGCGGCCCACTCGACCGTCACGGTGACGCCGGATGCGAGCGGGCGCGCCGAGCTGGCGATGCCGGCCACGGCGCTCGCGCGCTGGTCACCCGAGTCACCGAAGCTGTACGACGTACGCATCATCTCGGCGAACGATACGATCCGCGACCGCATCGGGTTCCGGACGCTCACCACACGCGGGCACCAGGTCCTGCTCAATGGAACGCCGGTGTTCCTGCGCGGCATCTCGATGCACGAGGAAGCGCCGCTCACGGGACGCCGCGTGCGCAACGTGGACGAGGCGCGCGTCCTTCTGGGCTGGGCGAAGGAGCTCGGCGCCAACTACGTGCGGCTCTCGCACTACCCGTACATGGAAGAGACCGTCCGTCTCGCCGACGAGATGGGGCTTCTGGTCTGGGAAGAGGTCCCCGTCTACTGGGCCCTCGACTGGGAGAACCCGGCGACGCTCGCAAATGCCTCGGCGCAGGTGAGCGAGATGGTGGTCCGCGACCGGAACCGCGCCGCGGTCGCGATCTGGTCGGTGTCGAACGAGACGCCGCGCGACAATGCGCCGAATGGTCCCCGGCTCACCTTCGTGCGGGCACTGGTGGATCGCGTCCGCGCACTCGACGACACGCGCTTCGTGGCGGCAGCGATGGAGCATCGCTACGTCGATTCGACGACGATCGCCGTGGACGATCCATTGGGCGCCTATCTCGACGTCATCGGCGACAACGAGTACATCGGCTGGTACGATCAACCGTTGTCGAAGGCTGCGCGCCTCCGGTGGACGACGCCGTACGACAAGCCGGTGATCATCAGCGAGTTCGGCGGCGAGGCCAAGGCGGGATTACATGGTTCGCCCGACTCGGTGTGGACGGAGGAGTATCAGGCGCGATTGTACGAGATGCAGGTGGCGATGCTGAAGCGGATCGACTTCCTCGCCGGCACGTCGCCCTGGATCCTGAAGGACTTTCGCTCGACGCGGCGGGCACTTCCCGGCGTGCAGGACTATTTCAACCGGAAGGGCCTCGTGTCGGACAAAGGCGAGCGCAAGAAGGCCTTCTTCGTCCTGCAGCGGTGGTACCGATCGCTCATGGCCAACAAGGCGAGTCTCGACCCCACCATTCGGCAATCTGGGCAACCCGTGGACACACTCGGCAAGGACACGCATCTATACAGGGCGCCGAACGCACGCGTCGGCGAGCCGGAGACCCGGGTCATCCGCGACGCAAAGGATTGGGCCTCCACCTGGGCGTCTCTGCACGCCGGCCTTCCGGCTCCTCCGCTCCCGCACGTCGATTTCACGAAGGAGATCGTGCTGTTCGTCGCCCTGGGTCCGCGGAGCACCGGCGGGTTCGACGTCGACGTCGAGCGCATCATCAGGCGATCGCCGGATGATCTTCTGGTGCAGATCGTGGAGACGTCGCCGGGCGATGGGTGCATGAGCACCCAGGTGATCACATCTCCGGCCGTCGCCGTGCGTGCGCCGCGTGCGGCGCAGGTGCACTTCGTTCGACGTCAGATTCGAACGCCCTGTTGACGCAGCTCGGCCATGAACGCCGAGGGGCGCCACCGATACCTCGGTGGCGCCCCTTCCCAGGTCTGGGAACTTCGTTTTCTCTCAGACCAGGCGACGCCGGACGGTGACGAGCATGATGCCAACCAGACCGCTGCCGACCAGCAGGTACGTGCCAGGCTCCGGGGTCACGGTCTCCACGTTCACGTTGGTGAACTGATGCGAAGCCACCGAGCCATTTCCCTGGAACCATGCCACCTGCGACAGATTCCGGAAGTTGTCATTGAAGGTGTACGTGTGCAGCTCGGGCGGAATGTCATTACCCGTGGACGACGCGACAGGCACGGTGAACGTCTGGATGAGCGACGACGTGTTTATGCCCTGCGAATTGAAGCCGTAGAAGGTGACCGTAAAGGGCGCCAGCGAGCCGGTGAGCAGATACGATTGTGCGTATTCAGCCGCCAGATCGATGCTGTACAGGTTGAAGAGGAAGTCGTCCTGCTCGCGGAACATGTCGAGCCGTTCGCCAAACTGATAGGCGAACAGCGAGGCAGCGGTCGGGCCGAGATTGCGCGGCACGTTCGCTGCCAGATCGGGACGCTCGTCGGGGGCGGTTCCCCAAGTGCTCAACGTGTTCAGCGCGCCGCTGCCGAACGCTGCAAAAAACCCGTAGCCGTTGGAGGAGTAGACGTCGCCGCCAGGCGTGGCCTGGTAGTCGGTCGTGTACGGAGCGCGGAGCTCGTGGAAGTCGATGACCTGCTGGGCCAGCGCGGGTGAAGCCATCAGCGCGACGCCGGCGGCGGCAACGAGCGCGCGAACTGCGGTGGGAATGCGAGACATGACGGTCACGGATGGGGAAGGGAAGGGAGAGTCAGAGGGAGCCGGCCGCGGAGCGGGGACACGAGCGTCCCCGCTCCGCGTTCGATCACGCGGGGATGTACGAGCGGATGCAGGCGAGCGCGTTCTGCACGCTCACGCGGCCGCCACCGAACGTCGTGCTGGGACCGATGTTGTCCGTCGCCTTGATGCAGTTTTCCACCGCGGCGCGGTTGGTGGTGGTGCGCGAGGCACCGAGCTCACCGTAGAGCAGCGCGGCCAATCCCGACACGTGCGGCGCGGCCATGCTGGTGCCGGCGAGCGATGCGTACCGCGGCGTCGCGCTCGTTCGGCAAACGGCGCCTGGTCCGGGGACTCCGCCGGAGTTCGCCGAACCGACGAACGTCGAGTATCTGGAGCATGCGGCCCACACGTTGTCGTTCGGACCAGCGACCTGCTGCACGCGAACCGGCGGCGTGCTCTGGTCGTACACGATGCGGTTGATGTAGCCCGAGGGCGTGAAGCCGACGCCGCCCGGCGCGAACACGGTCACCGCTGTGCCCCAGTTGGAGTAGAAGGCCCTGCCGTCCGGGCCGAACCACACCTCGTCGGGATCGAATGGATTCCAGGTCGGCGGCGACAGCGGCAGGGTGCGGAGCGTGCCGCCGACCAGCCAATGGCCGGACTTGCTCAGCGGTCCGGTCGCGCCGACCATGATCACGCCGGGAACCTGCGCCGGCGTGACCAGCTGGGCCGAGTTGGGGAGACGCAGGTTGCTGTTCCCGGCCGACGCGATCACGACCACGCCGAGGTCGTTGGCGTACTTCACGGCGTCGGCGTACAGCTTGAACGACGGGTTGGCGGTGGCGGGCGTCGCCGGATAGTAGGTGATGCCGCCCAGGCTCATGTTGATCACATGGGCGCCGTTGTCGGCACACCACGTGATCGCCTGCGCGACCCGCAGCGACGGCGTGCCGCCGGTCTCGGCGAACACCTTGGCCGCCATCAGCTTCGCCGACGGCGCCACGCTCGCCATCGAGACGCTGTTGCCCGTGACCGTCGACCCGACGTGAGTGCCATGCCCGTTCGAGTCGAGCGACGCGGACGGCGAGAGCGGCACGAAGCTCGTGGACGCCACGACCTTGCCGGTGAGCTCCTGATGCGAGTCGTCGATGCCCGTATCGACGATGCAGACCTTGGCGCCGGTTCCGCCCTGCGAGTTGGCCCAACCGTAATCGGCCTTCATCGCCTTCATGTCCCACTGGACGTTGTTGGCATAGAAGGCCGCGTTGCTGGGCGTGGCGGTGATGTTCGGAGCAGCATCGTCGGTCGACCCGTTCACGAGCGCGGGGCTCTGGAGCACGTCGAGCCGGATCGCGTAGCTCGGCTCGACGTACCGGACGTCGGGGCTCGTGAGCGCGGCCGGGTTGGCCGCATCGACCTCGAAGCCGCCAATCTGCGGCACGCTGTCGAGCACTACGGCGCCGGCCGCTGCGAGGGTCGCGGCGGGGACGGACTGGCCAACCGCGACGCCGACGAGGTATCGTCCCGGACCGGGCGCGGTAACCGTTCCGGAAAGGAGGCTCGACGGGCTGGTGGGGGCGAGGACTGGGGTTCGCCCCACATCATTGCACGCCGCCAACAAGGACACTGCGGCAGTCAGCGAAAGCGCCGAGGATCTGGAGAAGCTGGTCATTTGGGGGACGGGGGGGCGGGGGGAGGGAACAGCTGACCCGCGATTTCCCTGCAAGCGGAAATCCAGTGCGTGTGCTGCGCGGCGACGGATGTAAGGTGTTGCCTCGGAGCACCTTGCGTTCGGGTGCACCGGTCACCGCGCTGCTTGGCGAGCCGGAGTGCAGCGCCAGTACAACAAATGTGTATCGCCCGTGCTACGACCGCGGCTGGAATCGCAATTCCATCGACCACAGGACATGACGGGGATCACGATCGAACGCATCGACGCGCCATCCGACGCCGTGGTCGAGCAGCTCGCCACCGTGCTCGTCGACGCCGTCAGAGGTGGCGCCGGCGTCAGCTTCACGTCGGATCTGGAATTCGACGACGCGTGCGAATGGTGGCGCAAGGTGTTCAGCGCGTCGTCGCCGCGGACGGTGATCCTCGTTGCGAGCGACGAGCAGGGGATCGTTGGCACGGTGCAACTGCAGCCCGCGTGGGCGCCCAATCAACCGCATCGCGCGGACGTGGCAAAGCTGCTCGTGCACCGGCGCGCGCGCGGGCGCGGCATCGCACGCGCGTTGATGGAGGCCCTCGAGCATCACGCGAGAGCGCAGCGATTCACGCTGCTGTTGCTGGACACCTGCAAGGGCACGCCGGCCGAGCGTCTCTACGCGTCGCTCGGTTGGATCCGTGTCGGCGAAGTGCCGCATTTCGCGATCAATCCCGATGGCTCGCTCTGCGACACGGTGTTCTTTTACAAAGCGCTCTAACACACTCCGCTCGACGGAGTTGGTCGAGCTCGCCATTTTGACGCACGGGGGCCGGAGCATTGCCATGTCCGTCGTAAGTCAGCACACTAGAGATTCGCAGCACCCTTCGCATCTGCGGATGACCGGCGATGTCGCACCGACCGATGTCCGAGCGGACCGAACAGCAGCCTGAGCAGCTGATCGACAGCGTCGCGGCGGTCCTCTGGGAGGCCGACCCTCGAACGCTCGACTACACGTTCGTGAGTCGACACGCCACGCGCTTGTTGGGTCACGGGCCCGCGCGATGGCTCGCGTCCGGATTCTGGGCGACCCACGTTCACGCCGCCGATCGCGACCGGGTCGTGGCGTTGCGGCGGCGGGCGGTCCGCGAGCAGTGCGACTACACCGACCAATATCGGATGATCGCCGCCGACGGCGGTACGGTCTGGGTACGCGACGCCGCGAGCGTGATCGCGGACGAAGGGGAAACGACGAGGCTGTGCGGCGTCATCGTCGACGTCACCGAGAGCAAAGCCGCCGAGGAGGCGCTGCGCGACGGCGAGGCGTTCTATCGTCTACTGACGGACAGCGTCACCGATTTTCTCCGCCTGCACGACGTGACCGGCCGGAGCATCTACGCCAGCCGATCGGTCGAGCGCCTTTACGGACGGAAGCCGGCGCACATGTTCGACGAGGCCGCGTCTCCCCAGGATGCGACCTCCGGCCAGGAGTGGTGGGACCGCCTGCTCGTCGGCGCGGACGAGCTCCTCGAATGGCGCGTGATCGATCGGAACGGCGCGGTGCGGTGGCTGGAAACCCGCGGCGCGATCGTGACGCACCACGGCAAACCGCACGTGCTCACCGTCTGCCGGGACATCAGCGAGCGTCGGCTCGCCGAGGCGAGGCTCGATGAGGCGGCGCGCATCGCACACGTCGGATATTGGGACAACGATCTCGTGACGGATCACATCACCTGGTCGGCGGAAGCGTATCGCATCCTTGGTCTCGACCCGCACGCGCATACGCCGTCGCCGGCCGACTTCGAAGCGCGCATCCACCCCGACGACCGCGAGCGACGGGCGGCGGCGGCCGCGCGTGCGCAGCGCGGCGAGGGGCGGTATGAGGTCGAGTACCGCGTCATCCGGCCGAACGGAGACGTGCGCACCATCTACAGCGTCGGCGACGTGCTTCGCGATGCGTCGGGGCGGCCCACCCGTGCGTTCGGTGTCGTGCAGGACATCACGGACCGGAAACGTGCCGAGTACACGGCGATCGAGAGTCTCAACATTCTCAATGCGATCGTCGAGGGCACGTCGGATCCGATCTATGTGAAGGACCTCGAAGGCCGGTATCTGCTGATGAATGCGGCCGGCGCCCGGATTCACGGGGCGACGGAAGTGGAGGTGGTCGGCGGGCGCGACGACGAGCTGTTTCCACCCGACGTGGCACGAGCGATCGTCAAGCGCGACCGGGAGATCCTCGCGTCCGGTGAGCCGCAGACGTTCGAGGAGACGTTCACCGTGGCCGGCGTGACCCGCACGTTCGTCACCGCGAAGAGCGTCTTTCGCGACGCGTCCGGCCTGGTGGTCGGGCTCGTCGGCATCTCGAGCGACATCACGGAGCTGAAGCGGCTGGAAGAGCAGTTCCGCCAGGCGCAGAAGATGGAGGCGGTGGGGCGGTTGGCCGGCGGCGTGGCGCACGACTTCAACAACCTGCTCACCGTCATCAACGCGTCGAGCGCAATGCTGCTCGAAGACGCCGCCGAGAAGGATCCGAGTCGCGAGCTGCTCACCGAGATTCGCGACGCGGGTGACCGCGCCGCGATGCTGACGAGGCAACTGCTCGCATTCAGCCGCAAACAGGTGCTGCAGCCGCGCGTCGTGGATCTCAACGTCCTGCTCGGCGAGCTGCTCAAGCTGCTGCAGCGGCTCATCGGCGCGGACGTCGAGATGTCACTCGTGCCCGACGACGCGCTCGGCCTCACCGAGGTCGATCCGGGGCAGTTCGAGCAGGCGATCATCAACCTCGCCGTCAACGCGCGCGACGCCATGCCGCACGGCGGCCGGTTGACGATCGAGACGCACAACGTGGAGCTGGACGCGAATTACGCCGAGCACTTCCCGGAGGTTCAGACGGGCCGCTACGTGCAGGTGTCGGTGAGCGACACCGGGCACGGGATGACGGAGGCGGTCCAGGCCCGCATCTTCGAGCCATTCTTCACCACGAAGAGCGCGGGCGAAGGGACGGGGCTGGGGCTGGCCATGGTGTACGGCTTCATCAAACAGTCCGGTGGGCACGTCGAGGTGTCGAGCGACGTCGATCAGGGCGCGACCTTTCGCATCTACCTGCCGCGCGCCGCGGCGACGAGTCCGGCGGTACCGCGGCCGCCGGACTCGCTCGAGCGGCCCAGCGGCACCGAGACCGTGCTGCTGGTCGAGGACGAGGAGGCCGTCCGGAGGTTGGCGAGCCGCGCGCTCCAATCGAACGGCTTCACGGTACTCGAGGCGAGAAACGGAGAAGACGCCGTCACGGTTGCCGGGCGCCATCCCGGCTCGATCGACATCCTCGTCACCGACCTGGTGATGCCCCGCATGAGCGGCCGGCAGCTGGCGACCGTGCTGACGCAGGCGAGACCGGAGCTGCGGGTGCTGTTCATGTCCGGCTACGCGGAACACGCCCTCCCGCGCCTCCTGTCTCCCGGGTCGACCATCGCATTTCTCCAGAAGCCGTTCAGCCCGATGGACCTCGCACGGAAGGTGCGCGACGTGCTGGACGCCGGGCGCGCGCGCCGCTGATCAGCGCCGCGGCGGCCATCGCAGGATATCTTTACGCAATGGCAACCTGGCAGGTCGACTTCCATCTCGTACCGAGGCGTGCACTCGTCGTGGCCGCCCGGCCGCTGACGCCGGCGGTGTTGGACGACACGGACTGGTGGGCGAGTGCCGCGCTGCCGGCGGATTACGCGCGACGGCTGGGCGCCGTCGCACCGGCCGCGCCATCGGTGAGGGCCGAGCTGGAAACCTGGGGGCTTGACGAGGGGAACCGCGTCGACGTGCGTTCGCGAACGGGCCGCGTGAGCAGCGTGACGGTGCGGGTCGACGTGCGGCGTCTCGATTCCAAGTTCGGCGCCGCGCTCCTTGTCTTCGTGCGAGCGGCCGACGCATTGCTCGTTCGGCGAGACGGCCTGATCGTCGAGCCCACGATCAACGCGTACGCCGCCGCGCTGCGCAGCTCCGCGGCATGGCGGTACGCGAACGAGCCGGCCGTGTTTCCGGTGGGGCGCGCGGATGATGACGAACAGGACGAGTAGGATGCGCCGCCGCGTCGGAGAGACCTCGTGACGATTCCGGAGCTCTACCCGGATCTGGCGCGTCTTCTGGCCGACTACTTTTCGGGAGAACGGGCCCGCAGCGGTGCGCGCTATCAGGACGCCGTGCTCGCGTTCGCCCTGACCGAACCGTACCTCACGCTGCTGCAGACCGCGAGCGACGCGCGGGCAATTCTCGAGAGCGAGTCGGAGCTGGCGGCGTTCGAGGCGTTCCTCCAGGAATCCGGCTATGACTTCGACCAGCTCGGCGACGGTGTGAGGGCCCGCGACTGGCTCTCGGATGTGGTGACGCTCATATCTTCTGCGGTGTGACGGACGCTTCGTGCGCCGACTCCTGACTGGAGCTTGACGATGCTGATCGACGATTTCCGTACGGAATACGAGCGCTATCGCTCCCTCGGCGAACGCGCGATGGCCCAGATGTCCGACGCGGCGCTCAATGTGCTGCCCGCGCCGGACGCCAACTCCGCCGCGATGATCGCGCGTCACGTCGGGAGCAACCTTGCGTCGCGCTTCACCGACTTTCTCACGACCGACGGCGAGAAGCCGTGGCGGGACCGCGACGGCGAGTTCGAGACGCGCGTGTACGCTCGCGGCGACGTCGAGCGCGTGTGGCGCGACGGATGGACGATCCTGGCCGAGCAGCTCGCTCGACTGACCGACGATGATCTGGCTCGCACGGTGACGATTCGTCATCAGCCACTCACGGTACACGCGGCGCTGAGCCGCTCGCTGTCGCACATGGCATCGCACGTCGGCCAGCTCGTGCTGCTCGGCCGCATGCACGCCGGTTCGGACTGGCAGACGCTGAGCATCCCGAAGGGCAAGTCGGCGGCGGTCAATCAAGCCGCCGCCGCGCGCGCCGCGGAAAAGTCTCCGGCGAAGATCTAGGGATGCGTAGTCCCCGATAGCTGACGGCGATCACGCTGTCACGCTTCTCGGGGTTCATCGAGGCGCTCGGCCTCTGGTGTCCGCGGAACCGGGGCTCCATCTTCGGAGCCAGAGAACGGCCCCTTGCCCGGCGCCCGTGACGACATCCGCTTCCCCCTCCGACTTGGTGCCGCCTCCGGGCGGCCAACTCGATGCGGGCGCTC
>DASXHF010000287.1:0-9150 GCA_036488775.1 Gemmatimonadaceae bacterium | reverse complement strand
CGTGTGCTCGTGTGCTCCGCGATATAGCCTTCGACGGTGTGCCAGTAGTTCGCGTCGTCCCGAATCTTCCTGCAGTACGAGCAGATCGGCAGGATCTCCCGCAACGTCTTCACCTCGGCGAGCGCCGACTGCAGCTCGGTGACCAGCCGCTCGCGTTCCTCGTCCGCCTGCTTGCTGGCGGTCACGTCGCGCGCCACGGAGTAGATGACGCGCTGGCCGGCGTCGGGCGCCGCGTTCCAGCGAAACCACCGGTACGAGCCGTCCTTGCAGAGATAGCGGTTCTCGAACGAGAGCGCTTGACCACCGCCTCGGACTTCCTTGTTCTGGTTCAGCGTGCGCTCGCGGTCGTCCGGGTGCACGAACTCGATGAACGGCTTCGACATCAACTCCTGCCGACTGAAGCCGAGTGTTCGCTCCCAGGCTGGATTGAGCCGCTTGAAATAGCCGGTGAAGTCCAGAAAGCACAGCATGTCGACGGAGACGGCGAAGAAGCGATCCTCCAGGTCGTGCACCGCGCGCGCCGCCTCGTGTCTGCAGAATGCGAGGTCGATGGTCGCGCGCAGCTCCCGGTCGGTGAACGGCTTCACGACGTAGACGTCCCGCTCGGCCGCGCCGGCCCGGTTGAGCGCCGCCTCGGTCGTCTCGTCGATCATGACGATCGTTGGAATCGCCTTCCGCCGTTGGAGCTCGTCCCCGGCGCGTACGCTGATCGCCTCGTCTCGCAACGCAAGGTCGATCAGCAAAAGGTCCGGCTCCAACTCGGTGGCCTTTACCCTGGCCTCGTGGGCGGATGACGCGATCGCGGTCACCTCGTAGCCCAGGCTGTTGAGGCGATGCTCGAGCTGTCTGGCGACGACGGCGTCGTCGTCGACGATCAGGATGTGCCGCTTGGTCACGGACGTCGCTCGTCAGGAGGGGTGGTCGACCAACATACACGCTCCGCTGGATCCGGCGCGAGGTTGCGCAAGCGCGTGACGGCGGATGGCTTTCCGTGGGCGCGGGACCAGCTAATGTTCAGGCGAGCATCGCGAACTCGGCCGCCACTCCGAGGTATGATCACCATGCCTCTACTCTTTTCCTATGGAATGCTCCAGCAGCCGGCCGTTCAGATGTCGACGTTCGGACGCCTGCTGCATGGACTGCCCGACGAGCTCATTGGTTTCGAGCAGTCATCGCTGGCAGTCGACGATCCAACGTTCGTGGCGACGAGCGGCAAATCCCATCATGCGATCGTGAAGTTCAACGGCAGACGAGACAGCCGCGTGGGCGGCACGGTCTTCGAGCTCTCCGAGAGAGACCTGGCCAACGCCGACCAATACGAGCCGTCCGGCTATCAGCGGATCTCCGCCATGCTGGCATCGGGCAGACAGGCATGGGTCTACGCGGACGTGCGCTTTCCATGATGAGACGCGGCTTTCTCGCCCTGTTCGCGGCGCTCCTGTGGACGCGCCCCGCGGCCAGTCAGGTTGCCCCGTCTCTACAGACGCCCCCATCACCGGCTGCGTCGCAGAACCCCTCCCCGATGGCGGAGGCCACGCGCGCACACGAGCGCCTCGCGCCGAAGGAGCTCGATGGCACCAGGCGCACGTTCGCCGGTCCCGCGGGGAAACCGGTCGAGGTCTGGATTCCCGCTCATGCACGAGCGCGCGATCCGATCGACCTCGTCGTTCACTTCCTCGGTGCGGCGTGGCTACCGGAGCAGGCCGTCGCCGGACTCGGCGGCCAGACGGCGGCGGCGGTCGTGAATCTTGGTGCCGGCTCGGGGGTCTACGACCGCGCTTTCAGCGATCCAAGCGCGTTCGACTCGCTGCTCGCCGGCGTGACGCGGGAGATGTCGGCCGCGATCGGAGAATCGGCGCGTGTCGGGCGCGTGACGCTGGTTGGCTTCTCCGCCGGCCACGGGGCGGTGCGAGCGATCCTGCGGGAGCCGCGGCACTTCGCGACGGTGAACGCAGTGCTGTTGCTCGACGGCATGCACACGTCGTACGTGCCCGCGGGCACCGTGCTCGCCGCCGGCGGCACGCTCGATACGACGAATCTCGCGGCGTTCGCCAACTTCGCGCGTGCGGCGGCGCGCGGCGAGAAGCGGTTCGTCGTCACGCACTCCGAGATCTTTCCCGGCACGTTCGCGAGCACGACGGAGACGGCCGATTGGCTGCTGCATGCCCTCGGTCTTCGCCGGACGCCGGTGCTGCGGTGGGGTCCGCGAGGCATGCAGCAGCTCAGCGAGGTGCGCGCCGGAGGGTTCGAGCTGCTCGGCTTCGCGGGCAATGCGGGGCCGGATCACATCGATCAACTGCACGCGATGCCGGAGCTGCTGGCCCGGGTGCAGTCGGCCGAGCGAGTCAGTCGGTAAGGGCGTGTAGGGCGACGATCGCCAGAATGCCGGCAGCAGCCAACGTCGCGAGAGCGACCAGCACCGTGGCAAAGTGAGTGCGGACGTCGGCGAACGTTCGTCGCGCCGTCTCCCGGAGCCCGGCGTCATCGTGCCAACCGTGCGCGAGTGTCGTGCATCCGATGACCAGCACGGCGAAGGGCAGCGCTCTGAGTAGCACCCAGAGCGTCCACGGTCGCGCTGCATACCACATGACGATCCGCTGCGCGCTGCGCGCGGGCTCGTATGTCAGCGGCTGCCAGTTGCGCACGAAGAGCGCGGTCATGAACAGCGCGGCGGGAGAGACGAGCAGCAGCTCCGTGGCGGCGATCGTTCGCTTCGTCGTGCCGGGTGACGTGGCCATGAGCACCTCCCGAGCGGATCGGATTTGGTGAAAATAAAAAGCCCTTTATATCATAAAGTAAAGTGCGCCGGCGTCAAGCGACCGTCAGCTGCATCGGCGGCGAGCCGGTCGTTGAAATCACCTGATGAGATCGGTTCTAAGCTCTTGTGAGACAGAGACTTAAAACTACCGCCGCCGGTTGCAATTCGACGGCGCTTCGGCTAACTTTCACGGTCTGCATTCACAGCATTTCCGTCTCAGAAAATCGACGTTCATGACCGCTCCGAACAACCGCGAACGCATCCTCCCGCGCCTGATCGACGACGAGATCCGCGAGTCGTTCATCAACTACTCGATGAGCGTCATCGTGTCGCGCGCCCTCCCCGACGTGCGTGACGGGCTCAAGCCCGTACACCGGCGCGTGCTGTACGCGATGAACGAGCTCGGACTCGTGCCCGGCCGCGCGTACAAGAAGTCGGCGACCGTCGTCGGCGACGTGCTCGGCAAGTATCACCCGCACGGAGACCAGAGCGTCTACGACGCGCTCGTGCGCATGGTGCAGGACTTCTCGCTCCGCTATCCGCTGGTGGACGGGCAGGGGAACTTCGGATCGGTGGACGGCGATTCGGCCGCGGCGTATCGGTATACCGAGGCGCGGCTCACGCCGATCGCCATGGAGCTGTTGGCGGACATCGACAAGAACACCGTCGACTTCGCCCCCAACTTCGACGACCGGCTCACCGAGCCGAGCGTCATGCCGGCCGGCATCCCCAATCTCGTCGTCAACGGCTCGTCGGGAATCGCCGTCGGCATGGCGACGAACATCCCGCCGCACAACCTGCGCGAGGTCGTCGCGGCGATCGTTCACCTCATCGACAATCCCGACGCCGACATCGCTGCGCTCCGGAAGTTGATCAAGGGTCCTGATTTCCCGACCGGCGGCTTCATCTACGGCAAGCAAGGGATCAAGGACTATCAGGAGACGGGTCGCGGCCGCCTCGTCATGCGCGCGCGCGCCGTGATCGAGGAAAAGGAATCGTCGAACAAGTCGCAGATCGTCGTTACCGAGATCCCGTACCAGGTGAACAAGGCGCGTCTGATCGAGCAGATCGCCGATCTGGTAAAGGAGGCCAAGCTCCAGGGCATCAGCGCACTGCGCGACGAGAGCGATCGCGAGGGGATGCGCATCGTGATCGAGCTAAAGCGCGACGCCATCCCGCGCGTCGTCCTCAACCAGCTCTACAAGCACACCCAGTTCCAGGCGACGTTCGGCGTCATCATGCTCGCGCTCGTGCCCGACAAGACGACGCGCCGCCTGGTCCCGAAGGTCATGCCGATGAAGGAGGTGCTCGAGCACTACATCGAGCACCGCCACGAAGTCATCGTCCGCCGCGCGCAGTTCGAGCTCGACAAGGCTCTCGAGCGCGAGCACATCCTCGAAGGACTCAAGATCGCCGTCGACAACATCGACGAGGTGATCAAGATCATTCGTGCCGCCGAGGACAGCCCGACGGCGAGCCTCGAGCTGCAGACGCGGTTCAAGCTCAGCGAGCGGCAGACGGACGCGATCCTCAACATGCGGCTCGCCAGGCTCACCGGCCTCGAGATCGAGAAGCTGGAGGACGAGCTCAAGGAAGTCCGCGGCATCATCAAGGGGCTGCGCACCCTGCTCGGCTCCCGCGACAAGCGCATGACGCTGCTCAAATCGGAGCTCGAGGAGATCACCCGGAAGTACGGCGACGAGCGCCGCACCGAGATCACGAGCGACGAGGGCGAGTTCACGATCGAGGATCTGATCGCGGACGAGGAGATGGTCGTCACCATCTCTCACTCGGGCTACATCAAGCGCACGTCGGTGTCGAGCTACAAGAAGCAGCGGCGTGGCGGACGCGGGCTCAACGGCCAGGCGCTCAAGGACGAGGATTTCATCGAGCACTTGTTCGTCGCGAGCACCCACGAATACCTGCTCGTCTTCACCGACGACGGCCGATGCTTCTGGCTCAAGGTGCACGAGATTCCGCAGGCAGGCCGCGCGGCCAAGGGCAAGCCGGTGGTCAACCTGATCAACGTCACCCCGGACACCAAGGTTCAAGCCATCCTGCCGGTGCGCGAGTTCCGCGATGATCAGTTCCTGCTCTTCTCCACCAAGCAGGGCACGGTGAAGAAGACGGCGCTCTCGGCCTACGCCAACCCGCGCAGCAACGGGATCAAGGCGATCAAGATCGAAGAGGGCGACGAGCTGATGGACGTGCAGATCACGAGCGGGACGAACGACATCGTGCTCGCGACGCGGCACGGCCTGTCGATCCGGTTCCACGAGCAGGATGTCCGCGAGATGGGTCGGGACACGACCGGCGTGAAGGGGATCGAGCTCGGTCCGCGCGACGAAGTGATCGGCATGGTGGTGATCAAGCGCGAGGCGACGCTGCTCGTCGTCGCCGAGAAGGGGATCGGCAAGTGCTCGCCGATCGACGACTACCGCGTGCAGAAGCGCGGTGGCAAGGGCATCATCACGATCCACCGCACCGAGAAGACCGGCGACGCGGTCTCGATCATGGAGGTGCTGCCCGAGGACGAGCTCATGCTCATGACCAAGCAGGGCGTGTTGATACGGATGCCGGTGAAGGGGATCCGCGTCGCCGGACGCAACACCCAGGGCGTGAAGCTCGTAAATCTGGACACCAAGGACCTCGTGATGGCCGTGGCCCGTGTGATCCCCGAAGAGGAGGGAGAAGCGGGAGAGGACGTCGAGGGCGAGCCGGAGCCGATCGGCGTGGATGGCGAGGAGTAGTCGTCCAACCCCGACGGGGGTCAGGTGACGAGATGCGGCCCCGGTGCAGTCATGCACCGGGGCCGCATCGTCACCGGCCTGTCTTTCCCGGTTTTCCGTTCGGCACTACCTTAGCCCAGCCTTTCCTCCCGCTCCCCCGCACCCACCTCTCGTGAGCCGGCACGCCGAAGCGGAGACCGCCCTCCGGTCGACACCGGGGCAGTCCGTGCAGATGCTCGAGTATCCGCCCAGCATGCTCGAGCTGGCGGACGCGCTTCGTCACGACCGCCAGATTCTGGTGCGCGAGGCGGTGCTCTGGCAGCGGTGGATCCGCTACCTCGGATTCTTCGCCCTGGTGGTGATGGCATTTCTGTTCGGGCGGGGCGACCAGTTCGGGATGCTGCTCCCGATGGCCGGCGTCGCCCTCGTCTACGTGTTGAGCGTCGGGC
This sequence comes from Gemmatimonadaceae bacterium, assembly GCA_036488775.1. Taxonomy (GTDB): domain Bacteria; phylum Gemmatimonadota; class Gemmatimonadetes; order Gemmatimonadales; family Gemmatimonadaceae; genus AG11. Next base: position 3,214 of record DASXHF010000287.1, on the reverse strand, counting down.
TGACGGCGGAGCGGGTCCGCCGCGCCGACACGGTGCACGAGCTACGGCTCCCGGGCTTCCTCATCACGGCCGACATCGTCGCCATCGCGGCGCTGATCTGGCTGAGCGGCAACGCGAGCGACGCGGTGCGCATCCTGGTCGCGGCTCTGCTGGTGGTGCAGCTCGCCGTATTTTATTTCGGCCGGGGCCTGGGTACGTACGCCGCGGTGATTGCCGGGGTGGCGTACGTGCTCGTGGCGGTCGTGCTTCCGGAGCAGGTGCGGGGAACGCGGCCCGGTGTCTCGCAGGTGGCCTTCACGCTCGGCCTGTTCGGGATGGTGAGCGCCGTCCTGGTGGTCGCGTACGGAAGCTTCCGCGCGCGGATGAACCGGCTGCGGCTCTTCTGCAAGCTGGTCGAGGAGGGAGACCTCACGCCGTCGCTCTCACTCGGGACGGACAAGCGCCCGGACGATCTGACGCTGCTTGCGAAGAGCTTCGACGCGATGCGGACGCGCCTGGCCGAGCAGATCGGAACCGATCCGTTGACGGGCTGCCTGAACCGTCGCGCGCTCGAGACGCGGCTGCGAGCCGAGTGGCGCCAGGCGAAACGGCGCGGGTCGACGGTCGCCGTGCTCGCGATCGACCTCGACCACTTCAAGCAGGTCAACGACACGCGCGGTCACCCGTTCGGCGACGTGGTCCTGCAGGAGTTCGCCGGGATCATGAAGTCGACGGCGCGCGACACGGACGCCGTGGCCCGGCTGGGCGGTGACGAGTTCGTGATCGTGCTGCCGGACACCGGTTGGCAAGGTGCGCTCACATTCGCCGAGCGAATGCGCCGCAAGGTGGACGACTTCTCGTTCGGCGCGGCGACCGGCGCGATTCGGGTGACGATCAGCGTCGGCGTGGCACTCGCGCGCGGCACCGACCCGATCTCGCCCGAGCAGCTGCTGCACGAGGCGGACCGGTCGTTGTACAAGGCGAAGAGCGGGGGCCGGAACCGGATCTTCGCCTAGGGTCGGCTATGTCCGGCCTACCCAGTACCTGGTACGCGGTACCGGGTACTGCGTACCAGCCATTCGGCGATGACAACCCCCGTATGCACCGAATACGGGGTACGTGGTACCTCGTACCACGTACCGAGTACCATGTAGGCCGGTCGACTACATTTCCCCCATGCCCCAGCTCATCACACTCGGCGACCTGACGGCCGCCGCCGAACGAATTGCCCCCGTAGCGGTACGCACGCCGCTCCTTCCATTCGACGCCGTGTCCGAGCGGCTCGGCGTCGAGGTCTGGCTCAAGCCGGAAATGCTGCAGCGAGGGGGCGCGTTCAAGTTTCGCGGCGCGTACAACTTTCTGTCGCAACTTTCGCCGACCGAGCGGGGACGCGGCGTGATCGCGCCGTCATCGGGGAACCACGCACAGGCGGTGGCGCTCGCGGCCAAGCTGTTCGGCGTCAAGGCAGTGGTCGTGATGCCGACGACGGTGACGGCGGCGAAGCGCGGCGGGGCGGAGCGTCTGGGCGCGCGCGTCGAGCTGGCGGGAACGACGACGCAGGATCGGTACGAGCGCGCCGTGGAGCTGATGGAGCAGGAGGGGCTCACGATGGTGCCGCCGTACGATCATGAGTGGATCATTGCGGGGCAGGGAACGGCGGGGCTCGAGATCGCCGCGGACATGCCGGACGTGGACACGGTGCTCGTGCCGGTGGGCGGCGGCGGATTGAGCGCGGGGGTCGCCACGGCAATCAAGCTGCGCGTGCCGCGCGCGCGCGTGATCGGCGTCGAGCCGGCGGGTGCGCCGAAGTTGACGAAGGCGCGCGAGGCGGGAAAGCCGGTACGCATTCCGGCGTCAGGCGGGTTGGCGGACGGTCTGCTCGCCGTCGAGATCGGCGGGCTCACCTTCGCGCATCACGCGCGCTACATCGATGACGTCGTTCAGGTGGACGATTCGGCGCTCTGCTCGGCGATGCGCGCCCTGCTCGACCGGATGAAGCTGGTGACCGAACCCAGTGGCGCGATCACCGTCGCGGCGTTGATGGCGGGTCTGGTGAAGCCGCGCGGCAAGACCGTCGCCGTGCTGAGCGGCGGCAACATCGAGTGGGACGGTCTGGTGTCGCTCCTCGGCGACGCGTGAGCCGATGAGCCGCTGCCCGACGTGCGGCTCGACCTTCGGTGAGGAGGCGCGGTTCTGCACACGAGACGGGACGAGGCTGATCGCTGGCGGCACGGGGCCAGCCGCTCGAAGTAGCGGCAGGACCAGATCGATGGCGGGTGGCCCGCACGCCAATCTCGTGGGTCGGGTACTGGACGACCGCTACCAGATCGAGCGGAAGATCGGCGCGGGCGGGATGTCGGTAGTGTATCTCGCCAGCGAGATCTCGAGCGGAGACCATTACGCGATCAAGGTGATCTCCCCCGCGCTGTCGTGCGATCGCAAGGCGATGGCGCGGCTGCGCCGCGAGGCGAAGGTCGGCATGCGTCTCGCTCATCCCAACGTCTGCCACATCATCCTGCTCGGCGAGACGCCGGACGGCCTGGTGTACGTCGTGATGCCCTTCCTGCGCGGGGAGATCCTATCGGACCGAAGCTCGGCGCGCGGAGTGCTTCCGTTGGAGGAGGTCGTGCGGCACGTGCGCGACATCGCGGCGGGGCTTCAGGCCGCGCACGAGCAGAAGATCGTGCATCGCGACCTCAAGCCGGAGAACGTGATGATCGCGCGGTCGGACGACGGGGGGGAGCGTGCGGTGGTGATGGATTTTGGGCTCGCCAAGGAGCACCGCACCGAAGAAGAGCTACAGAAGCTCACGACGATCGGCATGGTGCTCGGGACGCCGGAGTTCATGAGCCCGGAGCAGCTGCGAGGGAAGCCGATCGACGGACGAACCGACGTGTACGCGCTCGCCCTGATGGCGTTCGAGATGCTGACCGGCAAACTACCCTTCGCCGGTCATACGCAGCAGGAGATGATGATCGCCCGGCTGCGTGACGACCCGATGACGCTGCGGGAGGCGCGGTCGGATCTCGCATTCAGCGACGGTGTGGAGCGGGTGCTCGCCAAGGGGTTGTCCCGTGCGGCGAGGGATCGGTATCGCAGCGCTCCGGACTTTGCGCGCGAGTTGGAGCAGGCCGCGCATGGCCCGTCGGGCGGCATGTTGACGCGACTGTTCGGACCCTGAGCCGCTGACCGGCTCGCCCGTGTCGCTTCCCCTTTATTGACGCCAATGTCTCCT
>DASXHF010000220.1:0-12372 GCA_036488775.1 Gemmatimonadaceae bacterium | reverse complement strand
CGGCGCGTCACTCTGAGCCCTCACTAGACCCTTGACCCTGAACCCTAGACCCTGCTTCAAAAGAGCTGACGATCGGGATTGAACCGATGACCTCATCCTTACCAAGGATGTGCTCTACCAACTGAGCTACGTCAGCAAACTCTCATTCGTCCTACACGCAGCCCCACTTCCGTTCTACACCAGAGCGGGAGACGGGGCTCGAACCCGCGACATCAAGCTTGGAAGGCTTGCGCTCTACCAGCTGAGCTACTCCCGCGTTTCCTGCTCCCTACTCCACACCGCTGGACACACTGTTCACTCACGTTCCAACGGCGGTTCCACCGGAATGGTGGGGGAAGGATTCGAACCTTCGTAGGGCGTTAACCCGGCAGATTTACAGTCTGCTGCCATTAGCCACTCGGCCACCCCACCGGACGTTTGCGCCTCGAACCATTTTCCAGCCACTCCGATCGCGGCGACGATCGCCTGACCCAAACGACAGAGCTGACGGCGAGACTTGAACTCGCAACCGCCTGATTACAAATCAGGTGCTCTGCCAATTGAGCTACGTCAGCAGACGGCTTTTTTGCGCGAGACCCTCATGATAGCTATCCGGCGCGGCGTGGTCAAGGCACGCCCGGGACGGCACTTAGAGGCCCGTGAACCGCTCACGCCTCACGTGCACCGCTGAGCTTCCACCTCGTCTCCCCACCAGCGTCCTCGAGCACCACCCCGCGCGCCCGCAGCTCGTCTCGGATCCGGTCCGACGCTGCAAAATCCCGACGAATCCGCGCCTCGCGCCGCGCCGCGATCCGCTCCCCGATCCATCGCTCGAGCTCGGCATCCACGGCCACCCGATCTGGAACGATGTCCAGCACGCTGTCGATCCGGTCGAACGCCGCCCGCGCCCGCTCCACCGCGCCCCGATCACCACCTTTCCGGTCGAGCTCGGCATTCCCGCGACGGATGAGATCGAACAACGCCCCCAACGCCTCCGGCCCGTTCAGATCGTCGAACAACGCGGACTCCGCCGCAGCGACCGCTTCGTCCGCCGCGCGCGCGAGCTCCGCCGTTCCCCCCGCCGCCAACGTCGCCGGATCACGCAGCCGCTCGGCAAACGCGCCCACCCGCCGCACCGCCTCGGTCGACGCGAGCAACGCCTCGTCCGAGAGGTTCAACTCCTTCCGATAGTGGGTGTTGAACACGAAGTGCCGGAGCGCGGCCGCCGAGATCCCCGCCTCGCGCAGCCCCTGCACCGTGCTCACGTTGCCGACCCGCTTCGCCATCTTGGCCCCCTCGGTCAGCAGGAAGGCGCCATGGCACCACATCCGTGAGAAGGTCTTCCCGGTCGCGGCCTCGCTCTGGGCGATCTCGTCCTCATGGTGCGGAAAGATGAGGTCGACCCCGCCGCAATGGAGATCGAGCGTCTCGCCCAACAGGTCCATCGCCATCGCCGAGCATTCGAGGTGCCACCCGGGACGCCCTCGCCCCCAGGGAGAATCCCACGCCGCGCCGCTCGCTTCGTCCTCGGGCTTGGCCGCCTTCCACAGCGCGAAATCCTGTGCGTTCTCCTTGCTGTAGTCGTCCTGCAGCACGCGTCCGCCAGCGCCGCTCTTCACCTCGCGAGCGTCCAGCCGCGACAGCTTCCCGTACGCCGGAAATTTCCTGATCGCGAAGTACACCGACCGGTCCTCGGCCTGATACGCGACGCCGCGCTCGATCAGTCGGCCGACGAGCGCGATCATCTGCGGGATGAACTCCGTCGCGCGCGGATAGTCTTCCGCCGGCTGGATGCGCAGATACTCGCGGTCGCGATGGAAGATCTCGATCACCGGCGCCGTGACCTGCACGATCGTCCTGCCCTGCTCGTGCGCCCGCTTGATGATCTTGTCGTCGACGTCGGTCAGGTTCATCACCTGATGCACGCGCCATCCGCGCAGCGCGAGCACGCGGCGCAGCAGATCCTCGAACAGGAAGGTGCGGAAGTTTCCGAGGTGGGCGGGATTGTAGACGGTCGGTCCGCACGTGTACATGCGCACGATACGGCCGTCGGCCGGAGCGAACGGCTCGACCTGGCGTGTCAGCGTGTTGTACAGGCGGAAGTCGGACATCGAGCGTGGCTGGTTGGACGTCAGGGAGACGGGCGACCGAAACTTACGTCAACCGGAAGCAAGACGGGCGTCATCGTCGCGATGCCGGCCCGGTCCAGCGCATCCTTGATGCGGCGCCGCAGATCGCGCGCGACGTCGTCGCGACGATACGGATCGACGCGGACCATGGTCCGCAGCGTCACCGCACCGCCGCCGATCTTCTCGATGCCGGCGACGTGCGGCGGATCTAGCAGCGCGTCCGCCCACGCCGGATCGGCGCCCAATGCCGCCGCGGCCTCCCGCACCGCCTCCTCGGCGCGGCGCGCATCCTTCCACGGAATCTCGACGTCGATCGTGATCCGCCCCCAGGAGCGCGTGAGGTTCGTCACCTGGGTGATCGCGCCGTTGGGAATGATGTGCAGCGCGCCGGTGCCGTCGCGAAGGTACACGAGCCGCAGCGTGATGTTCTCGACCGTTCCCTCGACGCCGCCGATGCGAATCACGTCGCCCAGCGCGAACTGGTGCTCCAGCTGCAGAAAGAAGCCGGTGACGTAGTCGCGCACGAGACTCTGCGACCCGAACGACACCGCGAGCCCGAGCACACCGGCGCTGGCCAGCAGCGGCGAGATGTTGAAGTCGAGCTGCTGCAGCACCATCAGCACCCCGACGACCGTCAGGATCGCGCGCCCGGCGTTCCGAACCAGCTTCGCCGCCGTGCGCGCCCGCTGCTCGCGCGCGCTCTGCAACCCCTCACCGGCGTTTCGCGCCCCCGAGCGCTCGATCCGGTTGGCCGCAAGACGAATGAGCAGCCACGCCACGAAAATCGCCACGAGGACACCGAGGATGTCGATGCCTTTGTCCATGGCGTAGTCGAGCCCGTTGTCGCGCCATTCCTGCGCGGTGTGCGGACGAGTGGTCTCGACTGGCATGACCAACTTCGGCTTCTGGACGGCGAGAGGGAACATTCGGCGCAAGGTACCGGCTCAGGGCGGGTGGAACAACGCCCCGACCGGAACGTTCACGTCGTCGAGCGGGCCGCCGACGTTCAGCGCTTCCGTTCTCGGTGGAACGTCGCGATCGCGTCGGCGACGGGCGCCGGATCGAACCGCACCGTGTCGGTCGTCGGCAGCCCGGTTTCGCGCCGCACCGTCTCGATCGCCTTGTGCGCGTCGTCGTCGCTCAGATCGTAGGTGTTGAGCGCGACGGCGATCACCGGCGCGGGGCGCAGGGCGGAGGTGGCCGCCTCGCTCATGCGGATGAACTCCACGAGGGGCGGGATCTTCACCCATTCGCAGCGGTTGATCGCCGTTCGCGTCGGCTGCGCGCACATCACCTGGGCGTGCGGCAGCGAGCCGTGAATCAGACCGTACGTCACCCCCGAGTAGCTCGGATGGATGATCGAGCCCTGACCCTCGACGAGCACGAGGTCCGAGTCTTTCGCGCATTCGAGCACCAGCGTCTCCGCGGCGCCGCCGATGAAATCGGCGACGACGGCGTCGACTCCGATGCCGCGTCCTTCGATGAGAATGCCGGTCTGTCCCGTCGCCGCGAAGCTCGTGCGGATGCCGCGCTGGCGGAGCGCGCCGAGCAGCTGAAGCTGCGTCGTCATCTTTCCGATGTTGCAGTCCGTGCCGACGGTGAGCACGACCGTCGCGTCGACGCTGCGCACGCGTCCGTTGGAGACGGGCAGCTTCGCCGGCGGCCGACGCAGGTCGTGGATCGTCACGCCGTGCGTCTTCGCCGCCCGGGCAAGCTCCGGGACGTCGGAGAGAAAGCTGTGCAGGCCGCTCCACACCTCGAGCTTGTGCTCGATCGCCCGCTCGACGAGCTGCACCCACTCCGGCGGAATCTGTCCACCCGCGGGAGCGATGCCGATGAGCAGGGCGTTCGGCTGGAGCCGGAGCCCCTCATCGAGTGTCGCGACGATCGGGATGTCGCCACCGAATCCGAGCACTTGCTGGACAGTGCGTCCCGCCTTGCTCGTGTCGATCACGCCGACGACTCGCTCGGGGGTGTAGCGGATGCAGGCGTTGGCGGTTTTGGAGGTTTCAGGGCCGAACAGGCGGTCGGCCAGGATCAGATAGCGCTGGTCGCGCGACATGCGGTGATCAGGACGGTGGTCTATCGGAGTGGCGGCGGACGTCGCGCAATTTAAACCGGTGCAGCACTCCGGCGCCGCTCCAGCATGGACACGACGTCGACGGCCGCGGTCGGGACGATGACACCGACCTCGGATGCCGGCAGCCGGAGCACCAGCGGCCGGTCGCGCGTGGTACGCCGGAATCCCTGTCCCTCGTAGATGCGCGTGAGGAGGATGCGGCGCACGATCACCATGATCACGCACAGCGCCGGCACGGCGATGAGCAGGCCGAGGGGGCCGAGCAGCTTCCCGACGACGAGCACGAAGACGATCGTCAGCACCGGTGGGAGATCGACCTGCTTCGACATGATGTACGGCGACACCAGATTCCCCTCGATCAGGTGCACTAGCACCCCGAGCCCGATGACCCACAAGGCACGCGAGCCGCCGTTGGGTCCCGTGAGGACGAACAACGCCGGCAGGGTGGTCGCGAGCAGCGTCCCGAAGAACGGGACGATCGTCGCCAGGCCGGTGAAGACGCCGAAGGTGAGCGCGTACGGGACGCCGAGCAGGTACAGGCCGAGCGCCGTGAGCGTCCCGAGAAAGCTCATGGTGAGCAGCAGCCCGACGATGTACGCGCGCAGCGAGCTCGCACAGTCGCTCAGCACGTCGCGCACGAGATCGCGGTGGAGCGGCGGAAACAAGGCGATCAGCCACTCGCGATAGAGCGCGGGATGCAGGGAGAGATACAACGCCATCACGATCACCGAGAAGATGCTGACGAGCACCTCGACGATGCTGAGCACCTTGGGCACGACGTTGTCGAACTGGCCGGCCAGCTGCTCGTAGACGGCGATGAGGATGCGATGCTGCCCGGGCGTGTACACGGACTTGAGCGCCGGGACACGCTCGGCCAATCGATCGATCGCGCCCTCCCATCCGCTGATGTACGCCGGCAACACCTTCACCAGCTCCTGCGTCTGCGCGATCAGCGGCGGGACGAGGACCCAGAAGAGCAACGCGACGACGCCGAAGGACACCAGGATCGCGGCGAGAAAGGCGAGGCGCTCCGGCAGGCGCGCGCGCCGGTGCAACACCCCCGCCAGCGCTCCCAGATAGAGGGAGATCAGGATGCCGATGAAGAGGAGGATGAAGACGTCCGCCACCCGGCCGACCAGCCAGAGGCCGAGGATGGTGAAGACGGTCGCGGTCAGGATGGGTGCGAACTTGAACTTCTTTGAAGCCTGACCCTTCACCGCTTCTTCTCGTCGCCGGGATGCTCGATCTCGGCGGAGACGGCTTCCTCGTTCCGCTGGCCGGTGCCGAGCGCGCGGCTGGAATTCGCACCGCCCGCCGGCAGAAGTCCCATCTTCTGCTTGAGCGCCAGCAGCTGGTTGTCCACCGAGACCGACACGGCACCTTTCTCGAGGGCCTTGAAGTCACGCTGCAGCGCGTCGCCGGTAAACTCTTCCTCGATCTCGGCGTGCGCGCGAATCTGCCGCTCGTTGGTCTCGATCCGCTCCTCCATCCGTGCGAACGCCTCGAACGCGCTCTTCTCGGAGAGCGACGACATCGTCTCCGCGATGCGCTGCTGCGCCTGTGCGCGGCGCTGGCGCGCGACGAGGAGGTTCTTCTTGCGCTTGGCCTCCTCGATCTTGTCGTTCAGATCGCGCAGCGAGTTCTTGAGCTTCTCCGTCTCGAGCCGGTGGGCTTCCCACGTCTGTTCGAGCTGCTGCCCGTTGGACATGTGCTCGCCGTGGCGCACCAGCGCCTGCTTCGCCATGTCGTCGCGTCCCTCCTGCACGGCGAGCATCGCTCGGCGTTCCCAGTCCTGCGCCTGCTTGTACTCGGCGTCGGTCTGGTCGCGCAGGCGCTTCTCGTCGGCGATCGCGGAGGCGACCTGCTGCTTGGCCTTCACGAGCTGGCCGCGCATGTCGACGAGGATCTGCGTGAGCATCTTCTCCGGGTCTTCGGCCCGGGAGATGAGGTCGTTGATGTTGGACTTCAGCAGCGCGGAAAAACGATCGAAGATACCCATGGGTTTTAGCGTGCCTCGCGGTACGAGCCGAGCTCGCGCAGATGCGACGCGAGCGCCAGCGTCATGCTCTCGTAGCTCGCGAGGAATTCTTCGAAGTCGAGCGCCGACAGCTCGAGCGCCTCGGTGAGAACGATCTGCTCGTCCTGAATGCCGTACGACCCGTGCAGGAGATCGGTCGCATTGAGCTCGAGTAGGCGGCGCGTGAGTGAGGCCGTCTGCTGCCCGTTCTTGGGGAGCGTCATCACGTCGACGCGAAGGAGCAGGACGGGCGGGGAATAGTTGACGGCGATGGAGAGATCGCTCTCGGGGCTCGGCCGCACGATCCAGAAGCCCGGCTCGACCTCGCTATAGGTCGCGCCGGTGGCGGCGAGTCGAACGAGGAAGCTCTCGATGTCGTCTTTGGTGAGCATCGGCGCACCTTACGCGTACTGGTTGCCCAGCCATACGGATTCCACGCTCAGCTCGTTTCAAGCGGCGTGGCGCATGTGGCAAGGTATGAAGATGGCTGGGGGGAGGGAAGATTGCTCGTACACTGCAAGGGCGAGTACAAGAGTACAACTGGCGGCACTAGTATCGAGACTGGCATACCGCAGTTACTTCCGCTTGATCTGCACGAGCCGCTCCTTCGCCAATCTCCGTCCCGTGGGAGTCGCCGCGAGCCCTCCGCCGGCCGTCTCGCGGTAGCGGACGTCCATTTCCCGGCCGATCTGGCCCATCACGTCGATCACCTCGTCCACCGGGATCTTGAACTCGACCCCGGCCATGGCGAGCTCGATGCCCGTGAGGGCGATTGCCGAGCCGGTTGCATTGCGGAAGACGCACGGGAGCTCGACGAGTCCGCCGAGTGGATCGCACACGAGGCCGAGCGTCCCCTGCATCGCAAGAGCGGTGGCGTGGCCCACCTGCGCGGGCGTGCCGCCGAGCATCTCGGTTGCCGCGCCCGCCGCCATCGCGGCGGCGGCGCCCGTCTCTGCCTGACAGCCTCCTTCGGCGCCGGACAGCGACGCTCGCTCGGCGATCACCGCGCCGATCAGGCCCGCGACGGCGAGTGCGTCCACGACCGCGTCATCGCCGATCTTTCGTGCCTCGGCAAGCCCGGTCAACACCGCCGGCAGCACGCCTGCTCCGCCTGCCGTCGGCGCGGCGACGATGACTCCCATCGCCGCGTTTACCTCCTGCACCGCGAGCGCGCGGGCGAGAATGTCGCGAAACGGCGTGTGCGCGAGCGGTCCATCCGGCCCGGTGCGCAGCTTGGCCGCGTCTCCACCGACGAGTCCCGACGCCGAGTACAGGTCCCCGGTCATTCCCTGCCCCACCGCGCCGCGCATCACGTCGAGCGCGCGCTGGAGCGCGTCGCGGATCTCGGATACCGGACGTCCCTGATCCTTGCTCTCGGTCTCGAGCGCGAGCCGCGCCAGTGAGATCTGCTGCGCTTCCGCGTCGTGGATCGCCTCGGCGAGCGACTTGTACATCAGGCACTCACCTTGTCGAGGCGGAACGCCCATCGCACCCACGGCAGCCGCCGAATCTCGTCGCGCACCTCTTCGCCGGGCACGTCGTCGATCTCGATCACCATGAAGGCGTCGCCGCCGCGCGCTTTTCGCGTGAGACGCAGCGTGGCGATGTTGAGGCTGTGGTCGGCGAGGATCGTCGCGATCCGCGCCACCGATCCCTTCACGTCTTCGGCGACGAGCACGATCGTGTGCAGGTTGCCCGTCACTTCCACCGGATAGCCGTCGATCTCGGTCACGAGCACCCGTCCCGCGCCGAGCGAGGAGCCGGTCATCACCGCCTGGCGGTCGCCGCGCTCGATCGTCAGGCGCACCGTGTTGGGATGCGCGTCGTCCGCGATCGTCGTCTTCTCGAAGTGGTAGTCGAGCCCTTCCTGCTCCGCGATCTCGAGCGCCGTGCGCAGCCGCTCGTCGTCGGGGCGGAATCCCATCAGCCCGCCCACGAGCGCCTTGTCCGTGCCGTGCCCCTCGCCCGTCCGCGCGAAGGACCCGTGCAGCTCGATGCGCGCCTTCTGCGGCGTGCCTCCGACGAGACATCGGGCGAGGAGCCCGAGCCGACACGCGCCAGCCGTATGGGACGAGGACGGCCCCACCATGACGGGGCCGATGATGTCGAGGAGCGATACCATGGGAAGCTCGTGAACGGTGAACGGTGAATCGTGATCAGTGACGCCATGAGCAGTTACGGTTCACCCTTCACGGTTCACCGTGTACCGGCAATACTACCCGACTTTTCGTTGCCGCGTCGCCGCCGGTCTCAGCATCGCCTTGAGATACTGCCCCGTGTGCGACGCCTCGACGCGCGCGACGTCTTCCGGTGTCCCCGCCGCCACGATCGTTCCACCGCGTGTTCCACCTTCGGGACCGAGGTCGATGACCCAGTCCGCCGTCTTCACCACATCCAGGTTGTGCTCGATCACGAGCACCGTGTTCCCCCGGTCCACCAGTCGATGAAGCACGTGCAGCAGCACGCGGACGTCCTCGAAGTGCAGTCCGGTCGTCGGCTCATCGAGGATGTAGAACGTACGCCCCGTATCGCGCTTCGACAGCTCCGTCGCGAGCTTGATGCGCTGCGCCTCACCGCCCGACAGCGTCGTGGCGCTCTGACCGAGGTGGATGTATCCCAGCCCGACGTCGTTCAGCGTCTCGAGCTTCTGCCGCACGCGCGGCTGGTTCTCGAAGAACGCCAGCGCGTCCTCGACCGTCATCTCCAGCACGTCGGCGATGCTCTGTCCGCGGAAGCGGACCTCGAGCGTCTCGCGATTGTAGCGCTTCCCTTTGCACACCTCGCACGGCACGTACACGTCCGGCAGGAAGTGCATCTCGATCTTCACCAGGCCGTCGCCCTGACACGCCTCGCAACGGCCGCCCTTCACGTTGAACGAGAAGCGGCCGGGCCCGTACCCGCGAATCTTCGCCTCGGGCAGCTCGGCGAACAGCTCGCGGATCGGCGTGAACAGGCCCGTGTACGTCGCCGGGTTGGAGCGCGGCGTGCGACCGATCGGGCTCTGATCGATGTCGATCACCTTGTCGATGTGCTCGAAGCCGGTGATGCGGTCGTGCTGTCCCGGAATGACTCGCGCGCGATAGAAATGCCGCGCCAGGGAGCGGTGGAGGATGTCCTCGATCAGCGTCGACTTGCCGGAGCCCGACACTCCCGTGACGGACACGAACAACCCGAGCGGGATGTCCACGCTCACGTCGCGCAGGTTGTGCTCGCGCGCGCCGAAGATGCGGATCGCTTTCGCGTCGTCGCGCGGACGGCGCGACGCGGGCAGTGGAATCTCCCGCTCGCCGCTCAGAAACTTGCCGGTGATCGACCGGGGCGTGCGGATGATCTCCTCGACCGTTCCCGCGGCGATCACCTCGCCACCATGCTTGCCGGCGCCCGGCCCCATGTCGATCACGTGGTCGGCCGCCCGCATCGTCTCCTCGTCGTGCTCCACCACGATCACGGTGTTGCCCAGGTCGCGCAGCTGCTCGAGCGTCGCGAGGAGGCGCGCATTGTCGCGCTGGTGCAGTCCGATCGACGGCTCGTCGAGGATGTACAGCACGCCGACGAGCCGCGACCCGATCTGCGTCGCGAGACGGATGCGCTGCGCCTCACCGCCGCTCAGCGACTCCGCCGACCGGCCCAGCGTGAGGTAGTCGAGCCCGACGTCGACGAGGAAGCGCAGCCGCTCGCCCACTTCCTTGAGGATCGGTGCGGCGATCTCGGCGTCGAGCCCGTTCACACGGCCGCCACCGCGCACCGGGATCCGCTCGAAGAAGGTGAGCGCCTCGGTGATCGCCATCTCGGTGACGGAGCCGATGTTCTTCCCGTCGATCGTCACCGCCAGCGATTCCGGCTTGAGGCGCTGTCCCTGGCACTCGGGACATGGCACTGCGAGCATGTATGCCTCGAGCTCCATCCGCACCATGTCGGATTCGCTCTCCTCGTATCGTCGCTCGACGTTCGCGACGATTCCCTCCCACGTCGCCTCGCTCTTTTTCTTCTTGCCATTGGCCGCCGCTCCACCGCCTGCGCCGGCGTCGCCGTGCAGCAGGCAGTCCTGCACCGACTCCGGCAGCTGGCCCCACGGGGTGTTGAGGTCGAACTTGAACTGCCGTGCGAGGGTCGGCAGGACGACTTTGCGCAGATATCCGGTCGGCTCGCCCCACGGCAGCACGACTCCCTCGAGGATCGAGATGCGAGGATCGCCGAGCACCAGCTCTTCGCTCACGCGCCGCCGCGTGCCGAGGCCGCCGCACTGCGGACATGCGCCGAACGGCGAGTTGAACGAGAAGTGGCGCGGCTCGAGCTCGGGCATCGAGAGTCCGCACGTCGCGCAGCCGTACTTCTCCGAGAACGTCTCGACCGTCGACGTGTCCGCGTTGAACACTTCGACGAGTCCTTCGGCGAGCTTGAGCGCGGTCTCGATCGAGTCGGTGAGACGCGCGCGGTCGTCCGCGCGCACCACCAGCCGATCGACGACGACGGAGATGTCGTGATTCTGCCGCCGGTTGAGCTTCGGCGGGTCGGCGACCTCGGCGAGCGCGCCGTCGACGTACGCGCGGATGAAGCCCTGCTTCCGCACCGACTCGAAGAGCTCGCGGAACTCACCCTTGCGTCCCTGCACGAGCGGCGCCCGCACCTCGATCTTGGTGCCCTCCGTCCATCCGAGCACCGTCTCGGCGATCTGCGCCGGACTCTGCCGCTGCACGGGCCGCCCACAGCTGGGACAGTGCGGCGTGCCGGCGCGCGCGTACAGAAGCCGGAGATAATCGTAGATCTCCGTCACGGTGCCGACCGTCGACCGCGGATTGTGCCCCGCCGTCTTCTGCTCGATCGAGATCGCGGGCGACAGCCCTTCGATCGCATCGACGTCCGGCTTCTCCATCAAGCCGAGGAACTGACGTGCGTACGCGCTCAGCGACTCGACGTAACGGCGCTGTCCTTCGGCGTAGATCGTGTCGAAGGCGAGGGAGGACTTGCCTGAGCCCGACAGCCCCGTGATGACCGTGAGCCGGTCGCGTGGGATGCTCACGTCCACGTTGCGGAGATTGTGCTCGCGCGCCCCGCGGACGACCAGTGCGTCTTCTGCCATAACCAGGGTAAACTCGCTTTAGGACCGGGGGGAGACAAGTCACGCACCCCGGACGTTAGATTACCCCACCGTGGCCGATGCGATGCGGCCCTCTGCCCACGTCGTCTCGACGTCGTCTCATCTCGTCTCGCTCTCGCCTGCCATGCCGCATACCGACGCCATCGTGGTCATGACCACGCTCGCCTCCCCCGAGGACGCGGTGAAGCTCGTGCAGGCGCTCCTCGAGCGACGCCTCATCGCGTGCGGCTCGGTGCTGCCGGGCGCGCGGTCGATCTACCGCTGGCAGGGTAAGATCGCCGACGAGCAGGAAGCGATCGTGCTGCTCAAGACCCGCTCGGCACGCCTCGAGACGCTCAAGGTCGCTTTCGAAGAGCTGCATCCGTACAAGGTCCCGGAATTGCTCGCCATCCCCGTCACCGCGGGGAACGCCAAATACCTCGATTGGATCAACGGCGAGACGACTCTCGCGCTCGCCTGAGCTGCTCACGCAGGAGAAGCACCGCATGACCCGTCCCGACGCAAACGCCGCCCCCGCTTCCTCCACCGGTTCACCGCTGTCCCCCGCTTCGGGTTCGGCCTCGACCGCTCCCGCCAACGGCGGAGAGGATCGTGACCGCACGCAGCCGCCGATCATCGAGCGCGCAGCGGATCGTCTCCCTGACGCGCTCCAACAAGCCCGCGAGTACATCGCCGCCGGCGAAGTCGGCGCCGCGATGACGGCGCTTCGTGCGCTCATCGCTCGCGAGCCAAAGAATGCGGCGGCGCGCGTGACGCTCGCGGCGCTGCTCGAGCGCCGCGGCGATCTCGACGGCGCGCTGAACGAGCTCGGGCGCGCCGTCGAGATTTCCCCCGACGACGTCGACGTGCTCTGTGCGCGCGCCGCGCTGCTGACGACGCGCGGCAAATACGACCAGGCGGAGACCGATCTGCGCCGCGCCGCTCGCGTGGACGAGCGCAACGCCGACGTGCAGCTGCAGCTCGGCGTCCTCTTCTGCAAACGCGCGCGGTGGCGCGAGGCCATCGAGCCCCTCCGCGCCGCGGTCGCGAGCGATCCCGACCGCTTCGCCGGCCACTACTACCTCGGCGA
>DASXHF010000128.1:0-21985 GCA_036488775.1 Gemmatimonadaceae bacterium | reverse complement strand
TACGTCGTCGAGTAGACGCGCTGTTCGGAGACGCCGGTGTTGACGCCGGTCACGAGCTCCGCCTCCGGAAAGGCGTTCCGGTGCGAGGTGATGGTGAAGCTGTTCCCGAGGTTGTAGCCGAAGATCTGCAGCGGTGTCTGGATGTCGAGGTTGCTGTCGTACGCGTTGCGCCGCAGGGTATCGGTGAAGATCGAGTCCTTCCCGGCGGCCGTGGCGCTGTCGTGGGGCAGCAGTGAAAGCGACGACGGCTGGTCGATGCCGGTGAGCTGGTGCGACGAGTAGGTCATCGCCGGCGTCCAGACGAGCCAGCTGCCGATGCTCAGCGGGCTGGTCGTCATGTTGACCGTTGGAAAGGTCTGTTCCACCTGCGTCCGCCCGGGATACTGCGTGCGCGTCCCGCCGAGCGTGAAGCTCATCGGTCCTACCTTCTGGTTGTACGAGGCCGTTGACCGAATGGTCGAGAGCACCGAGTACGGATTCACAGTCGTGAGACGCTGCACCCGGTCGTTGCTCGCGTAGTTCAGGTTCATCGTGAGGGAGCTGTTGCGGGTGAACTGCTCCTGGTGCCCCCAGGTGATCGAGGTGTTGCGCTGGTCGCCCTCGAGCGTACGGGAGGCGGCGAAGCTTCCGGTGACGTACCGCTCGAGCCAGCGGTACCGGAACTCGCCGTTGTAGCGGGTGAAGCCGCCGATGTCGCCAGGCTGGATGTCGCCGGCGGAGCTGCGCCAGTCGAGCCACGCCTCCGTGTCGAGGAAGTCGCTGATCGCCCAGTAATAGCCCAGCCCTTCGAGGCTCCGTCGATACGTCGGGCTGTTGCGCACGATGTCGGCGACGCCGAAGTTCGGCGACAGAATGCCGCTGTGGCGCCCGCCGCGGATGTCCTGGAAAAGAAAGGGCAGCCACATCACCGGCACGTCCCCGATGTAGAGGATCGCCGGTCGCGCGACGACGAACGATCCGGTGCGCTTGATCTCGCTCGCCTTGAAGTAGTAGTCCGGAATCGAGTCGTCGCACGCGGTGATGGTGCCGTCGCGCAGGTAGTACGTCGCGTCGTTGGCGTTGTGGACGGAGTCGCTGCCGGCGACGACCACGATCCTGTCGCCGGTGATGAACAGCGTTTCGCCACTCTGCGGCACGGAGGTGCTCGCGTTGCTCACGGCCGCACGCTTGTTCGTGATGTCGTACGTGCCGCAGCGCGAGCTCACGACGGGCGCCTGGCCTGGTGCCGCGAAGACGTTGCGACCGGTGGGCGTCGAGCAGACCTGCACCCGGCTCCCCTGCCCGCTATAGGTGATCGTGTCGGACTTCACGACCTGCGAGTCGCCGCGCTGGACGACCGCCTTGTTGGTGAGCTGGATCCCGCGCGTGATCGCGTCGAAGGTGATGCCCTCGCCTTGATACCGCGTGATGGTATATCCGGGTGTGCTCAGAAGGCGGCGCATCACCGAATCGGGCTCGACGAAGTTGGCCTTGCCGATCGTGTCCTTCACGGTGATGCTGTCGGACTTGTGCAGTGTGTCGCCGCGCGCCGGCGGTGGGCGCTGCCCGGGCGGGCGGCCCGGCCGTCCCTGGCCCTCGGCACGCCAGGCGGCGACGACCACGAGGACGAGCGCCGCGGCCGCCGCGAGGCACCGCGGCCAGGTCATGCGTGCGCTCCCGTGCCCGACTGATCGACGTCCAGCAACGCCCCCCGCTGGCGTTTCCGGAACACCAGCCACGACATCCCGATGCTCAGCTCATACAGCAGATAGAGCGGGACCATCAGCGCGAGCGACGTCACGAACAGGTCGCCGGGCGTGATGATGGCCGCGGCGAGATACGAGCCGACGAACGCGTGACGGCGAAACTTCGCCAGAAAGCGCGGCGTCACCAGCCCGAACGCCGAGAGCAGCAGCACAGCGATCGGAAGCTCGAACACGGCGCCCATCGCGAGCACCATGCTCGTGACGAACCCGAAGTACTCGTTCACCGTGATCATCTGGTCGAACGACTCGTCGCCGAGCGCCGAGAGGAAGCGCAGGGTCATCGGGAGCACGAAGTACCAGGCCAGCGCCGCGCCGGCGATGAACAGCCCGACGGCGCCGAAGATCACCGGCACGACGACCCGCTTCTCGTGCCGGTGCAGCGCCGGCGCGAGGAACGCCCAGACCTGGTACAGGATGACCGGCAGCGCGAGCACGACGCCAACGATGATCGACGTCTGCAGCAGGATCGAAAATCCGTCGCCCGGGTGCGTGTACACTAGCCGCCGCCCGTGCAGGTACGGGAGCATCGGCCCTTGCAGCCAGGTCAGCAGGTTGAGCTTGAGGACGACGACGAACGCGATGACGACGCCCACGACGAGCGCCGCCAGCGACCAGATGATGCGCCAGCGGAGCTCCTCGAGGTGGTCGAGAAACGGCATCTCGGCCGAGCTTCCCATCGTTTTGCTCCCGTGAGACTACCTGCCGAGTGTCCTCAGCTGATCGCGCGCCAGTGCCGCTTCGTCCGAGCGCGGATACTCGCGGACGATTCGCTCCAGCGCGCCCCGTGCGGCCGTCGTCCGTCCGGCGGCCTTCAACGAGAGCGCGTGCTTGTACAGCGCCGTCGCCGCCTTCGCCGACGTAGGATAGCGCTGGACCACGAGGTCGTATACCGAGTCGGCCGCCGCCTGGTTCCGTTCCGCCGCGTAGGTCTCCCCAATGTAGACCATTGCCTCGGGCGCGTCTTCGGAGGTCGGGTAGCTCCGGAGCAGCTCTTCGAACCCGCTGCGCGCGACGGAGGTGCTGCCACGCCGGAGCTGGTCCAGCGAGCTCTGGAAGAGCTGCGCGGGACCCGGGCCGGCCGGTGCCGGCCGCGCGGCGTCGGCGGGCGAGGGGGCGGCCAGTGTAGCCGGCGTGGCCGGCGTGACCGGCGCGGGAACGGCCGCGCCCTGGTTGCGCTCCTCGAGCGATGCGCGCAGCTCCTGCAGTCGGCGCTGGCTCTGGCCGGAGAGCTCCTGAATCTGGAGCAGCTGCCGGCCCATCTCGTAATGGTCCGTCTGCACGTTGCTCTGGAGCTTGGCGAGCCGCGCGCTCACGACGCGCACGGAGTCGTTCGCCTGGATCACCTGCGCCAGGACGTTGTCGATCTGCACCCGGCGCGCGGTGTCGGCACGCGCCTGGGCACTCTGCATCGTCTGCAGCTGGTTTTGCAGGAGAAAGACGTCACTCTTGGACGCGAGACATCCGCTGACGACGAGCGCCGCGGCCGGCGCAGCGAGCCGGAGGCGCCTCATGCCCGCGGGCGCACCAGGGCGCCGCGAACGTTGCGGACGTCGAACTCGGCGCGGCGGTTCTGCTGATAGGCGGCTTCGTCCGTCCCCTGCGCCGCGGGCTGCGAATCGCCGAGGCTGCGCGTGGTGAGACGGTCGTCGGTGACGCCCTTGCTGGTGAGATATCGTTTGACCTGCGCCGCGCGGCGCTGTCCGAGCGCGAGGTTGTACTCCGCCGTGCCCCGCTCGTCGGTGTGACCGGTGACGACGAGCGTCACCGCCGGATTGGCCAGGAGCACGGCCGCCTTCTGGTCGAGCACTGCGATCGCATCGTCGCGCAGCTGATCGCGGTCGAAGTCGAAGTAGACCTTCTGCGCCAGGATGGTCGACAGCTCGGCCTGCGCTCGCTGCGCGTCGCCGGCCGCGCCATCGCGCGCCGCGGCCGCCTGCGCGGCGGCCAGGGAATCGGCGCGGCGCTGAGCCGCGGCGAGCGAATCCGCGCGGCGGCGCGATGCCGCGTCGTCAGTCGGTGTCGCGGCCGGCGTCGGCGCGGGTTGGGGCTGACGACGGCAGCTCTGCACGGCGCTCAGGGCACAGAGAACCGTGAACGAGATGGCGAGGGTACGACGGGTCATGCTGGTCTCCGGTGAGAAAATCATCCGGCCTTCGGCCGGGGTACGTCAGCGCGTGAGTCGCGGCGACCACGCGGGGAGCCGCGCGGCTGCGCCGCGCGTGAGCTGGCGGGTGCGGCCGCTCTCGGTGTCGATCACCCACAGTTGACGCACACCGCTGCGATTGGACACGAACACCAGATGGCGCGCGTCGGGCGCCCACGACGGATCCTCGTTCCGGCCGTCGCTGGTGAGCTGCTTCAGCCCGCGGTCCCGCAGGTTCACGGTCATGAGCTGGAAGTTGTCGCCGCCTCCCGCGATGCGGGACTGAAAGGCCACGAGTCGCCCATCGGGCGACCAATCGGGGCTCGCCCGGTACGCGCTCTCGCCGATGTCGAGCGGCGTCAGGAGATCGACGTTGGTGCCGTCGGCGTCCATCGTATAGATCTCCGGGTGGCCGGCCCGCCCGGACACGAACGCGATGCGGCGTCCATCGGGGCTGAAGGTCGGGGACACGTTGTCGCTCCCGCGACCCACCGACAGCCGCCGGTTTCCGCCGCCGCTCGCGGACACCGTATAGAGATCCACGCCCTCGTCCACACCATGCGCGTAGACGACCGCGCTGCCGTCGGGCGTGAACACCGGTGAGATGAACACCCCTTCGCCCGCAGCGATCGTGCGCGGCCGGCCGCCCAGCTCCTGCACCACGATCTGCGACGGGACGTAGGTGGAATACGCGATCGTGTGGCCGTTTGGGCTCCACGCCGCGGAACCCGGCGTTCCCCCCGCGGTCACCGGCGTGGCATACTCGCCGTCGCTGTCCACGACCCACAACCGGTTGCCTCGCTCGAACAGCACGCGCGTCCGCGCGATCCCGCGCGTGCCGGTCAGCGCCTCCTCGAGGTCGTCCGACAGGCTGTGAAGAGCGGTGCGCCAGCCGTGTGCGTCGGCCATGGGTGGCGCGGAATAGTCGCGAATGAGCACCGTCGTCTGCTTCGCGACGTCGTACACGGCGACGTGAAAGCCCTGCGGCGTCGGCGTGATCTGGACCGCCGCGGCAGCGCCGAGCTTCGCGAGCAGCGGCCAATTGGGCCCGTTGCCCCGTCCCGTCCACCGCGTCGCCGGATCGCTCGGCGCTATCACGTTGATCCGGTCGCCGAAGTCCAGGTCGCGCGACACGATCGCCGCGGCGGAGTCGGCACCGGGACGCGCGACCGGCAGCACCACGACGCCGGGCTTCGTCCCCGGATCGTACGTCAAGCCGATGCGAACGCCGCGCGACGTCGTGTCCTGCGCGGCGAGAGTGAGCGGAGCGGCGAGCAGCAGCGCGGCGGCCGCGCGGCAGAAGGACAACGAAGGCATCAACGAATGAGTCGGGGGTCGAAGCTGAAGATCACGGGAAGCACGTCGTCGGAGAACCCCTGCGGCAGCGGACCGAACGATCGCGACGCCGCTTCGACGGCGCCCATCGCTTCCGTGTCGAACCCATACACCCCTGATCGCGTCGTCAGCCGAATGCCGGTCACGCTGCCGTCCCGTCGAATGAGAAAGGCCACTACGGCCTGCAGTGCGCGCGCGTTGCCCGGCGGTTTGAACCGGATGGCGATCTGACGCACGACGTTTTCGAGGTACGCAGGATATGGGAACGCGATTCCGTCGACGGTGACGTTGGCCACATCCGCGCCGCGGCCGCCGGTCGGCCCGCCGCCGGCGGCGGGCGCCGGCGTCGCCGGCTTGGGCGCCGCTCCGGCGGTCGGCGTTGCCGTCTTCGGTGCACGCTTCGCTGTTGCCTTGCTCGGCGCTTTCATGCGGGACGGCTCCGGTGTCGCGCGCGATGGTGGTGCGGGCGTCGGCGGAGTGGGCGCTGGGGGCGTGGGCTGCACCACGCCAATCTGCCTCGGGCCCGGCGGCGCAGCGACGAGATTGACGCGGTAGGTGGGCGGCATCGGCACGGACGCGTCCCGGCGGCCGAGCACCACCAACGCGGCGACGACCAGATGCAACGCTGCCGAGACGATGATCGGCGTCCGGAGCGAGAGGGCCTCCTCGTCGTGTGCCGCCGCCGCGCTCACGGTGGCGTCTCGGGATCCGTCACGAGCCCGACGTCGCCCACGCCGGCCGCGCGCATGATCGCCAGCACCTGGGTCACGACACCATATGGCACGCCGGCGTCGCCGCGCAGATAGACGCCGTCGCGCGCGCGCTTGCTCGCCAGCGCGCGGAAGGAGGCCCGAAACTCGGATACCGACATCCGCGTCTCGTCGACGTACACCGCGCCGCTGCGGTCCACGCTCACTACGAGGCCGCTCTTCGGCTCGAGCGGCCGCGCCTCCGCTTTCGGCAGCGCGACGTCCACCCCGCCCTGCATCATCGGCGCCGTGATCATGAAGATCACGAGCAGCAACAGCATCACGTCGATCAGGCTGACGACGTTGATCTCCGCGTTGAGCGGCAGTCCTTCGCGCCGCCGGCGCAGCACCTTACAGCCGCCCTTCGCGCACGAGCATCGCGATCACCGTGGTGCTGAATCCCTCGAGGGTGTTCGCGAGCCGGTTGAGCCGGTTGGCGAGAATGTTGTATCCGAACGTCGCGGGAATGGCGACGGTGAGCGCGGCCGCCGTCGCGACGAGCGCTTCGGCGACGCCGGGCGCGACGGCGGCGAGGTTTCCGGAGCCGTGCGTCGCGATGCCGACGAACGCGCTGATCACGCCGAGCACCGTGCCGAGCAGTCCGATGAGCGGACTGGCCGAGCCGATCGTCGCCAGCCAGGGGAGAAAGCGACCGAGCCGGTCGCGCTCCGACAGCGATTCCGCGTCGAGCACCAGCGCGAGCGTCTCGACGCGCGATGCCGCCGCCGTCGGCGAGAGCTGGGCGACTTCCTCTTCGTGCGTCGTGTGGCCCGCGCCTTCGCCGATGAACTGGAGCGCGCGCACGAGCAGCCGGTGCGCCGCGCTGGGCGACGCATGTCGTACCGCGACGCCGGCCGCGTCGAGTCGCGGCGCGCGCTCCACCTCGCGCGCGAACTCCTTCGACGTCCGCAACGCCTTCGTCAACTCGCGGCCCACGCCGAACATGATCGCCCAGCTCACGAGCGACAGCACGACGAGGATGACGAGCACCACCTGTGTCGCCGTGCTCGAGTTGAGGATCAGCTCTTTGGCCGACGTCGGCACCGCGCCGGCGGCCTGCAGCAACGCGATCATCGTGCGGCTCCTTCGCCGCTTCGTGCACGTATCCCAACCTGCGCCGGCGCGGCGCGCTGGGCGCTGAACCATGCGAAAGTGCGCGACAGACCGTGCTCCAACGTCACGGACGGCCGCCAGTCCAGCACACGGGTCGCCTTCGTGGCGTCGAGATAGGCGTCCTGCAGCTCACCCGCGCGCGCCGGCGCATGCTCGATCGACGACGACCGGCCCTCCGCCATCCCCGTCGCGCGTCCGAGCGCGTGCGCCAGCTCCAGCACCGACGTCCCGAGCCCGGTCCCGACATTGAACGCGCGGTCGTCCAGCGCGCCGGCGGGCGGCAGCGGACGCGTCGCGGCGCGCCAGGTCGCATCCGCCACGTCGCTCACGTACACGTAGTCACGCGTCTGCCGACCGTCGCCGAACACGGTGAGCGGACGCCCGTCGATGATGCGCCCGCAGAAGATCGCGACCACCCCCGCTTCGCCGTGTGGATCCTGTCGAGGTCCATAGACGTTGCCAAAGCGGAGCGCCACGGTGTCCAGCGCATGCACGCGGGCGTAGTACGAGAGATAGTATTCGACCGCCAGCTTCGTGATCGCGTACGGCGAATCGGGGGTCTTCTCGAGCGTCTCCCGGTTCGGGGGCTGCGTGCGATCGCCGTACAGCGCGCCGCCGGTCGAGGAGAACACGACGCGCGTCCGCGGCGAGGCGAGTCGCACCGCCTCGAGCAGGTTGAGCGATCCGACGACGTTCGTTTCCGCGTCGAACACCGGGTCGGTGACGCTCTTGCGGACGTCCATCTGCGCCGCGAGGTGGATCAGCACATCGGGCTTCAGCGACGCCACGAGCGCCGCGCTCGCCCGATCACGAATGTCGTGCTCGTGGAAGGTCGCCTCCGACGGGAGATTCTCGCGCCGTCCGGTGACGAGATTGTCCAGGACGTGCACGGTCCATCCTTCGGCGAGACAGCGGTCGGCGACGTGCGAGCCGATGAACCCCGCGCCGCCGGTAATCAATACCGTCGGCATCAGCGCTCGCCCGCCGGATCGGAGACGTCGGTCGGGGGTGGCGCCGGTTCGGGCGGTGCGGCGCGCTCGTCGAGCGCGAAGAGGTACCGCGCGGCGTCCACGACGCCAAGACCGCGGCCATTGGCCGCCGCGGCGCGCAGACGCACCGACGGCTCGTGCATGAACTTGTTCATCAGGGATTGTGAGAAGTATTCGATCGCCGCCCGCTGTTCGGGCGTGAGGTCGGGCAGCTTTCGCATCGCGACCGCCAGCTCGCGCTCGCGCACGCGGTTCATCTCGTCGCGGAACTGCGTCAGCACCGGCACCGCCGCAAGCCCCGCGACCCACTGCCAGAACTTCTCGACCTCGCCGGTGATCACCGCTTCGGCGGCCGGCAGCTCGCGCTGGCGGCGCTCCACGTTGGCGTTGACGACCGCGCGCAGGTCGTCGAGATCGTAGAGATACACGTTGTCGAGCGACGCCACCGTGGGCTCGACGTCGCGCGGCAGCGCGATGTCGAGGATGCAGAGCGGGCGGTCACCGCGGCGTTCGGCGGCGTCGCGCACCCGAGCCGCGCTCACCACCGGATGCGGCGACGCGGTCGAGCAGAGCAGCAGATCGACGTCGACGAGCGCGGTCCACGCCTCGTCGTAATGCACCGCGGTTGCGCCGTATTGCGCCGCGAGCGTCTGCGCCCGCTCGTACGTCCGGTTGGCGACGACCGCCGCGCGCACGCCCTCGTGCTGCAGCGACGCCAGCGCGAGCTCCGCCATCTCGCCCGCGCCCAGCACCATCGCGCGCCGGCCGGTGAGGCTGCCGAAGATCTTCTTCGCCAGCTGCACCGCGGCCGAGCTCACGCTGAGCGCGCCGTGTCCGAGCGTCGTCTCGCTGCGCACGCGTCCGCCCACCAGCAGCGCGCTCTGGAAAAGCCGATTGAGCACCGCGCCCGACGCCGGCCGGCTCGCCTCCCACGCGTCGCGCACCTGCCCGTGAATCTGCGCCTCGCCGATCACCATCGAGTCCATTCCGGACGCAACGCGGAAGAGATGCGCCGCCGCGTCGCGATCGCGGCGCACATAGCCGTAGCGGCTCGCGTCGTCGCCGAGTCGCGCGTCCAGCAGCGACCATGCGGCGCTCGTCGCCTCGTGCTCGCCCTCGACGAGATACAGCTCCGTGCGATTGCACGTCGAGAGCAGCACGCCTTCGCGCGTTCCGGCCGCGGCGCGCAGCCGCTCGAGCGCGGGGAGCACCTCGCTGCTCCGGAAGGCGAGGCGCTCGCGCACCTCCAGCGGCGCACCGTGATGGCTGAGTCCGAGGCAGATCACCGCCACGTCGACACCTGATCCCGCAGCCCATCGCGCTCGACCGCCTGGCAGAAGTCGGCGTCGAGCACGCCGGACGAGAGCGCGCGCCAGGTCGGCGCGTCGCCGCGGTCCACGAGCGCGCGCCGCAACGCGGCGAGCTCGGCGAGCGCCCGGGCGTAGCGCGAATCGAACCGCAGCGCGATCGCGTCACGGATGCGCGCCGCCGCGCCCGGCACCCCGCCGGCGCTGACACCGATCACCAGACCGCCGCTGCGGTGCGTCGCCATCGTCGCGAAGCTGCCCATCTCGGGGGCGTCGGCGACGTTCACCAGCCGCCGCGCCGCCCGTGCGTCCAGCGCCACCGCGGCGTTGACGGCCCGATCGTCGGTCGCGGCAA
Organism: Gemmatimonadaceae bacterium; assembly: GCA_036488775.1. GTDB lineage: Bacteria > Gemmatimonadota > Gemmatimonadetes > Gemmatimonadales > Gemmatimonadaceae > AG11. The sequence goes on along the minus strand of DASXHF010000128.1, from coordinate 12,249 downwards.
CCACCAGGTCGGCGTCCGCGACGTCACCGTCGCCATAGGCCCGTTCGATGAGCTCCAGCCGTCCCTCGGCCGCCATCGCGCGTAGCGCCTCCGTCGACTCGAGCGCGACCACGCGGACGCGCGCGCCCGCGTCGCAGAACGCGCGCGCCTTGCGCGCCGCCACGGGTCCGCCGCCCACGACCAGCACGCGCACCGAGCTCGCCTCGACGAGAATCGGAATTCCGCTCACAGGAAGCGTCCTCCGCCGTTCGTTTCGGCCATCCTGAACGCGACGTAGAGCAGCACGATCGCCGCGAACGACACGCTGGAGTAGATGGCCGCGCGGCGCGCCTGCCACCCGCCGAGCACCCGACCGAGCGCGATCCCGCTCGCCGCAAGCCAGGCCCCCATCGCCCAGACGATCTTGAGCATACTCATCTCGCGATACGCGAGCGAGTAGGTGACGGCGAGCACTACGCCGAGGGTGAGGCCCAGCCATCCCGCCACCGCCGCCACATGGTTCACCCGATCCAACGTCTCGAGCGGCGGAAAGAACCGATAGATCGCGCCGAACCGCCGCGATTTGAGCTCGCGTCGCTCGACGAGATACATGCAGCCCGCCGCCGCAGCAGTGCCGAACGCCGCAATGCCGAGGAAGCTCAGCGCGATGTGCGAGAACAGCCACGCACCACGCGCCCCGTCCGGCTCCACGCCGGGGATGAGGCCGATCAGCGTCGCACAGGTCGTCGGCACGGCTGCGAGCGGCGCCGCGACGAGGGTGAGACTCACGTCGCGCGCGAGCGTCTCGACGACCAGCAACGTCGCCGCGAGCACGAAGCCAGCGAAGGAGAGCGACGGTCCTAGTCCGGTGAGCGGGAGCTGGCCGACCTGATGCGCGTAGGCGAGCAGCCCCACCGCGTGCGCGAGGACGCCGATGCCGAGAAGAGCAGCCACGCCGCGGACCGGCGCTCCCACCGGACGCGCAAACGGCGTCGCAGCGAGAGCCGCGGCGCCGAGGTAGCAGGTGATGGCGACGAAGTGGGCGATCGCGGTCATGTCGGTCGCCCTAATGTAATGCGCGGACAGGCGTTACGGCATTCCGCGCCGCCTGTCCCCTCCGCTCAGGGCATACGCGCGGTGAGACGCACGGACTCCCCGATCCGGATGGCCGGCTGTTCCTGCGAGGTCACCCGCGCCGTGGCGCCGTATTGTGTGACGCGCACCACCTGGCCAGTACCGATCGACACCTCGGGACGCGTGATACCGTCGTCGGCCCCGTTCTCGCGCCGCGGCCGGAAGATCTCAACCTCGTCGCCGATCTTCATCCCGTCGCTCGAAGACAGGTCGAACAAGACGTAATAGTTGAGCGACGGCAGCACCGACGGCCGATGGATCGCGCGCACGGTGCCGATGCGGCCAGCGCTCTCGGAGACTTCGACGGGCGCCACAGTGGCGCCGGCGCCGGTCGTGTCGAGGGGAACGACCCGGGCGTCGGAGTTGAGCGACCCGTAAAGCTGCAGCACCTCGACCGTCGACGGCTCGTCACCGCGCGCTGAGCGCACTACCTGAAGGAGCGCGGTGGGAACGACGACGCGGCCCACGCCTTCCACCAGCGGTCCGAGCTCATAGGCGACGTACCGCTCGCGCTCCGAGCCGAGGCTGCCGGCCGGAGGCGTCATCAGCACCCGATCGTAGAGCTGGAAGTTCGTGGTCTGATGGCGCTCGTCGATCCCCGGGATGTCGATGCCGTCGATCACCCGTCCCGAGCCACGCACGCCGCGCTCGGCCACGAAGTAGGGGGCCTGGAGCACGTCGCCGAGGGGAACACGGGGTCGCGCGGCGTTGCCACCCGACGACAGACGGGGCGCGTACAGTCTGCGCGGCGCGAACACGGTGGGACCGCTGCTGCGACGCGGCGCCTGTTCCTCCGTCGGCGGCGGCGCGGCCGGACCTGAGGGAGCGCCGGGCGCCGCGGGCGCGGCCGACGGACCCTGGGCGATTGCGCGGGCGCGGACGGGCAGCTGAAGGACTTCGCCTGGATAGATCCAGTGCGGATCCTCGATCTGATCCGTGTTCAGCCGGTAGATCTCGGGCCAGAGATACGCGTCGCCGAGGAAGGCCGCGGCCAGATCCCAGAGAGTGTCGCCGCGCTTGACGACGTGCGTCGAGGAGTCGACGTGCGTCGAGGAGTCAGGCCGCACGTTTTGGGCACGTGCGGGGCGACCGGCGGCGAGGCAGATGGTGACGGCGGCGGGAACCGACCAGCCGAGACGGGAAATTCTCACGCGCTCGAGGGCTAGGGCGCCGAACGACGGCGCATGGGGAACGGCGGAAAGCCGCCAGCGGCGGCGGGACTGTTGGTAGGACGACCGTGCTGGGACGAAGAAACGCTGGGCGGTTCGGGCGTCGGTCCGCGCGGTTCGGTCGCGTGGCATTCGCTTCGCCGGCGGACTGGGCGTGAGCGCTCGGGCCGGGTCGGCCCGAGCACGCCCAGACCCCGGCTTTGCGAACGCCGCGCGCCCTCCCTCACAGGAGTACACGGCTGACACGCGATGCCGCCGGATGCGTCCGGTCGAGCCGACAGTCTCCCGCGACCGGCCGAGCGAGCCGACCGAGCCTAGAAGTGGCGATGGGCGATGCCGAGATGCGGCACCGCCCATCGACAATCGCCGTCCCTAGATCAGAACGGGAGGTCGTCGTCCTCGTCGGCGAGCGCGCCGGGAAAGTCCTCGAAATCCTCCCCGCCGGCACCCGCCTTCGCCTTGGCCGGCGCGGCCGAGCGGGCGCGGGTTCCGCTCCCCGACTCGGCGTCGAAGTCGGTCGACGCCGCGCGACTGCCCGAGCCGCCGCCGAGCATGATCAGCTCGCGGACGTTGATCTCGGTGGAATAGCGGGTCTGGTTCTCCTTGTCCTGCCACTGGCGGTATTCGATCCGCCCTTCGACGTACAGCTTGTCGCCCTTCTTGACGTACTTCTCGACGATGTCGGCGAGCTGCGAGCTCTTGGTGTTCCAGACCACGCAGCGATGCCATTCCGTCTTTTCCTGCTTCGTCCCGCTCGCATCGTTCCAGGAACGGCTCGTCGCGAGCGAGAAGGTCGCCACGCGATTCCCACCGGTCGTCGAGCGCACCTCGGGATCGTTTCCGAGGTTTCCAATCAGCGTCACCTTGTTCAAGCTCCGGCTCATACCCTCCTCCTGGGCGAGATGTCGGTCCCTCGCCGCACACGCTAAAGATTAAGTCCACTGGTGACGTCACCGAGGTGTTGCGTCCGTCCGCAAATCATTTCGCAACACCCTACCATACAACCACTTACTTTCCAGACTTCATGTGACACTTCACTTCAAGTCGGTGCGAGATCCCGCCTGAGCACCAACGCATCCTCCGGTGGATGCCGGTAGTAGCCCGGCCGCCGGCCCATCGCCCGGAACCCCGCGCCGTGATAGAGCGCCAGCGCGGCCGAATTCGACTCGCGCACCTCGAGATACAGCGTGCGCACCCCCACCGCGGTCGCGTCGGCCATCACCCGGTCGAGCAGCAAGCGACCGACGCCGCGCCGACGCGCCGCCACGTCGACGGCGATGTCGGCGATCTCACCCTGGTCGGCGGCGAGCAGTGCCACAACATATCCGACCACCGGGAGCACGCCAGGCCTCCGCGCCACCGGGGTCCCAGCCGCCTCGCTCACCTCCTCGACGACGAGAAAGTGGACGTGCGCCAGCGACATCGCCGAGGCGAAGGAGTCGACCGTCCACGGGTCCGAGAACGACGCCCGTTCGATCGCGCTGATCGCCGGCAGATCGGTGCCGACCGCCCGACGGATCATGAGGGTGCGGGTCGCCTGGCCAATCATCGCGCGGCAAGCGGCCGGCCATGCGCCGCTTCCCATTTTACTTGCGCCTCCGCCAGCCGGCCATACGACGGTTCCCACGCGGCCAGATCGGCCGGCGGCGTCGCATCGATGAGTGGGATCAGTCGCGCCGCGCCGCGTGCGTGCGGCACCGCTTCGACCGCGTCCGCCGGCACCATCCCTCCCCCGACGAGCCTCGCCTCGTGATGGAGCGCCTCGTCGCCCAGCGCGGTGCTCGGCACCAGCGAAGGCGCACCACGCGGGACGATCGCGCCGTCGGTTCCGACCTCGTAGAGGGCGACGTAGTGCTCGCCGCGCAGCGCGTCGATCGCGGCGAGGTACTTTCCCGGCGCGACGAGGCGCTGGGACGCGACGAGCAGGGCGAACGACGACACGGGAACGAGCGGCGCGCCCGTCGCCAAAGCCAGTCCCTTGGCGATGCCCGCCGCGATGCGAAGGCTCGTGAAGCTCCCAGGCCCGGCGCCGCACACGATGCGCCCGAGCCGCTCGGCGGGGATGCCATATTCATCCAGCGCCTCCGCGACGGCCGGCATGAGCGCTTCCCGTTCCCGGCCGCGCATGGTGACCGACCGCTCCACCGCGAGACGGTCGTCGTCCAGGACGGCGACGCTGCCGGCGTACGTGGACGCCTCGAGGACGACGGTGATCATGCGTGCCATCCGGCGTAGAGAAGCCGGCGCTCGGGATCGCCGGGCAGGTGCTGCAGCGAGAGCGCGACGCGGCCCGACGGCAGGCGATCACCCGCCCGTTCGGGCCACTCGATCAGACAGACGGCGCGCGCGGAGAGCAACTCGTCCCAGCTCAGTGCGTCGAGCTGCCCCGGATTGTCGAGCCGGTACAGATCGAGATGATACACGGGCGAGCGCGGTGCCGAATACTCGTGCACGAGCGTGTACGTGGGACTGGTCACCTCGCCGACGACGCCGTAGCCAGCGCAGATCGCCTGCACGAGCGTCGTCTTGCCCGCGCCCAGCTCCCCCGAGATGGTGATGACGAGTGGCGCGTGGGCGGCATGACCGAAGCGGCGGCCCCAATCGCGCACCTCGCTCTCGGTCATCGCGAGCGCGCCGATGTCGGCAAGGGGGGGAATGAGCGGTGGATGCGGCGCGACGGGCGTGTCGCTCGACGGCACGGGCTCGGTCACCGGCGGCCGCCCCCCGCTCCGCTCGCCTTCGCGTCGGCGGCGACGGGGGTCCGGGACGGCGCAGCAGTCATGCGCGCCCTCACCTCGAACAGCTGATCGCGCAGGCGCGCCGCTGCCTCGAAGTCGAGGGAAGTGGCGGCCTCGCGCATCTGCTCCTCGAGCATCTTCACGAGCGCCTCCGGCTCGACCATCTGGTAGTCGGGCGACTCCTGCTCCGCGACCCGGCGTCCGCGCTTCGGCCGCTCCTCGTCGCGCTCGGTGCGGGCGTCGGCCACGCGTGTGATGAACCGTACCTGATCGATGCTCTTGGACACCGACTGGGGGACGATGCCGTGCTCCTCGTTGTACGCCTGCTGGATCGCGCGGCGGCGGCTCGTCTCGTCGATGCAGCGCTGCATGGAGCCCGTGATGCGGTCGGCGTAGAAGATCGCCTTGCCGTTGACGTGCCGGGCCGCGCGGCCGACCGTCTGGATCAGCGAGCGATCGGACCGGAGAAAGCCCTCCTGGTCCGCATCGAGAATCGCGACGAGCGACACCTCGGGCATGTCGAGCCCTTCGCGAAGGAGGTTGATCCCGACCAACACGTCGAACTCACCGAGCCGGAGGCCGCGCACGATCTCCATCCGCTCGATGGCGTCGATGTCCGAATGCATGTAACGCACGCGGACGCCGACCTGCTGCAGATAGTCGGTGAGGTCCTCGGACATCCGCTTCGTGAGCGTCGTGACGAGCACGCGTTCGCCGACTTTGACGCGCTGCCGGATCTCGTTGAGCAGGTCGTCGACCTGGCCGCGCACCGGCCGGATCTCGATCTCCGGATCCACGAGCCCGGTGGGCCGGATGATCTGCTCGACGACGACGCCCTCGGAGAGCCGGAGCTCCAGCTCGCCCGGCGTCGCCGAGACGAACAGCGCGCGCGGCGTGAGGGCGAGGAACTCGTCGAACATGAGCGGCCGGTTGTCGAGCGCGCTCGGCAGACGGAAGCCGTAGTCGACCAGGGTCAGCTTGCGCGCCCGGTCGCCGTTGAACATGCCGCCGATCTGCGGAAGGGTGACGTGGGATTCGTCGACGACGACGAGAAAGTCTTCCGGGAAATAGTCGAACAGACACGCCGGCCGCTCCCCGACCGCCCGCCCGGAGAGGTGGCGCGAGTAGTTCTCGATTCCCGCGCAGGTGCCGATCTCCAGCATCATCTCGATGTCGAAGTTCGTGCGACTCTCGAGGCGCTGGGCCTCGAGCAGCCGTCCCTGCGCGCGCAGCTCGGCGAGCCGTCCGGTGAGCTCCTCGCGGATGAGCGTCACGGCGCGCTCGAGCGTCGGCCGCTGGGTGACGAAGTGCTTGGCCGGATAGATGGCCGCCCGATCGAGGGTGGCGATCGTCTCACCGGTGACGACGTTGATCTTGGAGATGCGCTCGACTTCGTCGCCCCACAGCTCGACGCGCACTCCCTGCTCCTCGTATGCCGGAAAGATCTCGACCGTGTCGCCGCGGACCCGGAAGGTCCCGCGCTCGAAGGCGACATCGTTCCGGTTGTACTGGATCTTCACGAGCGAGCGCAGGACGTCGTCGCGGTTGACCTTCTGCCCCTGCGTGATGGTCACCATCTGCTCGCGGTAGGACACCGGGTCGCCGAGTCCATAGATCGCCGACACGGTGGCGACGATGATGACGTCGTCCCGCTCCATGAGCGACGACGTGGCGCGCAGGCGCAGCCGGTCGATGTCCTCGTTGATCGACGCGTCCTTCTCGATGTACGTGTCGGTGGTCGGGACGTAGGCTTCCGGCTGGTAGTAGTCGTAGTACGAGATGAAGTACTCAACGGCGTTGTTCGGGAAGAAGCTCTTGATCTCGCCGTAGAGCTGCGCCGCCAGCGTCTTGTTGTGACTGAGCACGAGGGTCGGTTTGCCGTACTGCTCGATGACATTGGCGACGGTCATCGTCTTCCCCGACCCGGTGACGCCGAGCAGCGACTGGAACCGGTCGTTGCGTGCCAACCCGGTCATGAGCTCCACGATCGCCTTGGGCTGATCGCCCGCGGGTTTGAACGGGGCCTGGAGATGGAATTGTGCGCGCGCCATGGTGGCAATATAGCGGCTTCGGGCGTTCTTCGGGAGATCGGCGCTCTCGGCAACGCGCGCGGTTGTCGCGAGCCGCCTCCGGGGGCGACACCGTTCGACCGCACGTGGAGCGAGCGCACAGATCGAGGGCCGAGCGCGCGCCAAGCGCTCGCCCAGACGCGCCCGGCGCGCTCATGCGCCCGGCGGTACATCCGGGCAATCGAACGATGGCGGGAGGCGAGCCGGGTCCCGAAGCGGACGTCTCGAGCGAGCGGAGCGAGCAATGAGTCCCGGCCGCGCAGGGATCCGGCTCGCCGGACGCGGCGCGACGGACGCGACGCGACGGACGCGACGGACGCGACGGACGCGACGCGGCGACGACGGCGCGGGTCAGGACTCGGGCGAGATGCGCTCCCGGCGCGCGACTTCCGTGATGCCTTTCACCTTGCGCGCGGCCCGGATGATCTTCTGCAGGTGCGCGAGGTTCTCCACCTCCACCAGCACCGCACCCGACGCTCGCCCGTCGGTCGTCCGCAGCTCCATGCTGCGGATGTTCGTTCCCGACTCGCTCACCGCCGCGGCCAGATCGGCGTACAGACCGCGCCGGTCGTTCCCCTCGAGCGCCAGACGCACCGTGAACCGCTCGCCCTCCGCCTCCTGCCAGTCGATCTCGAGACGACGTTCGGGCTCGTGGGCGAGGAAGAGTAGGTTCGGACAGTCGGCGCGGTGGATGCTGACTCCGCGGCCGCGGGTGACGTATCCAGTGACAGGATCGCCGGGCACTGGTTGGCAGCACTGGGCGTACCGGACCATGAGGCCGTCCACGCCCTGGATGCGCACGCCCTTGGTGCCGCGCACGCGATCCACCAGCCGCTCCACCAGCGTCGGCTTCGCCGGCTCCTTCTCCTCGTAGTCGGGGAAGAGGTGTCGCAGGGCGAGGCTGACGTTGACGTCCCCCTGGCCGATCGACGCGTACAGGTGCGTCGCGTCGGTGAGGGAGATGGCGCGCGCGGCCGAATCGAGGGTGTTCTCGTCGACCTTGGTGAGCCGGCGCCGCCTGAGCTCGCGCTCGAGGATCTCCTGTCCGAGCTTGACCGACGACGAATGCTCCTCGTGCCGCAGCCATTGCCGGATCTTGTGCCGCGCCCGGCCGGTGCGCACGTGCGCCAGCCAGTCGCGGCTCGGCTTGGCGGACGGCGCGGTGATGATCTCCACCTGCTCCGAGTTGCGCAGCGGCCGTGACAGCGGCGCGATGCGGCCGTTGATCTTGGCGCCGGCGCAGCGCAGCCCGACCTCCGAGTGCACGGCGAAGGCGAAATCGATCGGCGTCGCCCCCTTGGGAAGCTGGATGACGTCGCCGTTCGGCGTGAACACGAAGATCTCGTCGGCGTACAGGTCGAGCTTCAGGAACTCGAGGAACTCGTCCGGCGTCTTGGCGTCGAGCTGCAGCTCCAGGATCTGGCGGAACCAGGTGAGATGGCGATCGAGCTCGTCGGCGCTCTTCGCGTCCTCCTTGTACAGCCAGTGCGCGGCGATGCCGAAGTCCGCCGTTCGATGCATCTCCTTGGTGCGAATCTGGATCTCGTACAGCTGGCGCCCCGGGCCGAACACCGTCGTGTGCAGCGACTGGTAGCCATTCGACTTCGGCTGCGCGATGTAGTCCTTGATCCGCTCCTGCACCGGTGTCCACCCGTCGTGGATGATGCCGAGGGCGTGGTAGCAGTCGGGCACCGAGTCCACGAGCACGCGGATCGCGAGGAGATCGTAGATCTCCTCGTACGGCCGGTCGCGCTGCTTCATCTTCTTGTAGATCGACCACAGGTGCTTCGGCCGGCCGGTCACGTCGACGTTCTTGATGCCGGCCTTGCCGAGCTGACGCTCCAGCGGCTCGCGCAGCGCGGCGATGAGCGCCTCGCGCTCGCCGCGTTTCTGCGCGACCTTGCGTGCGAGCGCCTTGTAGTCGTCGGTCTCGAGGTGCTTGAACGCAAGATCCTCGAGCTCCCACCGCATCTTCGCCATTCCGAAGCGGTGCGCGAGCGGCGCATAGAGATCGCGCGTCTCCTGCGCGATGCGCCGCTGCTTCTCCTCGGGAAGAAACTCGAGGGTGCGCATGTTGTGCAGGCGGTCGGCGAGCTTGACGATGATGACGCGGGCGTCCTTCGCGATCGAGAGCAGCAGCTTGCGGTAGCTCTCGACCTGGCGGTCCTGCTTGGAGCCGCTGTTGGGCAGCTTCGCGATCTTCGTCAGTCCGTCGACGATCGCCGCGATCTCGGCGCCGAACTCCCGCTCCACGTCGGCGACGCTGATCTTCGTGTCCTCGACGACGTCGTGGATCAGGCCACTCGCCACGGTGATCGAGTCGAGCTGAAGATCGGCGAGAATCTTGGCGACTTCGACCGCGTGGGTGACGTAGGGCTCGCCCGAGTTTCGCTTCTGGCCCGCGTGCGCCTCCGCGCTGAACCGATAGGCGCGCACGAGCAACTCCTCGTCGAGGCGGTTGTTCGCCGTCTCGCCGAGGGTCCACCCGGGGATGATCTCGCGCACCGCGCCGGTCGCCGTCACAGCAGTCCTGTCTCCGCGAAGCTGGTGTAGCGTCCCCGACCGATGATGACGTGGTCGTGGACGGGGATGTCGAGCAGCTTGCCGGCGGCGACGAGCTGGTCGGTGACGAGCCGGTCGTCGGCGGACGGCGTGGGATCGCCGCTCGGGTGGTTGTGAACGAGGATGACCGCCGCTGCCCGCTCGGCGATCGCCTCGCGAAACACCTCGCGCGGATGCACGAGGGAGGAGGTGAGTATTCCGCGCGTCACCGTGACGTCGCGTTCCAGCCGGTGCTGTGCGTCGAGCACGGCGACGTGAAACTCCTCGACCGGTAGATCTTCGAGCCGCGGCGCGAACAGCCGGGCCACGTCTCGCGGCGACCGGACAGGTGCGCCGTCATCCCTGGCCTCGGATGCCAGCCGGCGCCCGAGTTCGAGCGCCGCGTGCACCGTGACCGCACGTGCCATTCCAACCCCGGCAATCGCCGTGAGTGCCGCGACCGGCTGCGCCGCCATCCGCCGGAGTGAACCCCCGCTCCCCGCCAGAAGTGCCTGTGCGACGTGGAGGGCGGACCGTCCCGCGCCACCGGCGCCGAGCACCACTGCGAGCAGTTCGGCGGAGCTGAGCGCGGACGCGCCGAGCGCGACGAGCCGCTCCCGCGGCCGCTCCGACCGGGGCAGCTCTTTGATAGATAGCGCGATCCGGGCGGGCTGGCTAGACAGTTGGATGGCCATGGGCGCCTCTGAAATAGGGAGAGCCCGCCGCGGCATGCAGTGGGCTCTCCCATCTCTACCTGCTCGGCGCGCACCAGCCATCACCCAACCGCCGCGCGCGCTCCGCATCGCACGGGTCGGTACGGAGCTATAGCGACGCCCCGTGACACTTCTTGAACTTCTTCCCCGACCCGCAGGGACATGGGTCGTTGCGTCCGACGTTGGTGAAGTCCATCGGACCCGCCGACTGGGCGTTGGCGATGTCGCTCATGCTCCGCGCCCGTCCGGCGCCGACGATGACCGGGTCGCGCTTCGTCGCCGCGACCTGCTCGCTCGGCGTTTCCGGTGGGCCAATGTCGACCACCTCCTCGACGCCGACGCCGCCGCCAGCCGGGACGTCCTCCAACACGCCGAGCGCGTTGTACCGGCGCGCCGGTGCTGGCGGACCACCGCGAGGCCCGGTCGGAACCGGACTGCCGCCCTGCCCGTCGCCCGCCTCCTCGATCACCAGCTGCACCTTCAGGAAGCGGTCGGCAAAGGTCTCCGCGATGTCGTTCATGAGATCGACGAACATCGTGTAGGCCTCCTGCTTGTACTCGATCAGCGGGTCCTTCTGCCCCCACGAGCGGTAGTGGATCGCGTTGCGCAGCTGGTCGAGATCGTAGAGGTGGTCCTTCCACTTCTCGTCGAGGACATTGAGCATGACGTAGCGCATCAGGCGGTCGGCGTAGCCGCCCTCCTGGTCGCGCACCATGTCCAGCGCCTCCACCTTGCCGGCGAACGCCGTGCGTCCGGCCTCCACCGCCCGTGCCTGCGCATCCTCGAGCACCGTCGGGCGAAGGCTTTCGTCCTCGAACGCCGGCACCTGCAGCAGGTAGTGCATGAGCAGTTCCTGCTTCAGCAGCTCGAAGTCCCACTCCTCGGCCGAGTCGAACTCGGCGAGCAGCGTCTCGACGCGGCGCTCGACGGCCTTCTCGACCATCTTGAGCGCCTCGCCCTTCAGCTCCTCGCCCCCTTCGAGCGCGAAGGCCCGCAGCGAGTAGATCACCTCGCGCTGCTGGTTCATCACGTCATCGTACTCGAGGAGCCGCTTGCGGGCCTGGAAGTTCTGCAGCTCGACGCGCTTCTGCGCCTGCTCGATGGAGCGTGTGATGAGCGGGTGTGTCAGCACCTCGCCTTCCTGCGCGCCAAGCGTGTCCATGAGTCGCGCAATCCGGTCGGAGCCGAAGATGCGCATCAGATCATCTTCGAGCGACAGGAAGAACTGCGAGGAGCCCGGGTCGCCCTGGCGTCCCGAACGTCCGCGCAGCTGTCGGTCGATACGCCGCGATTCGTGGCGCTCGGAGCCGATGATGTGCAGTCCACCCATCTCGGTGACCTCGACATCCTTGCCTTCGGGGTCCTTGATCACCGACGGCTTCGAGGTCGTGACGCCTGGCCCGAGTTTGATGTCGGTGCCGCGACCAGCCATGTTGGTCGCGATCGTGACGGCGTCCGGCTGGCCCGCGCCGGCGACGATCTCCGCCTCGCGCTGGTGATACTTCGCGTTCAGCACATTGTGCTTGATGCCTGATCGCTGGAACATGCGAGCGAGCGTTTCCGACGCGTCCACGCTCGCCGTACCGATCAGAACCGGATACCCGAGCTTGTTCAGCCGGCGCGTCTCCCCGAGGATCGCGTTGTATTTCTCGCGACGCGTCTTGTAGACCCAATCCTGCCGATCGTCACGAACGATGGGCTTGTTTGTCGGGATGACGGCGACTTCGAGCCCGTAGATCTGAAAGAACTCAGTCTCCTCCGTCTCCGCGGTACCCGTCATGCCGGCGAGCTTATCGTACATGCGGAAATAGTTCTGAATCGTGATCGTCGCCATCGTCTGCGTCTCGCCCTTCACATGGACGCCTTCCTTGGCTTCCACCGCCTGATGCAGACCTTCCGACCATCG
>DASXHF010000127.1:0-24617 GCA_036488775.1 Gemmatimonadaceae bacterium | reverse complement strand
GAGCTCTCGCAGCGGCACGGCCTGAAGGACACGTCACGCGTCCTCGGTGCGTTCGCCGACATGGCCGTCGACCTGGTGTTGTGCGGGCACGACCACCAGGACGCGGTGCACTACATCGAGCACACGAAGAAGGGCACGGTGATCTCGACGGCGGGCACCGTGTCCAACCGCATGCGGGGTGGGAGGCCCTCCTCGGTGAACAGCATTCTGATCACGTCGGACAAGATCGAAGTGTCCACGCTCGTCTGGTCGGCGGCCGACAATGGCTTCGTCGCGGGTCCGGTGAAGTGCTTCGAGCGCTGACGCGGCTGTTCCGCCCGCGGCGCGATCTGGCGCAGCTGGAGCTGGGCTTCGGCGCGACACCGCACAACGCCCCGGACCTGCTCGCGCGGTTGCAAGAGCTGGGGCTGCGCCGTATCACGCGTTGTCGGTTGACGCGGAACCGCAACGTGATGGTGAGCTTCGGTGGCGGCGAGCTACGCGTTCACGAAGGCTACCTGAGCGCTCCCGAGAACGTACTGCGCGCCATCGTGACCTTCGTCGACGGGCGGACGCGGGCGGACCGCAGCGCGGCGCAAAGCCTCATTCTCGCGTATCCGATCCGCGTTCCCCGTCCGCCGGCTCGCCGCGAGCGCACCCACTCGGACGATCTGGAGATCGCCGCCCAGCTCCGCAGCTGGCACGCTCGGTACAACCATCGGCATTTCCAGGGACAGCTACGCGACATCGAGATCCGCGTGTCGCGCCGCATGAAGAGCCGACTCGGTCATTACACCGCGGCCACGCCGGGCGGCGAGCCGCCGGAGATCGCGATCAGCCGCAGTCACCTGCGAAAGCACGGTTGGCACGAGACGCTGCATACGCTGCTGCACGAGATGGTGCATCAGTGGCAGGACGAGACCCGCCGCGCGATCGACCACGGCGCGACCTTTCGCGCCAAGGCGCGCGAGGTCGGCATCGCGCCGTACGCGCGGCGCGTCCTGGCGACGCGGCCCGGCCGCGCCGAGGGACAGCAGACGGTGGGACGGCGCGCGGCGCGGAAGGACTGACCGGCGTCCCGCTACCGATCCTGTGCCGCGTTGGTCACCGCGCCGGTCGGCTTGAGATGTTTGTCGTACCAGCCGAGGAACCGCCTCATCCGGTCGACGCGATAGCTCGGCACCGTGATGCCGTGATACTGATTCGGATAGATGACGAGCTGCGTCTCGACGCCGAGCGTCCGCAGCGCCTGATACATCTGCTCGCCGCCGATGATCGGCACGTTGAAGTCGCTCTGTCCCCCCATGAACAGCGTCGGCGTCTTGATCGCGTCCGCGTGAAAGAACGGATATGAGATCCTGATCCAGGTGTCCTGCGCTTTCCATGGCGCCCCGATCTCGAGGTCGTACTGGGTCACGTACTGATCGGTGCCGTACATCGCGAGCTGCAGGGCGCTGCCGGCGCCGCTCACGGCCGCCTTGAAGCGTGGGGTCGTGGCGATGGTGTAGTCGGTCAGGATGCCGCCGTAGCTCCAGCCACCGATCCCGAGCCGGTCCGGGTCGGCGATACCCTGCCGAACCGCCTCGTCCACCGCACCGAGCAGGTCCTTCACCTCCTTGTTGCCCCAGTCGGCGAAGATGGCCTTCTGATACGCCGACCCGCGACCGTTCGAGCCGCGATAGTTCACCGCGAGCACGGCGTAGCCATTGGCAGCGAAGAACTGGCGGTCGAAGTCGAAGCGATACGCGTCCTGGCCGTTGGGCCCGCCGTGGATGTAGAGCACGAGAGGCAACCGCGCGGCGGCGGACGCACCGGCTGGGCGAAGCAGCAGCGAGTGCACTTCCGTGCCGTCGCTGCTGCGGGAGCTGAAGTCCTCCACCGGCGCGAGCTGCAGCTGCGCGAAGAGCGAATCGTTGTGGTGGCTGAGCTGTCGAAGCGCTCCGCTCGCCTCGCGGGCGAACACCTCGGGCGCGCGGTCGGGCGTCGACATCAACAGCGCGACGCGACCGTCTTGTCCGCTGGCGTAGGCCAACACCGCGCGACGGCCGTCGACGACGCGGTCCACCGTTCCGTCGGCGACGCGAATGCGTACGAGCTGCTCGCTGCGGTCGTCGGCCGCCATCGCCAACACCGACCGGCCGTCGGAGGTGAACCGGGGCGACGAGACTGGCCGGTCGAACGCCGCGGTGACCACGCGCGCCGGAGCGCTGCCGTCGCTCGGCACTACGGCGAGCTTGGTGAGGTGGTACGCCGAATACTTGGGCGCATCGCCGCGCGTGAACGCGATCCATCTTCCGTCGGGCGACCACGACGGACGTCCGCCGTCCGGCCCTTCGAAATCGGTGAGCTGCTTCGGATGCGCGCCGGCCCGCGCGTCGACCACGTAGATGTCGGAGTCCCGCGCCTTGCCCGGCTCGGCCAGCGCCTCGCGCACGAACGCGATGCGGGTGCCGTCGGGCGACCAGCTCGGCGCGCCGTCGTCGTTCGATTCGCTCGTCAGCGTGTCCAGCTTCTTCGCGCCGACGTCGAAGAGGGCCAGGTGGGTGCGTTTGGTGCCCAGATAGCCCGCCACGTCGCGCTTGAAGTTGTAGCGGTCGATGACGATCGGCTTTGGCGTCTTCTTCTCGGCCGTGTCCTTGCGCGCGATCGAGTCCGTCTCCTCCTCGAGCACGAGCACCAAGCGCTTCGAGTCGGGCGACCACGCGAACTCCTGGATCCCGCCCTTCAGGGTCGTGAGACGCTGCCCCTCCCCGCCGCGCCGATCAAGCAGCCAGACCTGGCCGCCCTTACCATCCTGTCGTCCCGAGACGAAGGCGAGGTAGCGGCCGTCCGGGCTCCAGCGCGGCGTGCTCTCGCTCTCGGGCGACGACGTGAGGCGGACCGATTGGGTGCCATCCCAGCTCGTCATCCAGACGTCGCTGTCGGACTTGTCCTTCGCCGAGTCCACCGTGGTAAGGCTGTAAGCGACCCACGCGCCGTCGGGGGAGAGCTGCGGATCGTTGACGCTGCGGAGCTGGTAGATGTCGCCGGCGCGAAGCGGTCGCCTGCCCGGAGATTGTGCCGAGGCAGCGGATGTCAGAAGGAGCGCGACGAGCGCGAACGGGCGAGCGGACATGAGCGATCTCCACGAGTGAGTCAACTAACCTGCGCCGCTCGCAGGGGGCTGTCCAGGCGGTCGCCGAACGCCGCGATTACCTTTCGCACACCTCATCCTACCAGTGACATCCCGAGTCATGCTCGACTTCTACAACATCGATAGCGTACTGTCCGAGGACGAACGCGCCGTTCGCGACAGCGTTCGCCGCTTCGTGGACGAACGCGTGCTTCCGATCATCGGCGACGCGTACGTACAGGGCCGCTTTCCCAAGGAGCTCGTTCCCGAGATGGGCGAGCTCGGCGTGTTCGGCGCGAATCTCCCGGAGGAATATGGGTGCGCCGGCCTGAACAACGTGCAGTACGGGCTGATCATGCAAGAGCTCGAGCGAGGCGATTCGGGAGTGCGCTCGTTCGCGAGCGTTCAGGGCGCGCTGGCAATGTATCCGATCTATGCGTTCGGCTCGGAGGAACAGAAGCGGGGATACCTCCCCAAGATGGCGACCGGCGAGATCATCGGATGCTTCGGTCTCACCGAGCCGGACTACGGCTCGAATCCGAGCGGAATGATCACGATGGCCAAGGAGCAGAAGGACGGCTCCTGGATCCTCAACGGCGCCAAGATGTGGATCACGAACGGATCCACCGCCAACATTGCCGTCGTGTGGGCCAAGACGAACGGCGACACGAGCGACAAGTCGATCCGCGGATTCATCGTTCCAACGGACACGCCGGGGTTCAAGGCGAAGGACCAGAAGGGCAAGCTCTCGTTGCGCGCGAGCGACACGAGTGAGCTCGTGTTCCAAGACGTTCATCTGCCCAAGGAGGCGCTCTTGCCGAAGTCGGGCGGCCTCAAGAGTCCGCTCATGTGCTTGACCCAGGCGCGCTACGGCATCTCCTGGGGAGCGATCGGCGCGGCGATGGCGTGCTTCGAGGAGGCGTCCGACTACGCGCAGCATCGCGTGATGTTCGACAAACCGATCGGCGGTTTCCAGATCCAACAGGTTCGGCTGGCCGACATGCTGACAGAGATCGTGAAGGCGCAGCTCGTGTCGCTGCATCTCGGTCGCATGAAGGACGCCGGCACCTTCACGCCACAGCAGGTGTCGCTCGCGAAGCGGAACAACGTGAACATCGCCACCGACATCGCGCGCGAAGCGAGACGACTCCTGGGTGCCAACGGCATCCTGGCCGAGTATTCGGCGCTGCGGCACATGGCGAACCTCGAGAGCGTGTACACGTACGAAGGCACGCACGACGTCCACGCGCTCATTCTCGGTCAGGCGATCACAGGCATGAGCGCGTTCAAGTAGCGCGACGAGTCGTCATGACGGTGGGAGCGGACACGTCGTGACGTGTCCGCTCGTTTTGCCTGGTGGCACTCGCTTTGCCGCGATTTGGCGCCGACCAATCGCAGGAGGCATCCATGGCGAGTGCACGCACGACGCAGGACACCGGACGGAACAGCGCCAGTACGCGCGACACGGTGGGCAACGGAGGAAGCGCGCGCGGAAGACAGGCAAGCCGCGGCGATCAGGCGCAGAGCGATCGCGACAGCGCTCTCGCGCAGGATCAATCGCGCACCCAGACGCAGGACCAATCGCGAAGCCAGACGCAGGACCAATCGCGAAGCCAGACGCAGGGGCAGTCGGGAGCGCAGCGCGGCGACATGGAGCGCCAAGTGCCCGTCGGGCGCGAGACGCAGCGCCAGGGTACCGCACAAGGTGCCGGCCAGAGTACCGGCCAGAGTGCCGGCCTCACGATGCGTGACCAGGGGCAGGCGTTGGGCGGCGCGGGTACACAGCAGCGAATCAACAACAACAGCCCGTTCTCGTTCATGCGCCGCTTCGGCGAAGAGATGGACCGCCTCTTCGAGGATTTTGGCTTCGCGCCGCTCGGCCTCGATCCGATGGATCTGATCATCGCGGCGCCGCGAACCAGTCTGGCGCCGAACCGCGCGCTCGGCACCGGCACGAGCGGGCAGCGCGGCCTCACGACCGGACGCTCGGCGCTGACGCGTCAATCACAGGCGGGGACTGGAACGGGGGCCGGGGCGATGACGTCGTCGCGCGCCGCATGGGTGCCGCAGGTGGAGGTGCTCCAGCGCGGCGACAATCTCGTGGTGCGGGCCGACCTGCCGGGCCTGCGACCCGAAGACGTCCGCGTCGACGTGGACAACGGCGCGCTCACGATCAGCGGCGAGCGGAGCTACCAGACCGAGGATGAGAACGAGGGCCTGTATCACTCGGAGCGGGTGTATGGCAGCTTCGTTCGCACCATCCCGCTCCCGCAAGGTGTGAATCCGGAGGATGTCCAGGCGAGAGTTGCCGACGGGGTCCTCGAGGTGACGATTCCGTTGCCCAAGGAATCGAGGTCGAGACGGATCGACGTTCGCTGACCAGGGTGGACGGGGACGGGGGCGGCGTCGAGGTCGCCCCCGTCCGGTATCCGGCATCGGCTTTGCCTCGTAAGCGATCACCAGACAAAGGAGAGCGGTATGCGTGGCGAGGGTGAGCGCGACGAGCGCGACGAGGTGGAAGACGGCCGCATGGCGGAGCGGCCCAGGGGGGCGCCGGCCGGCGCGCGCCAGAACGTCCGTCGCGAGACGGCGCAAGGCGCGGTCGCTCGGCCCGGCGGAGCGGCACAGAACTCCGGCGGCTCGCTCGAGAGCATGGATGAGGAGTCAGGACATGGACCGGCCCGCGGCGCCGACTGAGGACTGACGTTCGGCTGACCTTCTATTCCGGCGCCCCCTCGCCTACAATGCTGTGAACTTTCACGTGGGGGCTCCGGCGGTGAAAATTGCCGTCTGCATCAAGCGCACTCCGGACTCCGAGTCGCGCTTCAGGATCGCGGCCTCCGGCGCCGCCATCGACGAGGCGGGGCTCAAGTTCGACATGGACGACTTCGCCGGCTATGCGGTCGAGGCGGCGCTGCAGCTCAACGAAAAGGCGGGTGGCGGCGAGACGGTCGTCTACGCGCTCGGCCCGGACAGCGTGCAGGAGTCGCTGCGCAAGGCGATGAGCATGGGTGCCGACCGCGCCGTGCAGCTCAAGACCGACACCGTTCCGGCCGACGGGATCGCGGTCGCGAAGGCGCTCGCCGCCGAGCTGAAGTCGGGCGGCTTCGATCTGATCCTGTTCGGGAAGCATGCGTTCGACAGCTCGGCCGGCGTCGTCGGCACGGCCGTCGCGGAGCTGCTCGGACTCCCGGGCGTGACCGCGGCGTCGCAGCTCAGCGTCGCCGGCGGAAAGGGCGCGGCACGTCGAGAGCTCGAGGGCGCCGCGGAGCTGGTCGAGTTCCCGCTTCCGGCCATCGTCACGATCGACGAAGGTGTCGCCCGTCCGCGCTATCCCTCGCTCAAGGGCATCATGGCGGCGAAAAAGAAGCCGCTCGAGTCCAAGCCGGCGCAACTCGGCCCCGTGCGCGTGACGGTACAGAGAGCAGAGCTGCCGCCGGAGCGGCCGGCTGGCCGCATTCTCGGTGAAGGCGCGGCCGCGGTGCCGGAGCTCGTTCGGCTGCTCCAGACCGAAGCGAAGGTGCTGTGATGGCGAACGTGCTCGTATTCGCGGAGACGCGCGGCGGTGACGTGCGGAAAGTCGCGCTCGAGGCGGTGACGGCCGCGCGCGCGCTCGCCGACGCCACCGGCGGGGGCGAGGTGCACGCGATTCTCGCCGGGCCGGCGGGCGTCGCGTCCAGGGCGCAGCAGCTCGGCCAATACGGCGCCGATCTGGTGTTGGTCGCCGAGAGTCCGGCGCTTGCACAGTTTGCGCGGGAGTCGCTCGCGGCGACAGTCGCTGATCGGACGAAGGCCGGCGCGTATCGCGCCGTGGTGCTCGGCTTCTCGGCGCAGGGGCGCGATCTCGGGCCACGCGTCGCCGCGCGGCTCGATGCGCCGATCGCCAGCGACGTCACCGAGATCTCGGCGGCTGGCGACAGGATGACTGTGAAGCATCCGGGATACGCGAACAAGGTGATGCTCACGCTGTCGATCACCGGCTCTCCCGTCGTGCTGAGCGTCCGGCCGAGCGCGTTCACGGCCAAGGAGTCGCCGAGGAACGCGCGTGTGGAGACGCTGCAGCTGTCGCCGGCCGGCGGTGCGACCGTGACCGTCACGCAGGTCGTCGAGGGCGCCAAAGGTCGTCCGGACCTCGGCGAGGCGTCGATCATCGTGTCCGGTGGACGCGGACTCAAGGCAGCCGAGAACTTCAAGCTGATCGAGGATCTCGCCGATGCGTTCGGAAACGCGGCCGTCGGCGCCACGCGTGCGGTGACCGACGACGGATGGCGGCCGCACAGCGACCAGATCGGGCAGACGGGACGTCAGGTGAGCCCCCAGCTCTACGTCGCCGTCGGCATCAGCGGCGCCATCCAGCATCTCGCGGGGATGCGGACGTCGAAGACGATCGTCGCGATCAACAAGGACAAGGAAGCTCCGATCTTCAAGGTGGCCGACTATGGCATCGTGGGTGACGTGCTGGAGGTCGTGCCCGCGCTGACGGCAGCGGTGAAGGACGCGCGGAAGGGACACTGATGAGCGCCGCGAGCGGCGTCTTCCTCCTCGTTCTCACCGTCGGCGCCGGTTTCTTCGCGCTCAACGTGCAGCGCCTCGTGCGCTACCTCCGACTCGGTGTTCCCGAGAATCGCACCGATCATCCGCTCCAGCGCACGAAGAACGTCCTCGTGATCGGCATCGCGCAGAAGAAGATCTTCCGCGATCCCGTCGCCGGTCCGATGCACGCTCTGATCTTCTGGGGCTTCATGGTGCTCACCGCGGGCACCGTCGAGATCCTGGTGCAGGGGCTCTTTCCATCGTTCTCGTACCGGCTCCTGCTGCCGGACGTGCTCTATCAGGGGTACTCGGCGTCGCAGGACGTCTTTGCGCTGCTGGTGATCGGTGCCGTCGCGTTCGCGTTGTACCGGCGGCTCTTCCTGCACCCCGCGCGGCTCGAGGGCGACGATCTCGAGCACAAGGACGCGATCATCATCCTCAGCATGATCATGGGGCTGATGGTGACGCTGATCCTCGCGACGGCGTATCTCCTCGCGGCGGATCCGGCGGCGTTCGGACCGGAGAAGATCGTCTCGCGTCCTCTCGCGGGCTTCTTCGCGTCCCGCATGACGGCGGAGTCGGCGTTGGCGGCGTACCGCGTGTTCTGGTGGGCGCACGTACTCCTGATCCTCACCTTCCTCAACTACCTGCCGTACTCGAAGCACCTGCACGTCGCATCCTCGCTCATCAACGTGTACTTCTCGAATACGAGCGGCCCTGGACAGAAGGGTGTGATGCGCTACATGGACCTCGAGGCGGACGTCGAGAAGTTCGGCGCCGACGACGTCGAGGATCTGACCTGGAAGAATCTGCTCGACGGCTACTCCTGCACGGAGTGCGGCCGCTGTACCGCCGCATGTCCGGCGAACATCACCGGCAAGCCGCTCAGCCCGCGCAAGATCATCGTCAACACGCGGCAGCGTTTGATGGAGAAGGCGCCCGTCGTGACCGGCGACCGAATGGAGTTTCTCCAGCCGGCGCTCCTCCACGGTGAGGGCGCCGCCGCCGGCGCGACGACGGTGGAGGAAGTGCTCGGACACCGGCTGCTCGACACGTACATCACGGAGGAGGAGCTGTGGGCGTGCACGAGCTGCCGCGCGTGCGTGACGGAGTGTCCGGTCTCGATCGACCAGCTCGACGTCATCAACCAGCTGCGGCGCAACCTCGTGCTCACCGAGTCACGGTTTCCGGAGGAGCTGCAGCCGGTCTTCCAGTCGTTGGAGCGCAACGGCTCGCCATGGGCATTCCAGGCGGCCGACCGAGGAGCGTGGGCGGCGGGACTCGACATCCCGACGATGGCCGAGATGCAGGCGCGCGGTCAGCGGCCCGACATCCTGTTCTGGGTCGGGTGCATGGGCTCGTTCGACGACCGGGCGAAGAAGATCACCGCGGCCTTCGCGCGGATCATGCAAGCGTGCGGAATCAACTTCGCCATCCTCGGTCAGGAAGAAAGCTGTCACGGCGATCCCGCGCGCCGCATGGGCAACGAGTACCTGTATCAGGTGTTGGCGAAGGGTGTGATCGAGACGCTCGATCGCTACGAGGTGCAGACGATCGTCACGCACTGCCCGCACTGCTTCCATCAGATCGGCAACGAGTTCCCCCAGCTCGGCGGCAACTACGAGGTGGTGCACCATTCGACGTACATCGAGCGGCTCCTTCAGGAGGAGCGGGTGCCGCTTCGGACGGAGGAGGGACGCAAGCTCACCGTTGCCTACCATGACAGCTGCTACCTCGGCCGCTACAACGACGTCTACGACGCACCGCGCGAGTCGATGAAGCGCGCGCTGCCGGTCATCACGCTGGTCGAGCCGGAGCGCAGCAAAGACCGCGGCCTCTGCTGCGGAGCTGGCGGTGGGCGCATGTTCATGGAAGAGCGCACCGGCAAGCGGATCAACACCGAACGCACGGAAGAGCTGCTTGCCACGGGTGCGGACGCCATCGCCGTCGCGTGTCCCTTCTGCATGACGATGATGACCGACGGGGTCAAGGCGAATGGCGCGGACGTTCCGGTGTACGACATCGCCGAGGTGGTGGCGGGGCAGCTCAGGGCGTGAATCGCGAATCGTGAACGGTTGGTGATCCAGCACCGTTCCAGGTCTGAGTCAGCTACCCACCGTTCACGACTCACGTCTCGTCTCACCCCGTCCCCCACCCAAGCCGGTACAGCGTGATCGTCTGTCTGATCTCGCCTTCGGCGTACGCGTGGCGCGTCGCGCCGGTCTGCACCAGACCGCGCTCCTTGCACTCCTGCAGAAAGCCGTCGACGGCGATGCGGCCGGGATCGGCGACGATCGCCTCACCGCCGCGCACGAGCGTCGCCGCGATCGCGTCGGCGACCAGCGGCGCATAGCGGTGCTCGTACAACACGTCCGACGCGAGCACGACGTCGAACTTTCCGAGGTCGTCCGGCATCGCGACCCAATTCACGAGCCGCGTCCCGATCGGCCGTCCGGTGCCTTCGCCGACGTTGAGCCGCGCGAACAGGAGCGCGTCCTCGTAGTAGTCCGTCGCCATCACCTCGGCACCGGCCAGCGCGGCACCCGCCGCCACCATCCCGAGCCCGCATCCCAGCTCGAGCACCGTACGGTCCGCGAGCCGCATCGTGCGCACCTCGTTCGCGAGTACGCGCGCCGACGGCCAGAGATCGGCCCAGTACGGAAGCCGTTCGTCCAACACGTAGTCGTCCTCGCTGATCAGGTCGTCCGCGTTCGCGGGACTCAGCAGCGCGATCTCGCGTCCGCCGATCTCCACCGTGCGCGTCGTCGTCCGAAAGCGGCGCTCCAGCTCGCGTCTGAGCTCCGGCAGGCCGTTGGCGTCCTTCGCGGCTCGTGCGCTCATGAGCTGCCCGGGAACCGGTCGGTCCCGCCGAGATCTCCATCGAGCGGGATGGCACGGACGATCGAGCCGGCGGTCGCGATCATCGGTTCCGGCGGCAGGATGAGCAGCGCATCCGCATTGGACATCGACGTCAGCATGCCGGAGCTCTGCGCACCCGTCAGCCTCGCGTGGAGGGTGCCATCCGCGCCGTCGGCAAGCGTGGCTCGAAGGTAGTGCGTGAGCGGCGCCGCGAGGCGGACCTCCTCGTCGAGCACGACGCGGATCGTGCGACGGTGCGGCCGGCGGTGACCGCCGAGCACACGAAGCAGCGGCCGCGCGAACAGCTCGAATGTCACCAGCGCGGACACCGGATTGCCGGGCAGTCCAAACCACGGAACGCCGAACAATCTGCCGAATGCCAGCGGAGCGCCCGGCCGCATGCGTACGCGCCAGAGCGATATCTCGCCGCCGAGCGAGACGATCACGCGTCGCACATGGTCGTAGTCTCCCACCGACACGCCGCCGGACGTCAGGATCATGTCGCAACCGCGCGCGGTCTGGAGCCGCTCGGCGATCGCGCGCGGGTCGTCGGGGACGACGCCTAACGAAACCGGTTCGCCTCCGGCCGCGCGGACCGCCGCGGCGATCGAGTAGCTGTTGGACGACACGATCCGCTCGCCGGCACGCACGGCGCGGAAGCCGTCGAGCTCGACCAGCTCGTCGCCGGTCGCGAGGATCGCCACCCGTGGCCGGCGGTATACACTCGGCTGCACCTCACCGAGCGAGGCCAGCACACCCACGTGCGCCGGCCCAATGAGCGTGCCGGCGCTCAACACGCGCGCGCCCTCGATCACGTCTTCTCCGCGACGACGAACGTTGCGCAGCACGTCCCGATCGTCGACGATGGTCACCATCCCAGCGTCGCTCGATGGTCCGCTGTCTTCGACGCGCACGACGGAGTCCGCGCCGGCGGGCACCGCCGCACCGGTCATGATTCGGGCCGCCTCGCCCATGGCCACCGGCCGAGTGGGCCGCTGGCCGGCCGCGATCGTCTCGATCACGCGCAGCACCGCGGGGTGCTCGGCGGTCGCACCGCGCACGTCGTCGGCATGCACGGCAAAGCCGTCCATGCTCGCATTGTCCCATGGTGGAAGCGAGACCGACGCTACGACATCCGCGGCGAGCACGCGTCCCAGGGACTCGGACAGCATCATCCGCTCCACGCCCAATGGCCCGACATCAGCGAGCATGTGGGCGCTCGCCTCTTCGACGTCGACGCGACTGCGAGTCACTACCGGTCGAGCTGCAGAGTGGCGAGCCGGATTGCCAGCGCGTCCGTAACCTGATCGACGCGTCGCGTCGGAGTCGTATAGTTGTTGCACAGTGCGCTGAACAGCAGCAGCCGGCCGTCTGCGGTAGTGACGTAGCCGGAGAGCGACCGCGCCTTGTCGATCGTGCCTGTCTTCGCGTGCACGTTGCCCGCGGCGGACGTGCCTCTCATCCGATTGCGAATCGTCCCGTCCACTCCCGCGATCGGCAGGGCGTCGTAGAACAGCTTGAAGTCCGGCGACTGGCGCATCACGTCCAGCACCCGGACCAGCGTGCGCGGCGACACGTAGTCATGGCGCGAGAGGCCGCTGCCGTCGTGCACGACGAAGCCATCCGGCTGCACTCCCCAGGCGAGCAGCTGGCGTGTCACGACCTGTGCCGCGCTGTCGGCGATCCCGATTCCCGTCTTCGTGAGGGCGAGCGTCTTGAACAGCAGCTCTCCGATCTGGTTCTGCGACGGCTTCTCGAACAGCGGCATGACCTCGCGCAGCGGGAGGGAAGTCGTGGTGAGCAGCGAGTCGAGCCGCGCTGTCGTGTCGGTGCGCGCTGCATCGATCGTGATGCCGCTCGCGCGCAGCGCCTCGCCGAGTGCGGCAAGGTATGCACCGGGTTGATCGCGGTACGCGAGCTCCTGTACGCTGCTGTCGCCGGCGGCGATCGTGCCGCTGACGACGATGGTGCCCCGGATCGAATCGCGCTCCAGCGTGATCACGGGAAGTGCCGCCATCGAATCGGCGGGGCTCGCCCCAGGCATAGCGCGAGCGACGGTTCGTACGCGCAGCACCAGCGCCGGATAGCTCGAGATCGGGCGGCTCGTCGCCGTCGCCGGATCCCCCGCACGTGCGCCGCCGCGCACGACGATCTCGCCGAAGCCCTCGTTGAAGAACAGCGCATCCACGCCCGCCGAGTACGGCTCATCGAGCTCGCTCCACGACCATCCGTAGCCGAGCGGCGCGTCGGTGAAGGGCGACGGAGCGGCGACGAGCTGCCCCCGGATGCGTGTCATGCCGCGTGCACGGAGCGAGTCGCCAACCGCTCGCAGCGGAGCCAGCGCGTCCCCATGATAGGCATGTGCGCTCATGGATGGATCGCCGGTTCCGCGCACCACCAGATCTCCCTCGAGCACGCCCGCGCGCTGCGGCCCTCGAGCCAGATAGGTCGTCGACCAATGGAAATCCGGACCGAGCTGCGTCAGCGCCGTCGAACCCGTGAGCAGCTTCTGGTTGGACGCCGGCATGAACAGCTTGTCGGCATTGCGCGTGTAGAGCGTCTCACCTCGCGCCGGATCCACGACCAGGATCCCCCAGTGCGCGTTCCGGAACTCGGGAACGTCGACGAGTGAATCGATCGTGTAGCGGAGCGCGGCCCGTGCATCCCGCCGGCTCCCTGGCGCCGATGCGGCGGACGTCCGCGCGCTCGCCGCCGCGCAGCCCGCCAGAGTGGAGAGAGCGGCCAGACGCGTCAGGAGCCGGACGAGAGGAGAGAGCATGGACGATGATGAAGGGACGCACGATGAAGGAGCCGCGATGGCGTCTCGAAAGATGACGCACGGCGATGCGACCGTCTACGCGTCGCGCTCGTCCATCGTGCCGCCGAGCGCCTCGAGCGCCTGGAGCGTGTCCACGCTGGCCAACAGGGTGTCCGGAGCTCCGAACTGCGCCAGCAGGTCGTCGCCCATCTCGTCGACGCCATCGAGTGCGCGCGACAGAGCTTGGGCGCGTCGCTCCCCTGCGGCGAGGAGCGACTGACAGACCGGCAGGGCACGCGACGCATAGAACGCGCAGAGCGGCTCCGCGCGCCGCTCGGCGCCGCGGACGGGAATCACTGCCGTTGCGCCCCGCTCGCCCCGCCGCTTCAGCTCGTGGAGCAGTGCGCTCGTCACGTTGGGCATGTCCCACGCGGCCACGATGACGGCTGCTCCATTCGCCGCCTCGAGCGCCGTGCGGATCCCTTCCAGCGGCCCGCGCCCCGGCACCTCGTCCCCAACGACCTCGACACCCGGAAACCACTCCGCCGCGCGCGGATCGTTTGCCACCACGAGCTGTCGGTCGGTGGCGCCGCGAAGCGCGTCCAGGACACGGTCGGCGATGCGCACCCCGCCGACCCGCGCGAGCCCTTTCGCACGCCCCCCGAAACGACGCGCGGCGCCCCCCGCGAGGAGGACGCCGACGCAGGACGCGGTACTCGAACTGCCTCTCAGATGCGCAGGCCGCGCTGCTCCGCCGCCAGGTCGAGCTCCGCGGTGAGGGCGCGCTCCACGAGCAGTGACTCGAGGCCGCGGCGCGGCCGCTCCTTGATGAACCGCCCGCACGCATTGCACATCAGCAGGTCGTAGCCGAGTGCCGGATTGCTGATGCGCGCCACCTCCGGCGCGTCGTCGATCTCGCAGCCGAGACATCCGGTCTTGGGGGCGCGCCATTGGGAATCGCAACGAGCGCAGACCAGCGTGCGCTGCGACGCGCGCTCCACCAGCACGATGTCGGGCGCGCCCCCGCAGCACGGGCAGACCGTGCGCGTCCAGTTCTTCCATGTCGAGGGTGGCCCGACGCGCGCGCTCGCGGCCCGCAGCAAAGCGTTGCCCACCACGATCGCCGCCTGTCGCGACAGGAACCGCCGCCGCTCGCGTGGCGTGCGGTCGCCGGTGAACCACCCGCTCACCAGATCGTCGACGTCGATGTCGCCGTCGCGGAGCGCGCGTCGGTCCTCGTTTGACGCCAGACCCGCGACCTCTAGGCTGTCGAGCACGCGCACGAACCGTGGATGGAGATCGCCGCAGGAGCGAAGCACGCGCAGCGCGTCGTATCCGACTTGTCCGTTGCCGATGCGCCGCCGCGCTTCGTGCAGGTCGACCGTCGGCACGCAATCGCCCAGCAGATCGGCATGCACCCGGCGAACGGGCTCGAGCTGCTCGGCAAGGGTGCTGCGAACGGTGGTTGGGCGTGGCTCGGACACTGCGGGCACGAGATCTCCGGAACGGTCGAACGCCGTCGGGACCCTGCCGCGACGTCGCGTGCAATAGCACGACCAAGCGCGGCGAACGTCACTCGACGGACTCAACCGGCTCAACCGGGCTCGTAGGTCACGCTGAGCGTCGCATCTTCCGCCACTGTCACGCGGACGACGCGCGCCGCCGCACCAAGGCCGTGCTGCACACGCTCGGCGATGAATCGCGCCAGGTTCTCGCCCGTCGGGATCAGGCCACCGTCGTCGCGGAACTCGGGGACGTCGAGGTTGATGTTGGCGTGGTCGAATCTCTCGCGGACCTCGCGTGCGAGCACGTCGTCCACGGCCCCCAGGTCGACGACGAAGCCGGTGACCGGATCGACGTCTCCCGTCACGGTGACGTCGCACACGTAGCTATGGCCGTGATAATTGGGCCGCGCGCAGAGGCCGAAGGTCGCCGTGTTCCGTTCGTCGCTCCAGTCGGCGACGCGGTAGCGGTGCGCCGCGGCGAAGGTCACGCGGCGCGTCAGGTACGTGGGCACGCCCGGAGTCTAGCGACCCTCACGTGCTAGTGCTGCTCGCCGAAATCCTCGGGCGCAGCGTCGCTGCCGCGCATCCCTTCCGGGGTCGGGCTCTCGGGCGGATTCCAGGTCGCCCCGCGTCCGATCGCGCTCTGCAGATCGGTCGTGCCGGCGATGTCCGTGTCGTCTTCCTCGGCGTGATACTCCGTCTCGGGGCTGAGCGGCACGGGCACGTCTCCGAGCAGCGTACCGGCGCGGCGCTCCTCGTCGGCGAGGTGCTCGTCGATGTCGACCGGGCTCTCGGCGCGACGGATCGGATCGATCACGATCTCGTTCGCGACGTCGGTGAGCCCCAAGACGTCCGTCAGCACGTGCTCCGCCACCCGCCGCTCCCCTTCGGTGCCCACGCGCCCCGAGAGCGTCACGCGACCCTCGCGAACCTCGATCGTGATGTCGTCGACGTCGAGCGCCCCGTGCGCGGCGAGGTGCTCGCGCACCAGGTCGCGGAGCTCGCGGTCGTCCAGATCTTCGATGTCGTGGATGTCTTCGTAGTCGCGCGCCATTGCCGCCACCCCGGATTGAAGTCGCCGACGGCGTCGCCGTCGCTCAGCGCCCGAACAGATACGAGATGCCGATCGTCAGCGCCGCATGATGCGTGTAGAACGAGCGCGGCGTGCTGGTGCTGACCACGCTCGTATTGTCGGAGGTGAGCCGATAGTACGCATCCGGATAGGACAACTTGAACACGCGGTCCGTGATGTCGCCGCGCAGCTGCAGGTGCCCCGCCGAGATCAGCTTCAGCCCGCCGCCGAAAGTGAATGCAAAGGGGGTGCCGAACGCGAAGCCCGACGTTGCATCCTTCGCGTCGCTGTGCATCACGCCGAGCCCGGCGCGGATCTGCGGCACGAGATGGTGCCAGCTCTTGCGTCCCGTGAGGTTCATCGCGAGCGCCACGTCGGCCGCGTAGACGGGCGTGCTCTGCGTGCCCAGGCTCCGCGTCGCCACCGGCTTCTCCGGATCCACCACGTCGCGCGATGTGAACGCCGTCGTCAGATCGGTGCTCAGGGCGAGCGGACCGACGAGAGAGATCTCGTAGCGCAGGCCGACCATCGGCGCGCTCTTCGGCGCGACGCCGGCCGGATCGTGTCGGGCTTTCATGTAGCCGAAGAGCGCCGTGAGCTCCTGCCCGTATTCGAGGTCCGTATACGGGCTCGCCTCCGGTGCGTGTCCAACCTGCGCCGCGGCGGGGAGCGCGGCCAGGAGCGCCACGAGGCCGAACAGAAATACCTTCACGCGTTCACTCCGAATGTCGAAAGAAGACAGCGTCAACCGAGACGCAGGTCGCGTCCGGTCATCTCAGCGGGCTGCTCCAACCCGAGCAGCCCGAGAATCGTCGGTCCCACGTCGCACAGCGCGCCGCCATCGCGCAGCCGATGCG
Source organism: Gemmatimonadaceae bacterium (assembly GCA_036488775.1). Lineage (GTDB taxonomy): Bacteria > Gemmatimonadota > Gemmatimonadetes > Gemmatimonadales > Gemmatimonadaceae > AG11. The sequence continues at coordinate 7,942 of DASXHF010000127.1, read as the reverse complement.
TCGCGCCCTTCCCCCCGCCGTCGTCCACGACGAGGAACGGCACCGGATTCGTCGTGTGCGCCGTGTGCGGTCCGCCCGTCTCCGGATCGATCATCATCTCGCAGTTGCCGTGATCCGCGGTGATGAGCAACCGGGTCCCGGCCGGTCCGGCCGCGGCGATGACGCGGGCCAGACACGCATCCACCGTCTCCACCGCCTTCAACGTCGCCGGAATCGATCCCGTGTGTCCCACCATGTCCGCGTTGGCGTAGTTGCAGAGGATGAAGTCGTGCTCCCGCCGCGCGATCGCGTCACACAGCACGTCGGTGATCCCGTGCGCGCTCATCTCCGGAGCCAGATCGTAGGTCGCCACCTTCTGACTCGGCACCAGCCGCCGGTCCTCGCCCGGAAACGGCGCCTCGATCCCTCCGTTGAAGAAGTATGTCACGTGCGCGTACTTCTCGGTTTCCGCCGTCCGCAAGTTCATCAGCCCCGACTTCGACACCACCTCGCCGACGATGTTCGCCATCGATTGCGGTGGGAACGCGACGCGCACTCCCCACTCCTCGAACACCTTGTCGTACTGCGTCATCGTCGCCACCGTGACCCGCGGACGATGGCCGGTATCGAACCCGTGAAAGTCGGGCTGCAGGAGCGCGCGCACGATCTGTCGCATCCGGTCGGATCGATAGTTGAAGCAGATCACCGCGTCGCCGTCCCGCATTGGGGCCAGCGGAACGTCCGCGCCGTCGACGATCGTCGTGGGCGTCACGAACTCGTCGGTCTCCCCACGCTCGTACGCTTCACGTACTAGCTGCGCGGGATCGACAGCCGTTGGCGGCGCGCCCAGCACCGCGGCGCGGTACCACTTCGCGGTACGGTCCCAGCGCTGGTCGCGGTCCATGCCGAAGTACCGGCCGCCGACGCTCCCGATCACGGCGCGGCCGTCCGCCCGCTTCATCAGCTCCTGCAGATAGCCCAGCCCCGAGCGCGGCATCGTGTCCCGGCCGTCCAGCATCACCTGCACGGCGACGCGTGGCACCGCCTCCCGCTGTGCGAGGTCGAGGAGCGCATAGAGATGCTCATCGATGGCGTGGACACCGCCTTTGCCGATGAGACCGACCAGGTGCAGGGTCCCGCCGTTCTTCTTGACGGCGCGGCAGGCATCGACGAACGCCGCGTTCCGGAAGAACGACCCGTCGGCGACCGCGCTCGAGATGCGGACGAGGTCCTGATTCACGACGCGGCCCGCGCCGAGGTTGAGATGCCCGACCTCGCTGTTGCCGATCTGTCCGCACGGAAGACCCACGGCCTCGCCAGAGGCTTCGAGCAAGGTGCGCGGAGCGCGCGCCCAGAGCCGATCCCACGTCGGCACCGTCGCCAGCGCGATCGCGTTGCCTTCGCGCTCGGCGCGATAGCCCCAGCCGTCGAGGACGATGAGAACGACGGGAGCAGGGCGGGTCGACGCGGCCATGACGGAGGAGTGATGAGCGAGCGCTTGCGGAGCGTGGTGCCGCGTAGAGCTTTGGCGACGGGGAAATGTATCCGACCGCGCGAGCGCCGACCACGGCACCGCTGCGTCCGGCAAACCTGCTCACGCGTCACCCCTGCCCGTTCGCCACACCACCGCATGACGATGCCACCGCACGACGCCTGGGATTCCGGGCGACGCCAGAATGCCGACCGCCCGCGCACCGATCGCCGGCGCGCCGGATGGCGCGAATTCCGGCGCTCCTACCCCGGCATCCTCGTCACGATGAGCATTGCCATGCTGATGCTGCTCGGCCTCGACGGATGGCTCCTCGGGCGCGCGCGGCGCTATCAGCGCGAGACCACCCGACTCCGCGCGTCGATGAGCACTGTCGAGCGAAAGCGCACCGACGCGCTGCTGGCGCAGAACGAGAATCGCCTCAAAGTCATGCTGGAGCTGTTCAAACGTCAGGCGAAGGTGGACCCGGCGCTTCACCTCAGCGTCTCCCTCGACAGTGGCGTCATGTATCTCGAGCGCGACGGCGCGCTGCTGCGAGAGATGACGATCACCGTGGGGCCGGAGAAGCGCGTCGGGACGCCGCCGGATACCGTGCACATCGCGGCACCGCGCGGCAAACGCACCGTGGAAAAGGTGCTCGGCGAGTCCGACGTGTGGGACGTTCCGCGCTGGGTCTATGTGGACCGCGGCATCCCGTCGGCCGAAGGACCGATGAAGGGCGCGCTCGGACCGGCCGCGATCGCCCTCGACGGCGGCACGGTGATTTATTCCCTCCCCTCCGTTGGACCGCTCAATGACTCGAGCTACGTGCTGCCCGGCGCCATCCGGGTGCACGCGTCGGATCTCAAAGCCATCGCACCGAATCTCGGGCCCGGTGTATCAGTCTACTTCTACTGACCGCCGGACGACCGGGAGACGCGTGGAATGTTGAGATTCTTCCGCAGCGGAGGAATGATCGCCTGGGGACTGATCCTCGCGGTGCTGGCGTTGATGGCGGCCAGCTCCGCGCTGCTCGCGCGAACGGCGCTCGTTCGGCACGAGCGGGACGTCAGCCGCATGGTGTTCAACGACAACGTGCAGCTTCTGGACGAGGTGAGGAGGACGAGCGGCGCCCTGGACGACAGTCTTGCCAAGGCGTCCGTGACGAGCGAAGCGATCCCGACGACCAAGCCGTACATCGTGGTGAGCATCGAGGACCACCGGTTGTGGTACAAGCTGCGCGACAGCGTGCTGTTCACCGCACCGGTGGCGACGGGCAGCGGCAAGGAACTGGAAGGCACGGGCGCTGAGGCGCACTGGAAATTCGAGACGCCCCGCGGTCGACTGGTGGTGCAGGCCAAAGAGGAAGATCCATCATGGATCCCTCCGGACTGGCACTTCGTCGAGCAGGCTCGGAAGCGCGGGCTGGGCATCGTGCGACTCAACCGCGGGCAGTCGATCGCCGCGAACGACGGATCCGAGATCACGGTCGAGGGGACCGACGTCGTCCGTCGTTACCCCGACGGCCGGGTCGTCTCGGTGGGCGAAGGAAAGGAAGGGCATGAGATCGTCGCGGCAGGGAACATCGTCATCCCGCCCTACGGCACGAGTCAGCGGAAGTATAAAGGCGTGCTTGGCACGCACCGGCTGGTGATGGGCGATGGGTACGCATTGCACGGCACGGACGACCCGGACAGTATTGGCCGATCGGTCAGCCATGGGTGCGTCCGGTTGCGGAATGAGGACATTGCCAGGTTGTATGGCATTGTCGATGTGGGAACGCCTGTTTATATCTACTGACTGAACTGATATCGCGACATGGTGATGCGTTGGACTGACCGATCGGTCAGTGCACGAGGGCGGTAGTTGCGCCGACGGCTTCCCGTCGTCCATCTGCTGAGTAGGGTGTTGCCGCACGCCGCTCCATCCTCCGACCCACGGAGGCCTTAGTACGAGGCACGCCCTCGGTTGATCCCCGGGGGTACGCAACGCCGAGCGACGGGCAATGCCGTCGCCGTCGGTCTGGTTGCCAGGAGGCAGTCCCACAATGTCGCAGTGCGTTTCGCGCGGTCGCCGCATCGGCCGCGCCCTTCTTCTTTGCGCCACCGTCGCGGGCTCGTGACCGCGACGGCGCGCCCCCAGCTCGTCGACCGCCGGCGCAAGCGGCCGGCGGGGCGTGCGCGCGTTGCTCGCGGCGGCGTTGGTGCGCTGGTGCTGGCGGGCATCGCGACGATCGCGGCGCTGCAGTTCTTCAAATCCGCTCCGCCGGCGCCTGCGGCGGCGTTCCCGCATCTCACGGCGGCCATCGCGCCCAAGCTCGAGGTGCCGTCCGCCATGCCGACGGCGGATGCGTTCGGCCGAAGCGGGGAGGTGAAGGTCCGCTTCGCGCTGCCCGGGCAGTCGGTAGAGTTTCCGCTCGCGATCGGCGAGCCGGCCGACTCGCTCGATTACCAATGGGTCTCGGTGATCGACACGGGCGCCGTCGGGGAGCCGCGGCCGCTCACGGCCGCCCCGCTCATCGCTCCGAACGCGCCTGGCTTCTACCACATGGCCGTCGTGCGCGACAGCGTACGCGTGGTCTTGCCCGAGCCGACGCTCGCCGTCATGGTGCCGTTCGACCGGAAGATCGGCAACTGGCTGAACGGTTATCGCCTCGGCACGTACCTCGCCGAGCGAATCGGACACCGGCAGCGGCGCGAGATGCCGGTCGGCTTCGTCGAGGTGACGCCCGAGCTCCTCGATCAGCCGATGAGCAAACATCTCAAGCTCGCGGACTTCGTGACGCACGACGATCAGGACCACGTCTGGCCGAAGTACGTGGCGGTGAACCCGCGTCTGCTGGACAAGCTCGAGCTGATCGTCGCCGACCTGGGTGGCGCGGTGCGTCCGGAGCTGACCATCGACGTGCACTCGGGGTTCCGCTCACCGGCGCACAATCACGAGACGCAACGCGCGGCGCGCGACAGCCGCCACCAGTATGGTGACGCGGCGGACGTCCAGATCGACGCGGACGGCGACGGCAAGATCACGATGCGCGACGAGCTCCGCGTCATTCGCGCCGTGGAGCGGGTGGAGCAGGCCCATCCCGATCTCGTGGGCGGCCTGGGGATCTACACGTCGCGGCGGTACAAGACCCCGTACCTCCACATCGACGCCCGCGGCAAGCGGTCACGCTGGCACGGCTGAGCGCTCGCCGCCATCTCGTTCAGCGTCGAGATCGCGAGTAGCTTACGGCAGCGGCATTCGCGCGCGACGACACGAATCGCGTACGGCGACGGCATACAGCTTCGAGGCCAAGCGATGAATCAATATCTCCGCGACAAGCTGCTTCAAAAGCTCGAGTCGTTGAGCGACGAGCGCGGCTATCAGGTGCTCGACTACGTGGACTTCCTCGAGTCGAAGTATGCCGAGCGCCAGGCAGCGCCGGCGAACGCAAACCCGTTGAGCCGGTTCGCCGACGCGGTGGAAGAGCGGCTGCGCGCGGGAAAGGTGAGCGCGACGGCGATCGCCGAGACGATGGGATTCATGAACAAGGCGGTCGGGGTGTTGAGCGGGGCGGCGGCGGCGGGCAAGTCGGTCGCGACCGATTTGATGAGCGCGACGTCGCGGGTGGTGGATGCGGCGACGACGGCTGCCAGCGCACGAACACCGAACGGCACGACTGGTGCGACTGGGCCGACAGGTGCAGCGGGGGACGGGGACTCGACTCCCGACGCGCCGCCGGCCGGCGGCTCGCCGGATGCCGGCGCCCGTGGAGCGGGCGGAGCTGGATCCACTACCAGGTAACGGAGCAGGGCGTGAGCACGAGAGGCGAAGGACGAGCCAGACGCGGGGGAAGAGCGGCCGCTGGCGCGAGCGAGCGAGCGGCAACGGCACGCGAGGGGCGCTCGCGTGCGCGCGGTGAGACCGCGTCGCCGCGCACTGGTGCGAGGCGCACGGTGCTCTACTACATCAAGCAGCTCCCGAACTACCTGCGCCTGCTCGGCGGACTGCTGACCGACCGCCGCGTGAGCCCGGTCGACAAGCTGCTCGTCGCGGGGGCGATGGCGTACATCGTGATGCCGCTCGACCTCATCCCGGACTTCATCCCGTTCATCGGCGAGGTGGACGACGTGTTCATCCTCGTGCTCGCGCTGCAGCGTCTGGTCTCGAACGCGGGCCGAAGCGTCGTGCTGGCGCACTGGAACGGCGCGGCCGACGATCTCGCGGACCTCAACCTGCGCGAAGCGCTTGCCGCGGCGGCGTTCTTTCTGCCGCGCAGCATTCGCCGGCGACTGAAAGTCATCGGACGAGCCTGAGCGGGCGCGCGAGTCGGCTACGCCGACCGCGCTTACCGGGCGGCCCGCGTGGCGCGCTTCGCGCGGCGCCCGGCGTCTCCGGGCTACCGATTAGCCCTCGTCGGCCCTACCTTTCGCTATGGCGACCACAACCCGCTCCGAGAGCTCGATCAAATCGCGGCCCGCGACTCAGCGACGTGCTGAGAGCGGTCCGTCGCGTTCCGTGGAAGAGACCGGTGCGCGCAATGGCGTGTCACGAGTGCGTGAGGATGTTGCGCTCACCTTCGACGACGTCCTCCTCACCCCACGACACTCGGTCACGCATCCAAAAGATGTGGCGACCCGGTCGCACTTCACCCGGCAGATCGAGCTGAACGTTCCCCTCGTCTCCGCGGCGATGGACACCGTGACGGAAGCCGAGATGGCGATCGCCATGGCGCGAGCCGGCGGCATCGGAGTGCTGCACAAGAACATGTCCATCGACCGGCAGGCGATGCAGGTGGACATCGTGAAGCGCAGCGAGAGCGGGATGATCATCAACCCCTACACCCTGCCCGAGACGGCCACGTTGCGCGAGGCGAGCAATCTCATGTCCCGCTTCCGCGTGAGCGGCGTGCCGATCGTGGACGGCGACGGACGGCTCGTCGGCATCGTCACCAATCGCGACCTGCAGTTCGAGCGCAGTCTCGACCGGCCGGTGGCCGAGGCGATGACGAAGGACCGTCTGGTCACCGCGCCGATCGGGACGACGCTCGACGAGGCCGAGCGCATCCTCGCGAAGCATCGCGTCGAAAAGCTGCCGGTGGTGGACGACCAGCGGCACCTGAAGGGGCTGATCACGGTCAAGGACATTCACAAGCGGCGGCAGTACCCGACGGCCAACAAAGACCAGCACGGGCGGCTGCGCGTCGCCGCGGCGATCGGCGCGGGCGGCGATTTTCTGGACCGGGCGAAGGCGCTGATGGATGCCGGGGTCGACGCGCTGATCATCGACACCGCGCACGGCCACTCGCAGGGTGTGCTGGACGCGACGACGAAGGTGCGCGAGGCGTTCCCGGAGACGCAGCTCGTCGTCGGCAACATCGCGACACGCGAAGGCGCGCGAGCGCTGGTCGAACGCGGAGTCGACGCGGTGAAGGTCGGCGTCGGACCGGGCTCGATCTGCACGACGCGCGTCGTGACCGGCGTGGGCGTTCCGCAGCTCACGGCGGTGTTCGATGCCGTGGAAGGGGCGGGAGACGTCCCCGTGATCGCCGACGGCGGGATCAAGTACTCTGGCGACGTCGTGAAGGCGCTCGCGGCGGGCGCGAGCAGCGTGATGATGGGAAGCATGCTCGCCGGCACGGAGGAGAGTCCGGGGGAAACGTTCCTGCTCGAAGGCCGCCGGTTCAAGATGGTTCGCGGCATGGGCTCGCTGAGCGCGATGCAGGACGGCAGCGCGGACCGGTACTTCCAGGAGGGAGAGCTCTCACCGAAGAAGCTGGTCCCGGAGGGAATTGAAGGGCGCGTGCCGTATCGTGGCCCGGTGGCGGACGTGCTCTTCCAGATGGTCGGCGGACTGCGGAGCGGAATGGGCTACGTCGGCTGCGGCACGGTGGACGAGCTGCGCACGGAGACGGAGTTCGTCCGGATCACGACGGCCGGCCTGCGCGAATCGCACCCACACGACGTGACGATCACGCGGGAAGCGCCGAATTACAGCTTGTGAGGGCAGGCAGTTGGTGAATCCGTGAATCGGTGAATCCGTGAATCGGTGAGGCGGATCGGTAACTCGGTGACTCAACGGCAATGGCCACGACCCCGTGTGGAGAATCCTGCGAGAGATCTCCACGGTGGTCGTGGCCATTCGGTTTTGAGTCACCGAGTCACCAGCCGTTTCACCGATTCACGGATTCACCGATTCACCAGCTGCCTGCCCTCACAAGCTGTAATTCGGCGCTTCCCGCGTGATCGTCACGTCGTGTGGGTGCGATTCGCGAAGGCCGGCCGTCGTGATCCGAACGAACTCCGTCTCCGTGCGCAGCTCGTCCACCGTCCCGCAGCCGACGTAGCCCATTCCGCTCCGCAGTCCGCCGACCATCTGGAAGAGCACGTCCGCTACCGGGCCACGATACGGCACGCGCCCTTCGATCCCCTCCGGGACCAGCTTCTTCGGTGAGAGCTCTCCCTCCTGGAAGTACCGGTCCGCGCTGCCGTCCTGCATCGCGCTCAGCGAGCC